>JADJYF010000006.1 GCA_016719885.1 Pseudomonadota bacterium | reverse complement strand
AGCCGAAATCGAACTATCTTCACGAGTTCAATCAGGAGTTTCTGGAGGGTAGGGCTTGCCGTACCGTCCCGTCGTCACCGAGGAATCAGACTGGCCCACGAGCCCTCCAATTTTTCTTTTCGTCCTGGTCCTTCTGCTTTAGGTAGTTGATGAACGTATGCCGGAAACTATGGAACGTCCTCTTGCAATGCGAAACACCAAAACATGACGGTAGCGTCCGTTAAACCACTTCCGGCGGCTTGAGAGTAGCCGTCCCGCTGGCGTTTGAGTTCTGGAAAGAGTCGCGTTTCGCCCTTGCTACGAAGCTCGTCCACATATTCCAAAAAGGCCTAACCGTTGTAGCTCAGAGTGAATAGGAACAAGTCTCCGTGCAGCGCCCGTCTTGATGCGTTTCTCGTCCTGGTCGTTTATGTCGATAACCCAGACTTCCTCCTTCTTTCCGAATGTCGTCGGTGCAACTGGCAGATTTCTTCCAGGCGAGCGCCCGTGTACAGGCCGAGTAGGGGGAGCCAGTAATAGTAGGGATGTCGAAATTCACCTTGGGCAAAAATCTCAGATCCGAAAAGAGCTGCCAAGTCGCTTTGGCTAAACTCGTCTTTCTCCTCATGTGCTCTTTTGGATTTCTTGAGACCAAGGCCAGAAAACGGATTAAACGAAACGTAGCGCTGGTTCAAAAGCCCAATCAAAAAGCGACGAAATCCGATTGAGATATTTGTTAACTGAGTTTACTGCCAGCGTGTCGGCTGGATTCATGGCGACAACCTCGCTCACCGACTTATTCCGGTAGAGCGGGGACTTGTTCATGTTGGGAGGGAGCTTCTGAACAGTTTGCTTAACGTGGCGTGCAACAGCCCCATCAATTGTGCTCACAGGCACATCGCCAACGAGTGCAACCAATAGCTCGAAGATGGCCTTGTTCTCCTCGTGCGTCTTGGCCGTCCAGCAAGATGGTGGCGTGAGCTTCTCAGCGACGTATTCGTCAATGACGGATTGAAGATTTCCAAAGGCCTCGGACAAGCGCTCGGCATCCAGCGATTTTTTAATTTCTCGTTGCCCGAAGTATGGGCGCAGGAGGGCTTCGGACGGAAATCCGAAAATTGAATCCTCCATCGGCGGATGCTGAAGATGAGGAGGGGGGGGGCCTCTGGTGACGGCGACCTCGCTCCGCACCCAAAACGTTGTACTAGGCGAGTCGCAATAGCATCGAAGAAGGCAGGATAAAGCCAATCAATTCAATCATTGGCTTATCCATTTATGGTGGAGGCGGCGGGAGTCGAACCCGCGTCCGCAAGTCCTCTGCCGTCGGTTCTACATGCTTAGCCGAATCATTGATTTAACTGGCTGCTACCCGACCGGCAGGGAAGACAGACAGCGAGTCCAGTGTTTTTTTAGCGCTTCTGCCCTGGACGAGCTTCCGTCGCGATCTTGTGAGATATGACGCCTGAGGACGGACGCACAAGCACGGCTCCGGTCAGACGGCACCCTACTGGGTTTTAAGCAGCGAGTGCGTAGTTGTCGTCGTTGGCAACTAAATTGGCTGCAGATGGATTTACGAGGTGTTCTGCGCCTCGGCATGCCCCTTGGGTTTCATACCCACGTCGAAACCGTGACGCCCCCGGGGAAAGGTGAGTGTACAGGAAGATGGGGATTACCTCCCGCCTTTCAAGATGCGGCCCTTTTCGCGGCCCCAGTCGCGGTCCTTCTCGGCGGCGCGCTTGTCGTGCTGCTTCTTGCCGCGGGCGAGGCCGATCTGGGCCTTGATGCGGCCGTTCTTCCAGTAGATGGCCAGCGCCACCGCGGTCATGCCCTTGCGCTCGATGGCGCCCATCATGCGGTCGAGTTCGACGCGATGCATGAGCAGCTTGCGGTAGCGGCCGGGGTCGGGATTGACGTGGGTCGAGGCCGACGGCAAGGGGTTGATGAGGGCGCCGAACAGGAAGCCTTCGCCGTTCTTGAACTGCACGTAGGCGTCGCGCAATTGCACTTTGCCGGCGCGCGCGGCTTTCACTTCCCAGCCTTCGAGCACCAGGCCGGCCTCGAAGGTATCTTCGATGGTGAAGTCGTGGCGCGCCTTGCGGTTCTGCGCGATCGAACTCGGCTGCTGCTTTGCTTTGCTGGATTTACCGCTCATGGTCGCGCTGGCTGTCGGCTGTGGCGTGGCTCTGGGGGCGGCATTATAGCCCCATCGGCGCTCGCCACGGCCGTTGCGGTCAGCGCTGACGCACGCCCAGGGTCAGCTGTTTGACCAGGGTGTTCAGCAACTGCACTTCCTGGGCGTTCACCCGGATGGTGTCGCTGCAGCAGTCGGCATAGATGACGGCGATGCAGACCTTGTTGACCAGCACCGCGAACACCAGGATGGAACGCGGCTGGGTGAGCTTGCGGCACCATTCGGGGATGGAGTCGCGATAGCGTTCATCGTTGGTATCGACGATCACCGCGTTGCGGCCTTTCTGCACGGCCGCAGTGAAGATGTCGTCGCCGCCCTCGGCGCGGAATTCGAAGCTCGGCTTCAGGGCTTCGATGTCGGTGCCGAAGCCGAAGCGCGCGACGAAGGACTTGCGCGCCGGGTCGCGGATCATCAGCACCACGTGGTCGAAGCCCATGCTGCGGAACAAGGCTTCCAGCACCATGGTGAACATGTCGTTGACCGAGGCGCGCTCGATGATGGCGTTGGTCAGTTCGGCGATGGCGTTGGTCAGGAAGGAATGACGGCGCACGCCGCGTTCGGCCTCGGATTCCACCAGGAAGCGTTGCGTGGCCTGCGCATCCAGCGGCGCGTCGCCGGGTTCCTCGTCCAACGGCGCCGCGCTGTCGTCGCGGCTGTCGCGCATCGCGCGTTCGACCTTGCCGAGCAGCGGCGCGGTGGCGAGTTCGGTACGTATCATGCCCGCGTATTCGCGCGTGGCATTGACGGCGTCGATGACGGTGGCCTTGAGCTTGGGCGTGTCTATCTTCACGCAATCGCCGTAGCGCTCGAGCAGGCTTTTGAGCTGCTGCTCCATGTCGCGGCCGTCACCGCTGGCGATTTCGGCGGCCTCGTTGCTGAACACGCAAAACTGCGCAATCAGCTGTTCGGGTGTGGCGCCGGCGCGCACCCGTCCCGCACGCTGCGGACGCATGGCCTGCAGGATGCTGTCGGGCAGGTTCCATTCGCGGCCGATGGCGACGCCGAACTCGTGGAAGTCCGCGCCGAACACTTCGCGCGCTGCGGCCGCTTCGTCCATGCCGCGGCTTTCGATCAAAGCCTGCACTTCGCGATACTCGTCGGGGAAGTAGTAGATGGCCAGATGACGGCCGAGGCGATGGAACATCGCGCCGATGAAGGCTTCTTCGGAATTGAAGCGCGGTTGTTCGCCCTGGCAGATGCTGCGCGCGAGCATCGCGCTCAGGAACGAGGTGCAGGCGGCATCCTTGAGCTGCGCGGCCTGGTCGCCGTTGCGCATGTGTTCGAAAATGATGATGCCGAGCGCGATGGCGCGCACCTGTTCGAGGCCCAGGATTACCACGGCACGGCTGACGGTGCTGATCGAGCCGCCGTATTGGCCGTAGACCGCCGAGTTGACCACCTTCAGCAGCTTGGTGGTCAGGGCATAGTCCTTGAGGATGGTGCCGGCCAGGTCGTTCACGTGGCTTTGCGCGCGCGCGTCGGCCTTGCTGTTGATCTCGGATATATGGCGCGACACCGCCGGAAAATCCGGCTTGCGTGTCATGCGTCGTTGCAGGAAGGCAATCGCACCCTTGACATCGTTGCTGCCGGTGGCCGGCGCGGCGGGAGCGTTCGCGGTCTGCGGTTGCAGGTAATCCTTGAGCGCGTCGCGCATCGCGCCGGCGCTCTGGAAACGCTGCGTCGGATCTTTTTCCAGGCCCTTCATCACCACCGCGTCGAGCGCCGCATCGATGCCCTCGCGGCTCATCGACGGCGGCAGGATGCGCTCGTTGATGATCTTGTAGATCACCGCCATCGAACTGTCGGCGTGAAACAGCCGCTTGCCGGTCAGCATCTCGTGCATCACCACGCACAGCGCGAACAGGTCGGAGCCCGGCCCGGCGGGTTGATTGTTGAGAATTTCCGGCGCCAGGTAATTGGGCGTGCCGGCGATGTCGTGGCGGCCGGTGGAGTCGTTGAGCGCGACCGAGATGCCGAAATCGAGAATGCGCGGCTGGTCGCTGTCGTCGAGCAGGATATTGGCCGGCGTGAGATCGCGGTGCAGGACGTTCTGGCCATGGGCGTAGTGGATGGCGTCCAGCACGCGGATCATGACCTCCACCACGCGCTTGGTCGGCATCGACTCGCCGCCGCCGCCGACGAATTCGGCCAGCGGTCGCCCGGGCGCGAACTGGTAAACGAGGTAGGGCGGTTGCGCGTCGAGGTCGATTTCGAACATGCCGACGATGTTCGGATGATCGAGTTTGGCGACGTTGCGCGCTTCGTTGAGCAGCTTGGCCGGGTCGCGCGCGCGATGATTGAGCACCTTGAGTGCGACTTCGCGATCGAGCTTGGGGTCGAACGCCAGGTACACCACGCCCTGCCCGCCATGGCCGAGCACTCGGATGGGCTGGAAGCGGCCGATGGCTGACGGCAATGAAGTAGCGGTCTGTGGCGAACTTGCCATGAACGGGGCCTGGAATGGACCTTTTGATTAACGGCCGTCGCGGCCCTCGCCTTGAGTTCTTGTCGGCACGGCCCCGATCTTCGAAAATGGCAGCCGATGAAGATTTTTGTTCTGTGGCCGACAGCCTCGGCATGTCATCCCCATTTCCCCAATTCCTGTCCGGGTCACCGGCGGCCGGCATGACGACGGTGCGACGCATGGCCTTCGTGCCGTTTTCCGCCGAGCAGATGTTCGCGCTGGTCAACGATGTCGCGGCCTATCCGCAATTCCTGCCCTGGTGCGCCGGCAGCGAGATCCTCAGCCAGGATGCGCAACGCATGCGCGCCCGTCTGCGTTTGAAAAAGGGCCCGCTGGACGCGAGTTTCACCACTGAAAACCGCCTCGAAGCGGGCCGCGCCATCACCCTGGCGCTGGTCGACGGGCCGTTCTCGCGCTTGCACGGACACTGGCAGTTCGAACCGGCCGACGGCGGCAGCATGGTGCGTCTGGAACTCGAGTTCGAATTCAGCGGCAAGCTGCTCGGCAAGGTCTTCGCGACCGCCTTCAAGCCGATAGCCGATTCGCTGGTGGAAGCCTTCAAGGCCCGCGCCTACGCCGTCTATGGGCGTTGAGCGCGTCCACGTGGACGTGGTGTACGCCGCGCCGGGCGAACAGTGGATGGTTTCGTTGGATGTGCCGCAGGGCACCACCGTGCGTGGCGCCCTGGAGCGGGCACGGGTGTTCGAGCGCTGGCCGGCGGAGGTGACGCGGGAATTCCGCTACGGCATCTTCGGCGTGCCGTGTGGGATGGACGCCGTGCTCGGTGAAGGAGACCGCGTCGAGATCCATCGGCCGCTGGCCGACGACCCCAAGGCCATTCGCCGCCGTCGCGGCGTGCGCCGCAAGCCGCCGCGCGACGCCGGGCCGTAGGAAATTTTACTCGTCTTCCGGCTCCGGACGCTTGACCAGCGGTTCCGGCGGCTTCTCAGGCGGTGTGGGCCGCACGTAGTCGGAATCGCCGAGGCCGAACACGCCCAGCACGCGGGTGCCGAGGCCACGCTTCTGCCGGTAACGGGGAGCGTCCGGCGGCACCACCACGCCCTCGCCGGGCGCGGCCTGGATGTTCTCGTAGGGATTCTCGATCGGCGCGGGCAGCGCTTTTTCGGCATCCGGGTCTTCCGGTACCGCGACTCCCGGCGTCTTGGCGGCGGCCAACTTGTCGCCGCTCGCCGGCTTCTCGCCGCCCTTGGCGGTTTTGTCGGCGCCGTCCTTGTCCTTGGCTGCGTCCTTGTCCTTGCCTTCGTTCTTGTCGTCCTTGTCGTCCTTGTCGCCGGTGAAGGGGATGGTGTCCTTGATGCGCGCCATCACGCCGCGGCCGCGGTTCTTGGGCACGTCGACCGTGGTGTCCTGGTGCAACTCGACTTCGATCTCGCCCGCGGCGGCTTTGACATTGCCGTCGACGCGGTCGAGCTTGTCGTCGGCGAACACCAGCGTGATGCGGCGCTTTTCCACCGTGCCTCCGCGGTGCTGAAAGGTGTAGACGTAATCCCAACGTTCGTCGTTGAAGGTGTCTTTGATGATGGGCGTGCCCATGATGAACTGGACCTTCTTCTTGTCCATGCCCTTGCGCAGCTGCGCGACCATCTCCTGGGTGATGACGTTGCCTTGCTGCACATCGATTTTGTGCACGAAGGGCAGGTCGCCGACTGATGGTGCCCGCACGCGCGGCGCCGAGCAGCCGGCAAGCAGGGGCAGGAACAGCGCTACGATGAATAAGGTTTTGGCCATGGAAGGTCGCTTGCTGAGGATCACGGGCGCGGCTGTCGGAACCCGACGGTCACCACGCGTCTGCCGGGATGGACCATCCTCGATGCCGGATTACTGCACGGATGTCGCCGTCGCGGCGGGCTGGCGCATCCTAGCACAGCGGCTCGCGCCGACGCGAAGATGCTATCCTTCGCCTATCCCCAGTGATGAGAGCGCCGACAGGTCATGGATACGCAGGAACTGAAGAAAGCGGGCCTGAAGGCGACCCTGCCGCGGCTGCGCATCCTGGAAATCCTCGAAGGCAACACCGACCGGCACATGAGCGCCGAGGACGTCTACAAGGCGCTCATCGACGCTGGGGAAGACGTCGGTCTCGCCACCATCTACCGGGTGCTGACGCAGTTCGAAGCCGCCGGCCTCGTGCAACGCCACAACTTCGACGGCGGCCACGCGGTGTTCGAAATGGCGCAGGACGCTCATCACGATCACATGGTGCGGCTCGATACCGGCGAGGTCATCGAGTTCTTCGACGAGGAAATCGAGCGCCGCCAGCGCGAGATCTGCGCCAAGCACGGTTACGAGCTGAAGGATCACAGCCTGGTGCTGTACGTGCGGCCGAAGGGCGGGGCCGCGTAAGCGGGGGACGTTGCGAGTGTCAGACTGAAGTCTGACCCACAAAAGAAGTTGCCCGTCCTTGTGGGTCAGACTTCAGTCTGACATCCGACATTCGAAAGCGTGGCGCTCATCCACCCCCCGTCGCGGTCTTAATCAAATCCCTGGCGTGGGCCACGCTGGCCGCCGTCGCCTCGGCCGCGCCCAGCATGCGCGCAATCTCCTGTTCCCTGGTTTTCCTGTCCAAGGTCCGGATCTGGGTCTCGGTGATGCCGCCCTGTACCGATTTGCTGACCACCAGGTGCTGATCGCCGGCGCTCGCCACCTGCGGCGAGTGGGTGATGCAGATCACCTGGCATTCGCGCGCCACGGCGCGCAGGGTGCGGCCGACGATGTTGGCGGTGGTGCCGCCGATGCCGGTGTCGACTTCGTCGTAGACCACCACCGGGATGCCGGCATGGCGAGCGGTGGCGGCCTGGATGGCGAGGCCGATGCGTGACAGTTCACCGCCCGACGCCACCTTGTTGATTGGGCCCGGCGTCTGGTCGGGGTTGGTGGTGACCAGGAATTCGATGCGATCGCTGCCGTGCGGCTGTGGGCTGGCATCGCCGGCGACGCTCTGGGTGGCGCTGAACTCGGCGTGGGGCAGGCCCAGTTCGCGCATGCGGCGCGTGATCTCGGTGTTCATGCGCTTGGCGGCGGCGCGGCGCGCCTTGGCCAGGGCCGCCGCCGCATCGTGGTAGGCCGCCAGGGCCGCGGCGCAGGCCGCCTCCAGCGCGTCGCGCGCGGCCGCGCCCTTGTCGAAGGCCGCGAGCTCAGCTTCCAGGCGCGCTTTCAAGGCCGGCAGTTCGGCGAGGCCGAGCTGATGCTTGCGCGCCAGCGCGTGCAGGGCGGCGATGCGGTCGTCGAGCCTGGCGAGGCGTGCCGGATCGATTTCTACGCCGCCTTCCAGGCGTTCGAGTTCGGCCACGCTTTCTTCCACGCACACCAGCGCCTGTTCCAGCGATTCGACCAGGCCCGCGCTGTGCTCGCTGCGCTTGGCGAGATTGCGCGCGCGGCCGGCCGCGGCGCGCAGACGTGACAGCGCGCCGTCCTCGTCATCGGCGATGAGGCCACGCAGCGCAGCGTATTGCTCGAGGTTGGCGGCGCCGTTGGCGAGGCGACGATGCTCGCTCTCCAGCTTTTCGATTTCGCCGGCGTCGACCTTGGCCTGTTCGAGCTCCTGGTGCTGGTAACGCACGAGTTCGATGCGATCGCGGTCCTGGCCGGCGCGCTCCAGCGCCAGCAAGTGTTCGTGGGCGTCTTTCCATTGCTGCCAGGCGGAATGGGTTGCTTCGCGGGCGGCGTGGTGGCCGCCGTAGGCGTCCAGCAACTCGCGTTGCACGTCGCGCTTCATGAGTTGCTGGCTGGCGTGCTGGGCATGCACATCGACCAGCTGCGTACCGATGTCGTGCATGAGCTGCACGGGAATGGGACTGGCATTGCAGAACGCGCGCGAGCCGCCGTCGCGCAGCACGATGCGGCGCAGGACGCATTCGTCGTCGCTGTCGAGCGCGTGTTCGGCGAGCAGGGCGCGCACGCCGGGCGCCTTGCTGATATCGAACACGGCGGTGACCGTCGCGCGATCGTCGCCGGCGCGCACCAGCTTGCTGTCGGCGCGCTCGCCGAGCGCAAGGCCCAGCGCCTCGATGAGGATCGACTTGCCGGCGCCGGTCTCGCCCGACAGCACCGACAGGCCCGCGCCGAATTCGACGTCGACATGACGCACCACGACGAGGTTCTGCACGGTGAGGGTTTTGAGCAAGGCCTCACGCCCCCCAGTTGAGCTTCGCGCGCAGGGTGGCGAAGTGATCGTGGTTGGCCGGATGCAGCAGGCGCACCGAGCGCGCGCGGCGCGCCACGCGCACGCAATCGCCCGGCAGCAGATCGAGTATCGAGTTGCCGTCGCAGGTCACGCGCGACTCGTCTTCGCGGTCGGTCGCGACATGGATCTCGATGTGCGCCGCGTCGCTGACCACGATCGGCCGGTTGGTGAGGGTGTGCGGGCAGATTGGCACCAGCGCCAGCGCGTGGGTGCGCGGATCGAGTATCGGGCCGCCGCCCGACAGCGCGTAGGCAGTGGAGCCGGTGGGGGTGGCGACGATCATGCCGTCGGAGCGCTGCGCGTGCAGGAACTGGCCATCGACATAGGTCTCGAGGGTGATGAGCCGCGCGGTGTTCCATTTCTGCACGACCACGTCGTTCAAGCCGTCAGTGGTGGCGATGACTTCGCCGTCGCGCACCACCTCGCAACCCAGCACCGCGCGCTCCTCCGACAGGAAATCGCCGTTCAGCACGGCGTCCAGGCCGCCCTCGATGTCGGTCGGCGAGAGGTCGGTCAGAAAGCCGAGGCGCCCGAGGTTGATGCCGACCAGCGCCACGTCCCGCGGGTAGATGAGGCCGGCGCACTGCAAGAGGGTGCCGTCGCCGCCGATGGAAATGACCAGGTCGCAGAAATCCGGGAGTTCGGGACTGGGCACCACGCGATAGTTGCCGCCCGGGTCGTGGCCGGCGGCGACGGTGTCTATCAGGGTTTCGACGCCGCGCCGGTTCAACACCGCGATAACGCGCTCTAGCGCACCTTTGACCGCCGGTTCGTGCGTTCGCGTCACGATCCCGATGCGCGTGAACATGGTTTGCTGTGGCCCGCTCATGATAGTGGCGGGGAACTTAGCACTTTGCCGATTTCACCGGCAACGTGGTTTTGCATGACCCACACGAGGGTGTTAGATTTCCGGCAACCAGCCTGGATCACCGACCGCACCATGGCACGCATCAACACAGACATGAAGCTCGGTGAGCGCTCGCAGTACCTGTTCAAATTGCTGGTCGAGCGCTATATCGCCGACGGGCAGCCGGTGGGCTCGCGCACCCTGGCGCGCGACGCGAAACTGGACTTGAGCCCGGCCACCATCCGCAACGTCATGGCCGATCTCGAGGACATGGGCCTGATCATGGCGCCGCATACCTCGGCCGGCCGCGTGCCGACGGTCAAGGGCTACCGCCTGTTCGTCGATTCGATGGTGACGTTCCGCAATTTGAGCCACAACGAGATCCGGCACATGGAGTCGAGTCTCGAAAGCGACGACGACATCCAGGGCCTGCTCAGCAACACCTCGAAAATGCTGTCGGACGTCACGCGCCTGGCCGGCCTCGTCATGATCCCGGTGTCGGACCGGCGCGCGCTGCGCCAGGTCGAATTCCTGTCGCTGAACGACAACCGCGTGCTGGCGATCCTGGTGACCAACGACCGCGAGGTCGAGAATCGCATCATCAAGACCAACCGCACCTACGGCCAGTCGGAGCTGACGCAGGCCGCCAACTACTTGAACAGCATGTTCGCCGGGCGCGACATCGACGCGGTCAAGGCGCGCCTCATCAAGGAAATGGCCGCCGCCCGCGACGAAATGAACAATCTCATGGCGCTGGTCATCGAGATGACGCAGAAGGTCTTCGTCGACAACGAGACGCACAAGGACTACGTGCTGGCCGGCCAGACCAATCTCATGGAGATCAACGAGCTGTCGGACATCGAGCGCCTGCGCGCATTGTTCGAGGCTTTCAACCAGAAACGCGATATCCTGCACCTCCTGGACCAGGCCCTGTCCGCCTCCGGCGTGCAGATCTTCATCGGCGAGGAATCGGGCTACGAGGTGCTGGACCAGTGCTCCGTGGTGACCTCGACCTATGCCGACAGCCACCGCACGCTGGGCGTGCTGGCGGTGATCGGGCCGACGCGCATGGAATACGAGCGGGTCATCCCCATCGTCGACCTCACGGCGAAGATGCTCAGCACCGCCTTGAATTCCCGCAGCTGATCCCCATTTGACCCTCGACTCGCCGGGGCCGAGCGGGCCCCGGAGCGCGCGCGACTGCGTGCGAGGGGTCGATTTGTTCCAATTTCCAGCAGATAAGGTTATGAGCGTGACTGAAGAATCCCGGGCCGACAGCGACAACCTGGCCACCGCCGACGATGCCACCCATGAGGGCGAAAGCCTCGCCAGCGCCGACGAACTGGCGGCCGAAGTCAGCCGCCTGCGCGCCCAGGTCGATGAACTGAAGAACGAGGTCCTGCGCGGCCGCGCCGACATGGACAACCAGCGCAAGCGCGCCGAGCGCGACCTCGAATCGGCCCACAAGTACGGCCTCGAGCGCTTCATCCACGAATTGCTGCCGGTCAAGGACAGCCTCGATCTCGGGCTCAAGGCGGCGATGTCCGCCACCGAGGTCGCGACCCTCACCGAGGGCATGGCCATGACCATCAAGATGTTCGACGACTTCTTCGAGAAGCTGTCCATCAAGCAGATCCACCCCGAGGGCGAGCGTTTCGACCCCGAATTCCACCAGGCCATGACCATGGAAGAGGCCAGCCACGTCGCCCCCGGCACCGTGACCCGCGTCATGCAGAGCGGCTACCTGCTCAACCAGCGCCTGCTGCGGCCCGCGCTGGTGGTGGTGGCCAAGAGCGCGGACGCCTGAGCAAGGCTTGAATTCGGGGCGGCTCGCCCCACTTTGATTGGCAATTCGGGGTCCGCGCGGCGGGCTCGGCAACAGGTTCAGAAATAGAGGCACACCATGGGCAAGATCATCGGAATCGATTTAGGCACGACCAACTCCTGCGTCGCGGTACTGGAAGCGGGCAAGGCCAAGGTCATCGAAAACAGCGAAGGCGCGCGTACCACGCCCTCGATCGTGGCCTTCAGCGGTGACGACGAAGTGCTGGTCGGCCAGTCCGCCAAGCGCCAGGCGGTCACCAACCCCAAGAACACCCTGTTCGCCGTCAAGCGCCTGATCGGGCGCAAGTTCACCGACGACGTGGTGCAGAAAGACAAGAACATGGTGCCCTACAAGATCGCCAAGGCCGACAACGGCGATGCCTGGGTCGAGGTCAAGGGCAAGAAGATGGCGCCGCCGGAGATCTCGGCGCGCGTGCTCATGAAGATGAAGAAGACCGCCGAGGATTATCTCGGCGAGGCGGTCACCGAGGCGGTCATCACGGTGCCGGCATATTTCAATGACTCGCAGCGCCAGGCCACCAAGGATGCCGGCCGCATCGCCGGCCTCGAGGTCAAGCGCATCATCAACGAGCCGACCGCGGCCGCGCTCGCCTATGGTATGGACCGTCGCGGCGGCGACGCCAAGATTGTCGTCTACGACCTGGGCGGCGGTACCTTCGACGTGTCGGTCATCGAAATCGCGTCGGTCGACGGCGAGCACCAGTTCGAAGTGCTGTCGACCAATGGCGACACCTTCCTCGGCGGCGAGGACTTCGACCTGCGTCTCATCGACTTCCTGGCCGACGAGTTCAAGAAGGAGCAGGGCATCGACCTGCACAACGATCCGCTCGCCCTGCAGCGCCTGAAGGAAGCGGCCGAGAAAGCCAAGATTGAGCTGTCGTCCAGCATGCAGACCGACGTCAACCTGCCCTACATCACGGCCGATGCCACCGGTCCCAAGCATTTGAACGTCAAGATCACGCGCGCCAAGCTCGAGTCGCTGGTCGATGAAATCATCAACCGCACCATCGAGCCCTGCCGCATCGCGCTGCAGGACGCGGGCTTGAGCGCCAAGGACATCGATGACGTGATCCTGGTCGGCGGCCAGACCCGCATGCCGAAAGTGCAGCAGGTGGTGAAGGATTTCTTCGGCAAGGAGCCGCGCAAGGACGTCAACCCCGACGAGGCGGTGGCGGTGGGCGCGGCCATCCAGGCCGGCGTGCTGGGCGGCGACGTGAAAGACGTGCTGCTGCTCGACGTCACGCCGCTGTCGCTCGGTATCGAGACCCTGGGCGGCGTCATGACCAAGCTCATCGAGAAGAACACCACCATCCCGACCAAGGCCTCGCAGACTTTCTCGACCGCCGACGACAACCAGACCGCGGTGACCGTGCACGTGCTGCAGGGTGAGCGCGAACGCGCCTCGGCCAACAAGTCGCTGGGCCGTTTCGACCTGGCCGACATTCCGCCGGCGCCGCGCGGCGTGCCGCAGATCGAAGTCGCGTTCGACATCGACGCCAACGGCATCTTGAACGTGTCGGCCAAGGACAAGGCGACCGGCAAGGCGCAGTCGATCGTCATCAAGGCTTCCAGCGGTCTGTCGGACGAGGAAATCCAGCAGATGGTGAAGGATGCCGAGGCCCATGCCGAGGAAGACCGCAAGTTCCAGGCGCTGGTCGGCGCACGCAACCAGGCTGATTCCCTGGTGCATGCATCGAAGAAGTCGCTGGAAGATCTGAAGGACAAGATCTCCGACGCCGACCGCCAGCAGATGGAAGACGCGATCAAGGCGGTGGAGGCGGCGATGGCCGGCGAGGACGTCGCCGACATCGAGGCCAAGACGCAGCAACTCGGGGAAGTCTCGGGTAAGATTGCCGGCCAGGCTTACCAGGCCGACCAGCAGGCTCCCGGTGCCGGTCCGAGCGGCGGCGCCCGCCCCGAAGGCGGCGCGGCCGACAACGTCGTCGATGCCGACTTCGAAGAAGTCAAAGACGACAAGTAAGTCTTCCCCACGACGTGCGGCGACGGGCCTGGCCTGGCGATGAGCCTCGCCGGGCCCGCGTTTTGATAAGAGTTCTTTTCACTACGGATATGGAACGCGATGGCCAAGCGTGATTACTACGAAGTTCTCGGCCTCGAGCGCAAGGCGAGCGAGGCGGAGATCAAACAGGCCTATCGCCGCCTGGCGATGAAATACCATCCGGACCGCAACCCGGACGATCCCCAGGCCGAGGAACGCTTCAAGGAAGTCAAGGAAGCGTTCGAGATGCTGTCCGACCGGCAGAAGCGCCAGGCCTACGATCAGTTCGGCCATGCCGGTGTCGATCAGCAGGCTGGCGCCGGCTTCGGCGGCGCGGGCTTCGGTGACATTTTCGACAGCGTGTTCGGCGACATCTTCGGCGGCGGTCGCGGCGGCGGTTCGCGCGCCTATCGCGGCGCCGATCTGCGTTACGACCTCGAGATGACGCTCGAAGACGCAGTCGCCGGCAGCGAGATCAAGATCCGCGTGCCGACCCTGGTCGGCTGCGAAACCTGCGGCGGCAAGGGCTCGCGCAGCGGCAAGGCGCCCGACCAATGCGGCACCTGCGGCGGCGCCGGCCAGGTGCGCATGCAGCAAGGGTTCTTCTCCGTCCAGCAGACCTGCCCCAAGTGCCGCGGCAGCGGCAAGACCATTTCCGACCCCTGCGGCACTTGCAATGGCAATGGCAAGACGCGCGGCAACAAGACCATCTCGGTCAAGGTGCCGGCCGGCGTCGACAACGGCGATCGCATTCGCCTGTCGGGCGAGGGCGAACCGGGACAGAACGGCGGGCCGCCGGGCGATCTGTATGTCAACGTGGTGGTCAAGGACCATCCGATCTTCACCCGTGAGGAAACCGACCTGCGCTGCGAAGTGCCGATCGATTTCGTCACCGCGGTGCTGGGCGGCGAACTCGAAGTGCCGACCCTGTCGGGGCGCGTGATGCTCAAGATCCCGCCCGAGACCCAGACCGGCCGCATGTTCCGCCTGCGCGGCAAGGGCGTGCGCTCGGTGCGTGGCGGGCAGGTGGGCGATCTCATCTGCCGCGTGGCGGTCGAGACGCCGGTCAACCTCAACAAGGAACAGAAGGAAATGCTGCGCAAGTTCGGCGAATCGCTGAACGGCGAAGGCAACACCCACAGCCCGCGTGCGAGTTCGTGGCTGGACGGCGTGAAGAAGTTCTTCGAGGAAATGAAGTTTTCCTGAAAACCGGCCCGATCAATCACAAGGAGAAGGCGACATGCCGGATAACAGAACGCGCGTCGCCATTGCCGGCGCCGGTGGTCGCATGGGCCGCATGCTGGTCACGCTGCTGGCCGAGCACCCGGGCCTGGTGTTGAGCGCCGCCCTCGAGCATCCCTCGTCACCCCATCTCGGCGCCGATGCCGGCCTGCTGGCCGGTGTCAAGGCAAGTGGCGTCGCGATCACGGCCGACCCCGTCGCGGCGCTGGCGGCGTCCGATGTGCTGATCGATTTCACGGTGCCCGAATCGACGCTCGCCCATCTCGAACTGTGTCGCAAGAGCGGCACGCGCATCGTCATCGGCACCACCGGCTTCGGCGACGCGGTGGCGAAGATCAGGCAAGCGGCGGCCGACGTGCCCATCATGTTCGCGCCCAACATGAGCGTCGGCGTGAACTTGTGCTTCAAGCTGCTCGATCTCACGGCGCGCGTGCTGGGCGATGATTTCGACGTCGAGATCATCGAAGCCCATCACCGCCACAAGATCGATGCGCCGTCGGGCACCGCGGTACGCATGGGCGAAGTGCTGGCGGCCGCGCTCGGCCGAGACCTCAAGACCTGCGCGGTCTATGGCCGCGAAGGACGCACCGGCGCCCGCGATCGCAAGACCATCGGTTTCGAGACCATCCGCGGCGGCGACATCGTCGGCGATCACACCGTGCTGTTCGCCGGTGACGGCGAGCGCATCGAGATCACCCACAAGGCTTCCGACCGCTCGACCTTCGCCGCCGGCGCGCTGCGCGCGGCCGGCTGGCTGGCGGCGCAGGGGCCCGGGCTCTACGACATGCAGGACGTGCTGGGCCTGAAAGACTGAGCCGCGCTCGGGTATACTCGCGCCAAAGCCGGGGCCGTTGGGCGCCACCGGCGTCGCGGGTGAGCATATGCGAGCATTGCGGGCCGCTGTCATCGGGGTCGGATACCTCGGCAATTTCCACGCACAGAAGTACACGCAGCTCGATGGCGTGGAACTGGTGGCCGTGGCCGATACCGACGCCGCGCGCGGCGCTGAAGTCGCCGCCAAGTACGGCACGCGCTCCGTCACCGACTACCGCGACATCCTCGGCGAAGTCGACCTCGTCTCCATCGTGGTGCCGCCGGCGCGCCACTTCCCGATTGCCCATGACTGCCTCGCGGCCGGCGTGCATGCGCTGGTCGAAAAGCCGCTGACCGCGACCGTCGCCGAAGCCGAAACCCTCATCCAGATCGCCGCCAGCCGTCAGCTGGTGCTGCAGGTTGGCCACCTCGAACGCTTCAACCCGGTGGTGCGCGCGCTGCGCGAGCGCGTCGACACGCCGCGTCTCATCGAGGCCCAGCGCTTCGCCGCCTACAAGAAGCGCGGCACCGAGGTCGACGTGGTGCTCGATCTCATGATCCACGACATCGACATCGTGCTCAGCATCGTCGGCAGCCCGCTGCGCGCCATCCATTCCTCGGGCACGGCGGTGGTGACCGACGATATCGACATCGCCCACGCGCGCCTCGAATTCGCCAGTGGCTGCATCGCCGAACTCGCCGCCAGCCGCGTCTCGCAGGAGCCGGCGCGGGTCATGAAGGTCTACCAGCGCGGCGGCTACCTCTCCATCGACTACGCCAACCACGAATTGCGCATCGGCACCGTCACCGACGGCCGCGAAGCGCAGGAACAACGCGAAGTGACGTTCGAGACCGCGACGGTCGGCAGCACCGACGTGCTGAAGGCGGAGATCGGTTCCTTCGTCGACGCGGTGCGCCACGGTGGCCTGCCGGAAGTGACGGGCGAGGACGGCAAGCGCGCGCTGGAAGTCGCCATCGAGATCAGCCACCGCATCAAGCGCTATCGCGCGGCGATGGCACCGAGTCCCGACCCCCAGCAGAACTGAAGCCGCGTGCGCTGGCCGGCAGCGCGACGTCGGCCGCCACGCCCAGCAGCCCGTCTTGCTCGAACAGCGGCACCGCCAGCAGGGCGGCGCCCTGGCAGGGCCCGCTCACGCAGTGGCCGTCGCGCGGCGCGAACAGCGCGCCGTGCATCGAACACATGAGATGCCGGCCCTCGACATCGAGGAACACGCCCGGTTGCCAGTCGAGGCGCACGCCCTGGTGCGGACAGCTGTTGAGGTAGGCGCGGGTCTCGCCGGTCCAGCGCACCAGCAGCAGCGACCGCGCTCCGACGTCGGTCGTGACCGTGCAGACGCGGGTTTCGCCTTCGACAAGCGCGTCGTGGGCGGTGGCGGGGCTCAGTAAAACGATGTCCATGGCGCGGCTCATGGGCGAGGCAACGGTCGATGGTCCTTCCTTGGATCTGGCCGGTCAAGTACAATGCCGGGCATCGAGCGGGAGCAGTCATGTGGCTGCCTCCCGCTTTGCATATGTGGGTAAGATTGTGAGCGATTCAGCTGTATTAGCGCTTTCCGACGGCACTGTTTTTCACGGCCGTTCCATCGGCGTTGCCGGTTTCGGCATCGGCGAGGTGGTATTCAACACCGCCATCACGGGCTACCAGGAAATCCTCACCGATCCCTCCTACGCCCAGCAGATAGTCACCCTGACCTATCCCCACATCGGTAACACCGGCGTCAACCTCCAGGATCTCGAATCGCGCCGCGCCTTCACCAGCGGCCTGGTGGTGCGCGACTCCTCGGCGGCGGTCAGCAACTGGCGTTCCAGCGCGTCCTTGAGCGATTTCCTGCGCGCCCAGGGCGTGGTCGCGATCGCCGACATCGACACCCGCAAGCTGACCCGCGTGCTGCGCGAGAAGGGCGCCCAGAACGGCTGCATCGCCGCCGGCCCGGAGGCGACCGACGCCGCCGCCATCGCCGCCGCGCGTGGCTTTCCGGGCCTCGCCGGCGCCGATCTCGCCAAGGTCGTGACCACCGATGAAGCCTACACCTGGCGCGAAGGCAGCTGGGTGCTGGAAACCAATGCGCATCGCGCGCCGGGCGCCACGCCCTACCGGGTGGTGGCCTACGATTTCGGCGTCAAGCACAACATCCTGCGCCTGTTGGCCGACCGCGGCTGCGAAGTCGAAGTGGTGCCCGCCACCACGCCGGCCGGCGAGGTGCTGGCGCGCAAACCCGACGGTGTGTTCCTGTCCAACGGCCCGGGCGACCCCGAGCCCTGCACCTACGCCATCGACGCCATCCGCGAACTGCTGACCACCGGCATCCCGGTGTTCGGCATCTGCCTCGGTCACCAGCTGCTGGCGCTGGCCTGCGGCGCGCGCACGGTGAAGATGAAGTTCGGCCATCACGGCGCCAACCATCCGGTCAAGGATCTGGACGACGGACGGGTGTTGATCACCAGCCAGAACCACGGCTTCGCGGTCGACGAGGCCAGCCTGCCGGCCAGCCTGCGCGCCACCCATCGCTCGCTGTTCGACGGCTCGCTGCAGGGCATCGCCCATCGCGAGCTGCCGGCCTTCAGCTTCCAGGGCCACCCCGAGGCCAGCCCCGGACCGCGCGACGTGCAGCCGCTGTTCGATCGTTTCATCTCGCAGATTGCGCGTGCGCGCGCGGGACGCTGAACCATGCCGCGTCGTGACGACATCAAGACCATCCTGCTGATCGGCGCCGGGCCCATCGTGATCGGCCAGGCCTGCGAATTCGACTATTCGGGGTCGCAGGCGTGCAAGGCGCTGCGCGACGAAGGCTACCGCGTGGTGCTGGTCAATTCGAATCCGGCCACCATCATGACCGACCCCGGCATGGCGGACGCCACCTACATCGAACCGATCCGTTGGCAGACCGTCGCGTCCATCATCGAACGCGAACGCCCCGATGCGCTGCTGCCGACCATGGGCGGCCAGACCGCGCTCAACTGCGCGCTCGATCTGGCGCGTGAAGGCGTGCTGGAGAAATTCGGCGTGGAACTGATCGGCGCGTCCGAGGAAGCCATCGACAAGGCCGAGGATCGCTCCAAGTTCCGCGAAGCCATGAGCCGCATCGGTCTCGAATGCGCACGCTCCTTCATCGCGCACAATCTCGAGGATTGCCGCGCCGCGCAGAAGGAGCTCGGCTTCCCGGTCATCATCCGTCCGTCCTTCACGCTCGGCGGCTCGGGCGGCGGCATCGTCTATAACAAGGAAGACTTCGACGAGGCCTGCCGCCGCGGTCTCGACGCTTCACCCACCACCGAGATCCTGCTCGAGGAATCGGTGCTGGGCTGGAAGGAATACGAGATGGAAGTCGTGCGCGATCGCGCCGACAACTGCATCATCGTGTGCTCGATCGAAAACCTTGATCCGATGGGTATTCATACCGGTGACTCGATCACCGTCGCGCCGGCGCAGACGCTGACCGACAAGGAATACCAGATCATGCGCGACGCCTCGATCGCGGTGCTGCGCGAAATCGGCGTCGATACCGGCGGCTCCAACGTGCAGTTCGCGGTCAATCCCGACGACGGCCGCCTGATCGTCATCGAGATGAACCCGCGCGTGTCGCGTTCCTCGGCGCTGGCCTCCAAGGCCACCGGCTTTCCGATTGCCAAGGTCGCCGCCAAGCTCGCGGTCGGCTACACGCTCGATGAACTGCGCAATGAAATCACCGACGGTGCGACGCCGGCGTCCTTCGAGCCGACCATCGACTACGTGGTGACCAAGATCCCGCGTTTCACCTTCGAGAAATTCCCGCAGGCCGAGGATCGGCTCACCACCCAGATGAAATCGGTGGGCGAGGTGATGGCCATGGGCCGCACCTTCCAGGAATCGTTTCAGAAGGCGCTGCGCGGTCTCGAGACCGGCGCTACCGGGCTCGATGAAATCGACACCAGCAAGATTGAATTGACCGACGTGCGCCTGCGCCGCGAACTGACCGCCGCCGGCGCGCAGCGCATCTGGTACGTGGGCGAGGCGTTCCGCGCCGGCTATTCGCTGGCCGATGTGCACCAGATGACGCGCATCGACATGTGGTTCCTGACTGCCATCGCCGACATCGTCAACGAAGAAGTGGCGGTGGCCGCCGGCGGCGCTGCTGCGCTCGATGCGCCGCGGCTGCGCGCCTTGAAGCGCAAGGGCTTCTCCGACGCGCGTCTCGCCACGCTGGTGGGCGTGACGGAAAACGATTTGCGCGCGCGCCGTCACGCGGCGGGCGTGCGGCCGGTGTTCAAGCGCGTCGATTCCTGCGCCGCCGAGTTCGATGCCACCACCGCCTACATGTACTCGACCTACGAGGAAGAGTGCGAATCGCGGCCGACCGATCGCCAGAAGATCATCGTGCTGGGCGGCGGACCGAACCGCATCGGCCAGGGCATCGAGTTCGACTACTGCTGCGTGCAGGCTTCGATGGCGGCGCGTGACGCTGGCTTTGAATCGATCATGATCAACTGCAACCCGGAAACGGTGTCGACCGACTACGACACTTCGGACCGCCTCTATTTCGAGCCGCTGACGCTGGAAGACGTGCTCGAAATCGTGCACGTCGAAAAGCCGCGCGGCGTCATCGTGCAGTTCGGCGGCCAGACGCCGTTGAAACTCGCGCGCGCCTTGGAAGCGGCCGGCGTGCCGATCATCGGCACCTCGCCCGATTCCATCGACCTGGCCGAGGATCGCGAGCGCTTCCAGCAGTTCCTGGAACGCGAAGGTCTGCGCCAGCCGCCCAACCGCATCGTGCGCGAGACCGGCGAAGCCACGGCGCGCGCCGCCGAGATCGGCTACCCGCTGGTGGTGCGACCGTCCTATGTGCTGGGCGGTCGGGCGATGGAAATCGTTTACAACGATCGCGACCTCGAGCGTTACATGCAGGCGGCGGTGGCGGTCTCCAATGACTCGCCGGTGCTGCTCGACCATTTCCTGGAAGCCGCCATCGAGGTCGATGTCGACGCCATCTGCGACGGCAAGGACGTGCTGATCGGCGGCATCATGGAGCACATCGAACAGGCCGGCGTCCATTCCGGCGACTCGGCCTGCGCGCTGCCGCCCCATACCTTGACGCCGGCCATGCAGGACGAACTGCGCCGCCAGGTTGCGGCCATGGCGCGCGGTCTGAACGTGATCGGCCTCATGAACACCCAGTTCGCCATCCAGGGCGACGACATCTACGTGCTGGAAGTCAATCCGCGCGCCTCGCGCACCGCGCCCTTCGTGTCCAAGGCCATCGGCCTGTCGCTGCCCTATGTCGCGGCGCGCTGCATGTTCGGCGAGTCACTCGCCTCGCAGAACGCCGACCAGGAACGCACGCCGCCCTATTACTCGGTCAAGGAAGCGGTGTTCCCGTTCGTCAAGTTCCCCGGCGTCGATCCCTTGCTCGGCCCGGAAATGAAATCGACCGGCGAGGTGATGGGCATAGGCGCGACCTTCGGCGAAGCTTTCGGCAAGGCCCAGCAGGCCGCCAACATGGCGCTGCCCAGCACCGGCAATGCATTCCTGAGCGTGCGCGATGCCGACAAGCCGGCCGCCATCGAACTGGGCCACCTGTTGATCAACCAGGGCTTCCGCATCATCGCCACGCAAGGCACCGCCGCCGCGTTGCGCGAGGCGGGCGTGGATTGCCAGCGCGTGAACAAGGTCGGCGAAGGCCAGCCGCACATCGTCGACATGATCAAGAGCGATGAAATCGATCTCATCATCAACACCACGGAAGGCAAGCAGGCGATTGGCGATTCCTACATGATTCGCACCAATGCGCTCAATCATCGCGTCGCCTATACCACCACCATGGCGGGCGCCCATGCCGCGGTGATGGCCCTGGCCGACACCGGCACCGGGGACGTCCGCCGCCTGCAGGACCTGCATCGGGAGTGCAACGCATGAACAAGACGCCGATGACCGCTCAAGGCGCGCAGCGCCTGCGCGAGGAATTGCAGCGCCGCAAGACCGAGGACCGCCCGCGCATCACCCAGGCCATCGCCGAGGCGCGCGCCCATGGCGACCTCAAGGAAAACGCCGAGTACCATGCCGCCCGCGAGCAGCAGAGCTTCAACGAGGGGCGCATCAACGACATCGAAGGCAAGCTGTCCAACGCCGAGATCATCGACGTCACCAAGCTCAACGCCCAAGGCAAGGTGGTGTTCGGCGCCACCGTCGAACTGCTGAACGTCGAGACCAACGAAGAAGTGACGTGGAAAATCGTCGGTGAGGACGAGGCCGACGTCAAGGCGCGCATGATTTCGGTCAACTCGCCGATCGCGCGCGCCATGATTGGCAAGAGCGAGGGCGACACCGTGGTGGTCAAGGCGCCGAGCGGCGACATCGAGTATGAAGTGCTCAGCGTTCAGTACATCTGACAGGCTGGTGAAAAACTACTGCGCTCGACATTTTGCGTCCCGTCGGTGCTCGGACACTTCAGCACAATCCTCACGTATTTCCATATACGCTGCGGTTCCTGCGCGCCGGCGGAACGCAAACTGCCTTCGCTCGCTACGTTTTTCACCAGCCTGCTAGGCCGCTGAAGTGGCGCGCCGCGGTTCCAGCAGCCGCTGGCTGCAACGCCAGGACAAGGATCCGTTCGTCAAACAGCGCGACCAGCACGGCTACCGGTCGCGCGCCGCCTACAAACTCCAGGAACTGGCCAGGAAGGATCAACTGATCCGGGGCGCCGCGTCGGTGCTGGACCTGGGGGCGGCCCCCGGCGGCTGGACCCAGGTCGCGGTCGAACTCGCCGGCCCGCGCGGCAAGGTGGTGGCGCTCGACATCCTCGACATGGAACCGGTGCCGGGCGCGACCTTCATCCACGGCGATTGCCGTGACCCGGCCGTGCGGTCGCAAGTGATCGCCGCGGTCGGCGGCAAGCTCGACCTTGTAATGTCCGACATGGCCCCCAATATCACCGGGCTCAAGGACCGTGACGAGGCCGGCATGGTGGAACTGGCGGAGATTACCCTCGACCTCGCCGATGAACTCTTGCGACCCGGCGGCAGTCTGCTCATAAAACTCTTTCAGTTTGCCGATACAGAACTGCTCGTGAAGCGTATCAAGGGGTGCTTCGGTCACGTTTCGCGACGCAAGCCCGAAGCTTCGCGGGCCGAGTCTCGGGAGTTTTATGTCGTGGCAAAACAATATGGTATATAGTTTTTCTGCCCCTAGGGCTGCATTCTCCGCAGGCACGCGCTGTGGAACGGCACGGGCTTACCGGAAGTAATCAAGGCTCATATGGCTAGAAATCTCGTCCTCTGGATCGTCATCGCCCTGGTGCTGATGCTGGTATTCCAGAACTTCACGCCCCGCCACGGCGCCTCGCGGGCTATCGACTATTCCGATTTTGTCACCGAGGCCAAGAGCGGCCGGGTGTCCAAGGTGCTGCTCGATGGCCAGACCATCGAAATCGAGATGCATGACGGTTCTCGCCTGTTTACCTACAGCCCGGAATCCGACAACGGTCCCCTGATCGGCACCCTGCTCGACAACAACGTCCGCATCGAGGCCCAGGCCCCGGACCGCCAGGGCCTGCTGATGCAGATCTTCATTTCCTGGTTCCCCTTCCTGCTGCTGATTGCCGTGTGGATCTACCTCATGCGCCAGATGCAGGGCGGCGCTGGTGGCCGCGGCGCCATGTCCTTCGGCAAGAGTCGCGCGCGGCTGCTTGGCGAAGACCAGATCCGCATCACTTTCAACGATGTCGCCGGCGTCGACGAGGCCAAGGAAGAGGTCAAGGAACTGGTCGACTTCCTGAAGGACCCCGGCAAGTTCCAGAAGCTCGGCGGCAAGATCCCGCGTGGTGTGCTGATGGTCGGCTCGCCCGGTACCGGCAAGACCCTGCTCGCCAAGGCCATCGCCGGCGAGGCCAAGGTGCCGTTCTTCACCATCTCCGGATCGGATTTCGTGGAAATGTTCGTCGGCGTGGGCGCCTCGCGCGTGCGCGACATGTTCGAGCAGGCCAAGAAGCACGCGCCCTGCATCATCTTCATCGACGAAATCGACGCGGTCGGTCGCCATCGCGGCGCCGGCCTCGGCGGCGGTCACGACGAGCGCGAGCAGACCCTGAACCAGTTGCTGGTCGAGATGGATGGCTTCGACGGTAACGAAGGCATCATCATCATCGCCGCCACCAACCGCCCGGACGTACTCGACCCGGCGCTGCTGCGACCCGGCCGTTTCGACCGCCAGGTGGTGGTGCCGCTGCCGGACATCCGCGGCCGCGAGCAGATTTTGAAAGTGCACATGCGCAAGGTGCCGGTGGCGGAGGACGTCAAGCCGGCCATCCTGGCGCGCGGCACACCCGGCTTTTCGGGCGCAGACCTCGCCAACCTCGTCAACGAGGCGGCGCTGTTCGCGGCGCGCTCCAACAAGCGGCTGGTCGACATGGAGGAATTCGAGAAGGCCAAGGACAAGATCATGATGGGCGCCGAGCGCCGCTCGATGGTGATGAGCGACAAGGAAAAGCGCCTGACCGCGTTCCACGAGGCCGGCCATGCCATCGTCGGTCGCCTGGTGCCCGAGCACGACCCGGTCTACAAGGTCACCATCATTCCGCGCGGTCGGGCCCTCGGCCTCACCATGTACCTGCCCGAGGAAGATCGTTACAGCTCCAGCAAGGAATCGCTGGAAAGCCGCATCTCGACCTTGTTCGGCGGCCGCATCGCCGAGGAACTGGTATTCGGGCCGACCGCCGTCACGACCGGCGCGTCGAACGACATCGAGCGCGCCACCGACATCGCGCGCAACATGGTCACGCGCTGGGGCCTGTCGGCCAAGCTCGGTCCGATGACCTACAGCGATGACGAGGGAGAAGTGTTTCTCGGGCGCTCGGTCACCCAGCACAAGATGGTGTCCGATGAAACCGCGCACCTCATCGACGAGGAGGTGCGTGACATCGTCGATCGCAACTACCAGCGCGCGCGCACGCTGCTCGAAACCAATATGGAGCAGCTCAACGTGATGGCCGAGGCGTTGATCAAGTACGAAACGCTCGGTGTCGAACAGATCGACGACATCATGATGGGGCGCACACCGCGACCGCCGGAAGATTGGATGGACGACGATTCTTCGCGCGGCGCCCGTGGGCCCGACGTCGAAGACAAGCCCACCACCGACAAAGGCAAGGATGGCAAAATCGGTGGGCCCGCCAGCCTGCATTGAGTGCCTCGAGTTAACGCTTGTTAACTTGTTGCCGCTATAAGACCTCGAACCGGTAGTGCGGCTGTGATGGGAATCACGGCCGCCACTCCCGCGCTACTGCTACTTTTCAAAAAACGCTTCAAACGATTTCTGGCCTGCGGCTGGGCGAGGTGCATTTCATGAGCGAGCGCAAGCGCAAGTATTTTGGTACCGACGGGATTCGTGGCACGGTCGGCGAACATCCGATCACGCCCGATTTCGTCATGAAGCTGGGCTGGGCCGCAGGCCGCGTATTGAGCGCCCATGCGCCGGGTCGCCAGAAGGTGCTGATCGGCAAGGACACCCGCGTGTCGGGCTACATGTTCGAATCCGCCTTGGAAGCCGGGCTGTCGGCGGCTGGCATCGACATTCACCTGCTCGGGCCGATGCCGACGCCCGGCATCGCCTACCTCACCCGCACTTTTCATGCGCAGGCCGGCATCGTCATCAGCGCCTCGCACAATCCTTTCGACGACAACGGCATCAAGTTCTTCTCCCATGCGGGCACCAAGCTGCCCGATGAGATCGAACTCGAGATCGAAGCGGAGCTCGATCGGCCGCTCGAGACCGTCGCCTCGCGCGAACTCGGCAAGGCGCGGCGCGTGGAAGACGCGGCCGGACGTTACATCGAATTCTGCAAGGGTACGGTGCGCTCCAGCATCAGCCTCGCGGGCCTGAAGATGGTGGTCGATTGCGCCCACGGCGCGACCTATCACATCGCGCCGGCGGTGTTCTCGGAACTGGGCGCGCAGGTCATCACGCTCGGCAATACGCCCGATGGTTTCAACATCAATCACGAATGCGGCGCCACCGATCCGAGCGCCCTGCAGGCGGCGGTGCTGAAGCACGGCGCCGATGTCGGCGTGGCGCTGGATGGTGACGGCGACCGCCTGATCATGGTCGATCACAAGGGCGAACTCGTCGATGGCGACGAGTTGGTGTTCATCATCGCGCGCCGGCGTCAGCAGGCCGGCCAGCTGCGCGGCAGCGTGGTCGGTACGCAGATGAGCAACCTGGGACTCGAGCAGGCGATTCGCACCATCGGTCTCGGCTTCGAACGTGCCAAGGTCGGTGACCGTTACATCCTCGAAAAACTGCGTGACGGCGGTTGGACCCTGGGCGGTGAGTCCTCGGGCCACATCATCTGTCTCGATCTCACCACCACCGGCGACGGCATCATCTCCGCGCTGCAGGTGCTGGAAGCGATGATCGGTGGTGAGCAGTCGCTGCACGATCTGAAGAGCGGCATGCAGAAGTGCCCGCAGACGCTGGTCAACGTGCGCATGGAAAAGAAGGTCGACGTGATGTCGCTGCCCGACGTGCAGCGTGCCGTGGCCCAGGCCGAAGCGCGTCTTGCCAACAGTGGCCGCGTGCTGCTGCGTCCGTCGGGCACCGAGCCGGTGATCCGCGTGATGGTCGAGGGCAGGGATTCAGCGCTGGTCGAGGAGATGGCCAACGACATCGCGCAGAAAGTGGAAAGCGCGGCGCGCGTCGCGATTGCCGAAGTCGCGGCCTGAGTTCAGACCGCGACTTCGAAGCGCTGCGGGCTCAGACCCGCAGCAGTTCGTTGATGCCGGTCTTGGCGCGGGTCTTGGCATCCACCTTCTTTACGATCACCGCGCAGTAGAGGCTATGACTGCCGTCTTCCGCCGGCAGGTTGCCTGACACCACCACCGATCCCGGCGGTACGTAACCGTAGCTGACGGTGCGCGTTTCGCGATCGTAGATCTTGGTGCTTTGGCCGATGTAGACGCCCATCGAGATCACCGAGCCCGCGCCCACGATCACACCTTCCACGATCTCCGAACGCGCGCCGATGAAGCAGTTGTCCTCGATGATGGTCGGTGAGGCCTGCACCGGTTCCAGCACGCCGCCGATACCGACGCCCCCTGACAGGTGCACGTTCTTGCCGATCTGCGCGCAGGAGCCGACGGTCGCCCAGGTGTCGACCATGGTGCCGCTGTCGACGTAGGCGCCGATGTTGACGTAGCTCGGCATGAGGATCACGCCCGGCGCGATGAAGCAGCCGCGCCGCGCCACCGCCGGCGGCACCACGCGCGCGCCGATCTTCTCGAATTCAGCCTGTTCCATGCCGGCGAATTTCAGCGGCACCTTGTCGAAGTAATTGGTCGCGCCGCTCGGCATGACTTCGTTGCCGGCCAGCTTGAACGACAGCAGCACGGCTTTCTTGGCCCATTCATTGACCTTCCAGCCGCTGTCGGTGGGTTCGGCCACGCGCAGCGTGCCGGCGTCGAGCGCCGCCAGGGTGCTGGCGATGGCGTCGCGCAGCTCGGCGCTGGCGTTCTTGGCATCGATATCGGCGCGACGCTCGAAGGCGTCATTGATGATGGTGGCCAGATCACTCATGGCTTTAGAGTCCTTGCAGTTGGCGAAGTACGGGTTGCATGCGCCGCGCGGCCTGGACGCATTCGTCCTGGTCGGCCACCAGCGCGATGCGCAGACGGTGTTTGCCGGGATTGCCGTGTTGACTGTCGCGGGCCAGGAAGCTGCCCGGCAGCACCAGCACGCCAGCTTCGCCCAGCAGTCGTTCGCAGGCGAGGAGATCGTCGGTGGCGAGCTCCGGCCACAGGTAGAAGCCGGCCGCCGGCTGCGTGAGCTTGGCGACCTCGGCCAATAGCGGCACCACCGCGTCGAATTTGCGGCGGTACAAGGCGCGATTGGTGACGACGTGCTCTTCATCGCTCCAGGCTGCGATGCTGGCGTGCTGGACATGCACCGGCATGGCGCCGCCCTGGTAGGTGCGATAGCGATAGAACGGCTCAATGATGGCAGCGTCGCCGGCCACGAATCCCGAGCGCAGGCCCGGTGCGTTGGAACGCTTGGACAGGCTGTGCATCACCAGGCACTGGCGGAAGTCCGCGCGGCCATGGGCGGCGCACCATTCGAGCAGGCCGAGCGGCGGCTGCCGCTCGTCGTAATAGAGTTCGCTGTAGCACTCGTCCGCGACGATCACGAACCCGTGCCTGTCGGCCAACGCGGTCAGGCGTGCGTAGTCGTCGCTGGTGAGGATGGCGCCAGACGGGTTGCCGGGCGAGCACACGTAGACAAGCGCGGTGCGTTGCCAGACGCTGTCCGGTACCGCGTCCCAGTCGGGTCGGAAATCGAGATCGGCCGGGCAGTGCAGGAAATAGGGCGTGCCGCCCGCCAGCAGCGCCGCGCCTTCGTAGATCTGGTAGAAGGGATTCGGCATCACCACCAGGTTGCGTTCGCTCGCGGCCGCGACCACGCATTGGGCGATGGCGAACAGGGCTTCGCGCGTGCCATTGACCGGCAGCACGTGGCGCTCGGCGTCGAGCAGACCGTCGGCGAGATGAAAGCGGCGATTGGCCCACGCCACGATCGCCTGGCGCAGTTCCACGATGCCGCGCGTCGCCGGGTAGCGTGCGGTGCCATCCAGATGGGCGATGAGGGCTTGATGCACGCGCGGCGGCGTCGGATGCTGGGGCTCACCGATCGAGAGGTTGATCAAGGGCAGCCCGGCGGGCGGTGCAACCCGGGCCCGGATCGCGGCGAGCTGTTCGAAAGGATAGGGCTTGAGTTCGAGCAATCCTAAGTTCATGGGCTAGGGGCTGGCTGCCGTGGAGCGGCGGAGTATAACCGGAAAGGTGCGCGGCATTTGGCGTGGTTCAAGGCGCTCCGCTCTTGCTGTATCCTTGCGGCCTTTTTTCGCCTCGGAACAGAGCTATGACGCACAAGATTCTCCTCATCGCGGGGGACGGCATCGGTCCTGAAATCGTCGGCGCGGCCGAGGACGTCATCAACGCCCTGCGCAGCCGCTTCGGTTTCAACTGCGAGACCGAACATGCATTGATGGGTGGCTGCGCGATCGATGCCCATGGCACCGCGCTGCCCGATGTGACGCTTGACCGTGCGCGCGCTGCCGATGCCATTCTGCTCGGCGCCGTGGGCGGGCCCAAGTGGGACAAGGTCGAGCGTGCCATCCGCCCGGAGCGTGGTCTGTTGAAGCTGCGCTCGGAACTCGACCTGTTCTGCAATCTGCGCCCGGCGGTGCTGTTCCCGGCGTTGGCCGACGCGTCGACCTTGAAGCCTGAAGTGGTGTCGGGCCTCGACATCATGATCATTCGCGAATTGACCAGCGGCATTTATTTCGGTCAGCCGCGCGGCATCGAGACCAGCGCCGACGGCAAACGCCGAGGCTATAACACCCTGGCCTACACCGAGGACGAGATCTCGCGCATCGCGCGGCGTGGCTTCGAAGTGGCGCGTCAGCGCAATCGCAAACTGTGTTCGGTGGACAAGGCCAATGTGCTGGAAGTCACCGAACTGTGGCGTGAAATCGTGCAAAACATGTCGAGCGAATATCCCGACGTCGAGGTCTCGCACATGTATGTCGACAACGCCGCCATGCAACTGGTGCGCGCGCCCAAGCAGTTCGACGTGCTGGTCACCGACAACATGTTCGGCGACATCCTCTCGGATCTCGCCTCGATGCTGACCGGCTCTATCGGCATGTTGCCCTCGGCGTCCTTGAACGCGCAGAACAAGGGCATGTACGAGCCGATCCATGGCTCGGCGCCGGACATCGCCGGCAAGAATGTCGCCAATCCGCTCGCCACCATCCTGTCGGCGAGCATGATGATGCGCTACACCCTCAACGAGGCGGCGCTCGCCGACAAGGTCGAGGCCGCGGTATCGCGCGTGCTGGAGCAGGGGCTGCGCACGGCCGATATCGCCACTGCCGGCTGCCGCACGGTCGGCACCCGGGAAATGGGCGCGGCGGTCATCGCCGCCCTGCAATAGCGTGCAACAGGATTAACGGACAGCAAACATGAGCAAGAAGTACGACGTCGCGGTCGTCGGCGCCACCGGCGCCGTCGGCGAAACCATGCTGGCGATCCTGCACCAGCGCAATTTCCCGGTCGGTGAAGTCCATGCCGTGGCCAGCGCGCGCTCCGCCGGTTCGCGCGTCGCCTTCGGCGACCGCATGCTGGTGGTCCAGGATCTGGATACGTTCGATTTCAGCAAGGTGCAAATCGGCCTGTTCTCGCCGGGCGCCTCGGTGTCCGCGATCCACGCGCCGCGTGCAGGAGCGGCCGGCTGCGTGGTGATCGACAACACCTCGCAGTTCCGCTACGACGACGACATCCCGCTGATCGTGCCGGAGGTCAACCCGGGCGCGCTCGCCCAGTACAAGAACCGCAACATCATCGCCAACCCGAATTGCTCGACCATTCAAATGTTGGTGGCTTTGAAACCGATCCATGACGCGGTGGGCATCGAGCGCATCAACGTCTGTACCTACCAGGCAGTGTCGGGCACCGGCAAGGAGGCCATCACCGAACTCGCCAACCAGACCGCGGCGCTACTCAATGCCAAGCCCATCGAGGCCGAGGTCTATCCGAAGCAGATCGCTTTCAACGTGTTGCCGCACATCGACGTGTTCATGGACAACGGCTACACCAAGGAAGAAATGAAGATGGTGTGGGAGACCCGCAAGATCATGGGTGACGACAGCATCCAGGTGAATCCGACCGCGGTGCGCGTGCCGGTGTTCTACGGGCACTCAGAGGCCGTGCACATCGAAACCCGCGCCAAGATCAGTGCCGCCGAAGTCCGCGCCCTGCTCGAAAAGGCGCCCGGCGTGACGGTCATCGACCGGCACGAGAACGGCGGCTACCCGACTGCCGTGACCGAGGCGGCCAACCAGGATCCGGTGTTTGTCGGGCGAATTCGCGAGGACATCTCCCATCCGCGGGGTATCAACCTGTGGGTGGTCTCGGACAATGTTCGAAAGGGCGCCGCCCTGAACAGCATCCAGATCGCGGAGATGTTGGTAAAAAGTCATTTGTAAGCTATAGTTACTCACGATTTATAAAGAATCTTAGAAGCTTTGGGACATGCTGCCGGGTGAGTAGGGCATACGGCGCTGTGCGCATGCCGCCACGCGGGTGCTTTTTCCATCGTGGGGAAACCGACTAAGGAATGACGTCCATGCTACGGAATCGAGCCGTCGCCTTCTTGCTGTGCGCTCTGGCGAGCCGTGTGGCTTTTGCGCTGGGCCTGGGACCTTTGGAGGCCACTTCGGCCCTCAACGAACCGTTCAAAGGACGCATCGAAGTGCTCGGCGCCAAGGCCGAGGACTTCGATGCCTTGACCGTCGGGCTGGCGGGCGAGGAACAATTCCATCGTGCCGGCATAGAGCGCGCAGCGGCTCTGTTCCAACTCAAGTTTTCGGTCTCCGACACGCAGGATGGCAAGGACTACATCGCCGTCACGTCGAAAGACGCGATACGCGAGCCGTTCCTGAATTTCCTGCTCGAACTCAACTGGGCCAACGGCCGCCTGCTGCGCGAGTACACCGTGCTGCTGGACCCGCCGCTCTATGATCCCAATCGCCGCATGGCGGCACCGGCCGCTGCCGCGCCGCGCGCCGCGGCCATGCCGGCGCCGGTGAGGCCGACCACCGCGCCGGTCGCGCCGCCGAGCGGCTCCGCGGCACCTGTCGCGCGTGCCGCAGCCCCTGCCTCCGCGGCGCCCGCTCCGCGCGCCGCCGCGAGCGGCGAACTCGGCCCGGTCGGTGCCGGCGACACCCTGTGGTCGTTGGCGCGCAGCGCCCGCACCGACGATTCGGTTTCCATCCAGCAGATGATGCTGGCCATCCTGCGCCAGAACCCCGAAGCGTTCCGCAACGGCAACGTCAACATGCTGCGCCGTGGCGCCGTTCTTCACGTGCCGGACGACGCCGCCATCCGCTCGGTGTCGGCCAAGGAAGCGGCCGCCGAGATCCGTCACCAGCACCAGCTGTGGGAGGAGTACCGGCAGCACGCGGGCGCAGCGCCCGCCGCCCAGCCGCTGGGCACGCCGGCCGCCGCCGCGGCTGTCGCGCCCGCGCCTGAGCCCAGCGAACCCGCCGCTGCCGCGGCCGGCGATTCCGCGGCCAAGCTCGAACTGGTGGCGCCGGGCGGCAGCGCCGCCGGCGCGGCCGATGGCAAAGCCGGCAAACCCGGCGCCACCGGCACCGCCGCGGGCGACGCCAAGCTCGTGCAGGACGAGGCGCTCGATTCGACCACGCAGCAGGCGGGCGATCTGAAGGACCGCCTGTCGGAAGCGGAAGAAATCATCAACATCCTGCAGCGGCAGGTGAACATCAAGGACCAGGAGCTGGCCGCGCTGCAGGCGCGTCTGGCCGAGCTCGGCGTCAAGCCGGGCGAACTGGGCAAGCCGGCCGAAGGCACCGCCACCGGCGCCGCGCCCGCCGAAGAGCAAAAGCCCGCGGCCGAAACGCCGGCCGCCACCACCGAAGTCGTACCCGAGACGCCGGCCGAAACCCCGGCTGCCAGCGAAACCCCGGCCGCCACGGCGGCCACCGAAACGCCCGCGGCGCCCGAGGCCGAGCCCGAAATCGATGTCGACGGCGGTAAATCCGCCGCGGAACCGGAAGCCGCCAAGCCTGCCGAGCCGGCGGCGGCGAGCGCCGAGAAAGAACCCGAAATCGACCTGCCGGCAAGCGCGCCGAACGCGCCCGGTTTCCCGGCCAGCCTGGTGCCGCCCGCCATCGCCGAGATGGTGCCGGGCGGTGCGCTGGGCGTGATCGGTCTCGCGCTGCTGGCCCTCATTGGTATCGGTGCGGTCATTGCACGCACGGTGTTGAAAGGGCGCGGCGAAGCGGCCGAGTCGGTGGCCGTGCCCTTGAGCACCACTCCCGCGGTGGGTAGCGAAGACGTCACCCAGGCCTCGACCCAGGCGGCGGCGGACGACCGTACCGAAACGCCGACCAATTTCGACCCGCTGGCCACCACGCCGAGCCTGCCGGCCTTCGATCCCAATGCCACGGTCGTGGATGCCGCGAGCGACGCCACCGTGCAGCCGGGCGCGCCCGAGAGCGACCCGCTGGAGGAAGTGAACGTCTATCTCGCCTACGAGCGTTTCGACCAGGCCGAAGAGCTGGTCAAGCGCGTCATTGCGCAGTATCCGAATCGCCACGAGTACAAGCTGCGACTGCTCGAGGTGTATTACTCGTCCAACGACCGCGTGGCCTATGAAAACGCCGCGCGCGAACTCCACGATGCGGTCGGCGACAACCATCCCTTGTGGGAAAGCGCATTGGCGATGTGGGCCGAAATGTCTCCCGAGCGCGCCCTGTTCGCCGAAGGCGGCGCATTGGCGGCGACCCTGTTGCCGGCCTCCAGCGCCTTCGTCGACATCACCGGCAGCGATGCCGATGCCACCGAGGCAACGCTCACCCATGCACCGGGCGGCCACGAGGGCGCGGTGGATTTCGACCTGGTCGGTGAAGCGACCGACACCGGCACCAACAACGTGCTCGATTTGACAGCCGAAGACGGCGGCAGCGCCGACGGCGAGTTCGTCGATCTCACGGCGACGTCCGAACTCGCCGAGACCGGTGACATGGGCAGCATGCTCGACCTGACCGGCGGTCAGGACGAAGCCCAGTTCGACATCGGCGCGAGCGGCGTTTTCGACATCACCGAAGGCGCGGGCGAAGGCAACGAGCTGCTCGACATCACCGGCGGAGACGTCGGCGGCGACCTGCTCGACATCACCGGCGGTGCGGCCGACACGGCCAGCGACAGTGATTTCCTCGACTTGAGCGGTGGCGGCAGCGATCTGCTCGACGTGACCAAGACCGGCGACGTGTCGATGGTCGACGACCTCGATCTTTTGAACGTCACGTCTTCGGGCGTGGCGTCGAACGTTCAGGCGGTGGACGCCGAGCCGGATGCGGGTGCGCTGGATTTCGATCTCGACGCCGAACTCGAAGCCGCGCCGGCGGCGCCCGAGGCTTCGACTTTCGATATCAGCGATACGGTCGCGCCGGTCTTCACCAAGGACGACATCGACGAAGACGACATCCTCGATATCACGGGCGGCAACCTGGCGGCGGGCGCCGGCAACGACGACCTCGAATTCGACATCGGCGGTCTCGACATCGAAGACCATCCGACGGTCGAAATGGAATTGCCGTCGGCTGCCAAGGCCAGCGGCCTCGACCTCGACCTGACCGCCGGCGGCGGCAGTTCGGAGCTCGATTTCGACATCGCCGCGGGCGCCGACGAATTGAACAATGCCTTCGACATCAGCGAAGCGGAAGGCGAGGGCGGCGATCTCGAGATCACCATGGGCGCGAGTTCCAGACTCGATGGGGAGTTGTCGCTGAAGGGCGATGAACTCGATGCCATCGCCCTGGACGGCGACGATGATTTGTCGCTCGACGGCGACCTGGATTTCGATCTCGATGGCACCGCTGAAATTGATTCCATCGCTGGCGACGAGACCGTCGACATGGCGAGTGCGACCGCGCTGCGCGGTGCCGGCCTCAACCTGGCGTCCGGGGGCGACAACGACGGAGCGCTGGACGAACTCACGCTGGAACTGGACGAAGCGCTCGGCAAGCCGGGTGACAACAGTCACCTGGAGACCTTGTCACTCGATTCGCTGGACATCGAGAGCGACGACCCGGTCGACCTCGGCGCTTCGCAAACCATCGTCATGCCGGTCGATCACACCATCGAGCGGCAAAGCGCGGCTGACGAGGCCGACACCAAGCTCAACCTGGCCAAGGCCTACATCGAACTCGGTGACTCCGACGGCGCGCGCTCCATCCTCGACGAAGTGGCGGTCGAAGGCACGCCGGCGCAGCAGGCCGAAGCCAGGACCCTGCTCGGTCGTCTCAAGCCCTGAGTCGGCGCTCCGGCGGCGTGCCGGAGCGCAGGGTTTCCCGTGACGGCCATGCGCATCGCCCTTGGCATCGAGTACGACGGAACGGAATTCTGCGGCTGGCAGACCCAGGCCGCCGGCATCCGCGCCGTCCAGCCGGTGGTCGAAGCGGCGCTCGGCCAGGTCGCCGCCCACCCTGTCACGGTGCATTGCGCGGGTCGTACCGACACCGGCGTGCATGCCACCTACCAGGTCATCCATTTCGACACCCACGCGGTACGCAACGCACGCTCGTGGATCCTCGGCGCCAACGCCAACCTGCCGGCTGATGTCGGCGTGCTGTGGGCCTTGCCGGTGCCCGACGATTTTCACGCCCGCTTTTCAGCGCACGCGCGCAGCTACGACTACATACTCAGCAACCGCCGCACGCGGCCGGCGCTGTGGCGCGGCAAGGTGAGTTGGGAGTGTCGTGAGCTCGACGTGACGGCGATGGCCGCCGCCGCCCGTCACCTTTTGGGCGAACACGATTTCAGCGCGTTCCGCGCGCAGGGCTGCCAGGCCAAACACCCGGTACGCACCCTGCACCGGCTGGAGGTGCTGGCGATGCCGCCCTGTATCGTGTTCCGTGTCGAAGCCAATGCCTTCCTGCAACACATGGTGCGCAACTTCGTCGGCACCTTGCTCGAGGTCGGACGCGGCCGCCAGCCGCCGGAATGGGTGGCAGAGGTATTGGCGGCACGGGATCGACGCCTGGCCGGCATGACCGCGCCGCCCGATGGCCTGTACCTGACCGGCGTGCGTTATGCGCCGCACTACGGTCTGCCGCCGCCGCCCACGCAGTGTTCGGTGCTCGCCTGTTACGACGGTCCCGCCTTCGATTGAACCGCGCGGCTACCTGTCGGCGTATTGAGATGGGATAATCCCGCGATTCGCCGTTTTTGAGTCCGTACACCGCGCCCATGTCCGTCAGAATCAAGTTTTGCGGCATCACCCGTGCCGAAGACGCGCTGGCGGCGGTGACGCTCGGCGCCGATGCCCTGGGCTTCGTGTTCCATGCGCCGAGTCCGCGCTGCGTGAGCGTCGCCCAGGCACGCGACATCGCATGCGAACTGCCGCCATTCGTGACCAAGGTCGGGCTGTTCGTCAACGCGGCGGCGGGCGAGATTGAAAGCACCTGTCGCGCGGTCGGCCTGGATGTCGTGCAATACCATGGCGACGAGACGCCCGAACAATGCGCCCAGACGCCGCGACCATGGATCAAGGCCATACGAGTGCGGCCGGAGCTGGATATCGCAGGCGAATGCCTGCGCTTCGCCGCGGCGAGTGCGTGGCTGTTCGATACTTTCGACGAGAAGCTGTACGGCGGCAGCGGCAAGGCGTTTGACTGGCGCCTGCTGCCGCAGCAGCATCGACGCCCGATCATATTGGCGGGTGGCCTGACGCCGGACAATGTCGGCGCGGCGATACGCAGCACCGCGCCCTACGCGGTCGACGTCAGCGGCGGCATAGAAGCCGCCAAGGGAATCAAGGATCACGACAAGATGCGATTGTTCATTGCCGAGGTGCAGCGCTGTGAATGCGAAACCTGATCTCACCGCGCTGGCCGGTATCGGCCACGAAACCTCCTTGCCCGATGCGCGCGGGCATTTCGGTCCCTATGGCGGGCGCTTCGTCGCCGAAACCCTGATGGAACCCTTGGCCGAACTCGAGGCCGCCTATCACCGCTATCTCGGCGATGCGGAGTTTCTCGCCGAGCTCGACGACGATCTCACCCATTACGTCGGTCGTCCGTCGCCGCTGTATTACGCGCGGCGCTGGTCGGAAGAACTGGGCGGCGCGCGCATCTATCTGAAGCGCGAGGATCTCAATCACACCGGCGCGCACAAGGTGAACAACACCGTCGGCCAGGCGCTGCTCGCCAAGCGCATGGGCAAGATGCGCGTGATCGCCGAAACCGGCGCCGGCCAGCATGGCGTGGCCACCGCCACCATCGCCGCGCGCCTCGGCATGCGCTGCTGCGTGTACATGGGCGTCGATGACATCAAGCGCCAGTCCATGAACGTGTTTCGCATGAAGATGCTGGGCGCCGAAGTGGTCGGCGTGTCGTCCGGCTCGCGCACCCTGAAGGACGCCTTGAACGAGGCGATGCGCGACTGGGTGAGCAATGTCGACGATACCTTCTACATCATCGGCACGGTGGCGGGCCCGCATCCCTACCCGGCGATGGTGCGTGATTTCCAGGCCATCATCGGCCGCGAAACGCGGGCGCAGTCGCTCGAGCGCGAAGGCCGTCTGCCCGATGCGCTGGTGGCCTGCGTCGGCGGCGGCTCGAACGCCATCGGGCTCTTCTACCCGTTCATCAACGACAAGGACGTGAAGCTCATCGGCGTCGAAGCAGGCGGCGATGGCGTCGCCACCGGTCGCCATTCCGCGCCGCTGTCGGCTGGCAGTCCCGGCGTGCTGCACGGCAATCGCACCTACCTCATGCAGGACGAGTGCGGCCAGATCGAAGAGACCCATTCGATTTCCGCCGGCCTCGATTATCCCGGCGTCGGTCCCGAGCATGCGTGGCTGAAGGACAGCGGCCGCGCGCAATATGAGACCATCACCGATACCGAAGCGCTGGCCGCGTTCCGCCACCTGACGCGTACCGAGGGCATCATTCCGGCGCTCGAATCGAGTCACGCGCTGGCCCATGCCGCCAAGCTGGCGCGCGACATGAAGCGCGATCAATTCATCGTGGTCAACCTGTCCGGTCGTGGCGACAAGGACATGCATACCGTCGCCACCATCGACGGCATCACGCTGTAAGCGCGCTGCGCACGAGGAAAGACATGAGCCGTATCAGTGCCTGTTTCGAACGTCTGGCCGCGCGTCGCGGCAAAGGCCTGGTGACCTTCATCAGCGCCGGTGATCCCGAGCCCAATGCCACGCCGGCGCTGATGCACGCGCTGGTGCGAGGCGGCGCCGACATCATCGAACTCGGCGTGCCGTTTTCCGATCCGATGGCCGATGGCCCGGTCATCCAGCGCGCCAGTGAACGGGCGCTGGCGGCGGGCACCTCGCTCGACGATGTCTATCGTTGCGTGGCGAAGTTTCGCGAGCAGGATCAAACCACGCCGGTGGTGTTGATGGGCTATCTCAATCCCTTCGAACACGTCGGCGCGGCGAGCTTCGCCGAGCGCGCCCACAGCGCCGGCGTCGATGGTGTGCTGGTGGTCGACCTGCCGCCCGAGGAAGCGCAAGATTTCAACCGCGTGGTCAAGGCCGCTGGCGTCGACCAGGTGTTCCTGGTGGCGCCCAACACCAGCAGCGAGCGCGTGAAGATGATCTGCAACTACGCCTCGGGCTTCGTGTACTTCGTGGCGGTGAAGGGCGTGACCGGCGACAAGGCCGTCGACGTCGAGCTGATCAATGCGCGCATCGCCGAAACGCGGCGCCTGGCCAGCCTGCCGGTCGGCATCGGCTTCGGCATACGCACGCCGCAGTCGGCGGCGGCGTCCGCCGCCAGCGCCGATGCCATCATCGTCGGCAGCGCCCTGGTCGAAATCATCGAACAGCATGGCAAGCACATCGACGCCGCCGCCAGCGCTCTCGAGATCTTCGTGCGCAGCCTGCGTGACGCCATCGACGGCAAGGCGCACGCGGCATGAGCGGCGACGGCAAACTGAGCTGGTTCAAGCGCCTGCTGCCGGCCAGCATCCGCACCGAGGGCACGGTCAAGCGCTCCATTCCCGAGGGCCTGTGGACCAGCTGCCCGGAATGCAAGGCGGTGCTGTATCGCGCCGAACTCGAACGCAATTTCGATGTGTGCGTGAAGTGCGATCATCACCTGCGCCTGACCGCGCGGCGTCGCCTCATGCGCTTCCTGGACAACGACGGCCCCAAGGAGCTGGCAACCGGCGTCGCGCCGTTGGACTTTCTCAAGTTCAAGGACAGCAAGCGCTACAAGGACCGCCTCACCGCCGCGCAAAAGGAAACCGGCGAGAGCGATGCGCTGGTGGTGATGGAAGGGCGTGTCGAGGGCATCGCCCTGGTGGCGGCATGTTTCGACTTCCAGTTCATGGCCGGCTCGATGGGCTCGGTGGTCGGCGAGAAGTTCGTGCGCGGCGTGCGCCGCTGTCTCGATGCGCGCCTGCCCTACGTGTGCTTCACCGCCAGCGGCGGCGCACGCATGCAGGAAGCCCTGACTTCGCTCATGCAGATGGCCAAGACCTCGGCCGCCATCGCCGAAATGCGCGAAGCGCACCTGCCGTACATCGTGGTGCTGACCGACCCGACCACCGGCGGCGTGTCGGCCAGTCTCGCCATGCTCGGCGACGTGATCATCGCCGAGCCCAATGCCCTCATCGGCTTCGCCGGCCCGCGTGTCATCGAGCAGACCGTGCGACAGGTGTTGCCGGAAGGCTTTCAGCGCAGCGAATTCCTGCTCGAGCATGGCACCGTCGATGTCATCGTCGACCGTCGCGAGATGCGTCATACCATCGCCTCGATGCTCGCCATCATGACCCATCAGCCGCCGCCCGCCCCACCCGCGCCCAGCGCTGAACGCACGCCGGCGCCGGCGCCTGCCCGCGCCTGATGGTTGCGCGCGGGAGCGACGTTCTGTCCGCCATGACGCCGGCCGCGACCGCGCCACTCGCCGAGTGGCTGGCGTGGCTGGAAGCGGCGCGCGGAGAGCACATCGATCTCGGCCTCGAACGTTGCATCGAAGTCGCGGCCCGTCTCGAACTGTCGCGCCCCGCGCCGGTGGTGGTGACGGTGGCCGGCACCAACGGCAAGGGCTCCAGCGTGGCTCTGCTGTCCAACATCTGGCGCGGCGCCGGCTACCGGGTCGGCGCCTACACCTCGCCGCATTTGTTGCGTTACAACGAGCGCATCCGCATCGACGGCGTGGCGGTCGACGACGCGCGCATCAGCGCTGCCTTCGCCCGCATCGAGGCGGCGCGCCAGTCGGTGGCGCTGACCTATTTCGAGTTCGGCACGCTGGCCGCGCTGTGCATATTCGCCGAGGCTGGTCTCGACGTGGTGGTGCTCGAAGTCGGACTCGGCGGTCGTCTCGACGCGGTCAACATCGTCGACGCCGATGTCGCCCTGATCGCCGCCATCGGTCTCGATCACGAGGACTGGCTCGGCAACTCGCGCGAACAGATTGCGACCGAGAAGGCCGGCATCATGCGCAAGGGACGCGTGGCGGTGTGTTCCGACAACGACTTGCCGCACACCCTGCTCGATCACGCCGCGCATTGCGGCGCGCTGCCGGCGATCCTGGGCGTCGATTTCTCGTTCGAAGACGACGGCGCGGACTGGACCTGGTGGTCGGGTGAGACGGTGCTCGAGCATTTGCCCTATCCGGCCTTGAGCGGCGCGCACCAATTGCGCAACGCGGCCGGCGTGCTGAAAGTCATCGACAGCCTGCAGCCGCGCCTGCCGGTCGACGTCGCGCAGATTGCCGACGGGCTGCGCACGGTCGCCTTGCCGGGACGTTTTCATCGTGTCACGCGCACGCTCGATTACGTCATCGACGTCGCCCACAACCCGCAGGCGGCCGAGATCTTTACCGCCACCCTCGCGCGTCTGCCGCGCGTGCCGCACACCCACGCGCTGATCGGCATGTTGAACACCAAGAATCATCGCGGCTTCCTCGCGCCGCTGCTGCCCCATGTGCAGCACTGGCATTTCGCGACCTTGGGCGGGACTACCGGCGCACGTGCCGAGGATCTCGCGACCTGCCTGCGCGAACTCGCGCCGCGCGCCGAGATCCATTGCCACCACAATGTCGCGGCGGCCCATGCCGCGATACTCGCCAGCGCCGAGCCCGGCGCGCGGGTGCTGGTGCTGGGCTCGTTCCTGACCGTCGGCGCAATGCTCGAACAACTCGCGGCGCGACCGAGCCTGTCATGATGGACCGTCAACTCAAACAGCGCGTGGTGGGCGCCGGCCTGCTGGTCGCGCTCGGCGTGATCTTCATTCCGATCTTTCTCGACAACGGCGGCGTGGAATCGCCGGTGCCGCCGTCCATGAACATTCCGCCGGCGCCCACCGAAGACGTCTCGCAGCGCGCGCCGGCGCTGGGCGAGGACGCGGTGGCCGAGATGGAAGCGCAGGCCGACGAGGATGTCGAACTGCCGCCTTCGCGCGTGCAAAGCGGCGAGGGCAGCAACGCCGAGCCCGCGCCGCTCGCGATGCCGTCGGCCAGCGGCGAAGCACCGGCCGTGATCGAAACCCTGGAGGAGGGCGCGGCCGTCGAGTCCGACGCCGCCGTGCCGGCCGCGGATGGCGCGACGGAAATGCTCGCGCCACGCATGCAGCCGCCCGCGCCGCGCAGCGAGACGCCGCCGGCGCTCGAAGCGCCGCCTATGCCCGTCGCTCCCGTCAGCGAGCCGGCGCCCAAGGCGCCGGTGAAGGCCGTGGAGAGCAAGGCCGTCAGCAAGCCGCCGGCGCCGAAGCCGGTGACGAAGAGCGCCGAGAGCAAGCCCGAGGCCAGCGACAGCCGCGCCGAGAGCAAGCCGGTCAGCAAACCGGTCGAGCCCAAGGCGACGCCCAAGCCCACCGAAAGCAAGGCCGTCGAGACCAGGAGCGCCGAAGCCAAAGCGCCGCTCGCGAGCAAACCCGCGGTGCCGACGGTCGGCGCCTGGACCGTGCAACTCGGCAGCTTCTCCAGCGATCTGAACGCCAAGAAGCTGGTCGACAAGCTCAAGGCCGCCGGCTACAAGGCCTATACCGAGCCCCGTCTCGAACAGGGCGTGACGGTGTTCAAAGTGCGGGTCGGTCCGACCCCGGGCAAGGCCGAGGCCGAGCGCCTGCGTCAGCGCATCGAGGCCCAGTTCGAAGCCCGCGGCATGCTCGTGCCATCGCGCTGACACCCACGCCATCGCTGCCCCCGCCAGGGGTGGTCTGCTAGACTTCGCGCTTATCCACCTGCGGGCTCGCCAGGCCTGCCAGGCATGAACTGGGCGGACATCACCATTATCTCCATCATCGTGCTGTCGGCGGTGCTGAGCCTGTTCCGTGGCTTCGTGCGCGAAGTGATGTCGCTCATCGCGTGGGTGGTGGCGTTCTGGGCGGCGATGGCGTTCTGGCACCGCGTGTCGGTCATGATGGAACCCTATCTCGCCATCGAGTTCGCGCGCATGGTGCTGTCCTTTCTCGCCATCCTGATCGGCGTGCTGCTGGTGTTCGGCATCATCAATTTCATCGTCGGGCGGCTGCTTGCGAGCACCGGCCTGTCCGGCCCCGACAGGCTGCTCGGCGCCTTGTTCGGCATCCTGCGCGGCGCCGCCATCGTCACGGTGCTGGTGGTGTTGGCCGGTCTCACGCCCTTGCCGGGCGATCCGTCGTGGTCGCAGTCGCGCATGCTGGTCGGCTTCCAGTCCGCTGCGCAACTCGCCATCGGTCAACTGCCGCCCGAGTTCGGCAAACACTTCAGTTATTCCAAGCGCGGTACCTAGCATGTGCGGAATCATCGGCATGGTCACCAAGACCGCCGTCAATCAACAGTTGTACGACGGCCTGACCGTGCTCCAGCACCGTGGCCAGGACGCCGCCGGCATCGCCACCTACGAAGACGGCCGCCTGTACCTGCGCAAGTCCAATGGCCTGGTGCGCGACGTGTTCCACACCCGTCACATGGTCAACCTGCGCGGTCGCATGGGCATCGGTCATGTGCGCTATCCGACTGCCGGCGTGTCGTCCACCGCCGAGGCGCAACCGTTCTACGTCAATTCGCCCTACGGCATCGCGCTCGCGCACAACGGCAACCTGACCAACGCCGCGCAGCTCAAGCAGGAATTGTTCGAAGACGATCTGCGTCACATCAACACCGAATCCGATTCCGAAGTGCTGCTCAACGTGTTCGCCCACGAACTGCAGAGCCTGCACAAGTTCCGCATCAACGCCGACGACGTGTTTCGCGCCGTCGCGCGCGTGCATGAACGCTGCTCGGGCGGCTACGCGGTGGTGGCCATGATCAGCGGCGTCGGCATCGTCGCGTTCCGCGACCCCTACGGCATCCGTCCGCTGGTCTATGGCCATCGTGACACCGAGCAGGGCCGCGAATACATGGTCGCCTCGGAATCGGTCGCCATCGACACGCTGGGCTTCGAGCTGGTGCGCGACGTCGCGCCCGGCGAAGTGGTGTTCATCAGCAAGGCCGGCGAGCTCGCCACCCAGCAGTGCGCCAAGGTCACGCATTACGCGCCGTGCATTTTCGAGCATGTGTATTTCGCGCGGCCCGATTCCATCATCGACGGCATTTCGGTGCACAAGGCGCGCATGCGCATGGGCGAAGCGCTGGCCGAGAAGATCAAGCGCGAATGGTCGGGGCATGACATCGATGTCGTGATCCCCATTCCCGACACCGCGCGCACCGCGGCGCTGGAGCTGGCCCATACCCTCGGCGTCAATTACCGCGAAGGCTTCATCAAGAACCGCTACATCCCGCGCACCTTCATCATGCCGGGCCAGGCCCTGCGGCGAAAATCCGTGCGCCAGAAGCTGAACGCCATCGATCTCGAATTCGAAGGCAAGAACGTGCTGCTGGTGGATGACTCCATCGTACGTGGCACCACGTCCGGCCAGATCATCCAGATGGCGCGCGACGCCGGCGCGCGCAAGGTCTATTTCGCTTCGGCCGCGCCGCCGGTGCGCTATCCGAATGTCTATGGCATCGACATGCCGACCGCCGAGGAACTGATCGCCCACAACCGCACCGAGGAAGAGGTGTGCCGTCTGATCGGCGCCGACGGCCTCATCTTCCAGGATCTCGATGCGCTGGTGGATGCGGCCCGGCGCGGCAACCGGCGCATCACCGAGTTCGAACAATCCTGCTTCAGCGGTCACTACGTAACCGGCGACGTGAGCGATGTCTACCTGCGCCAGGTCGGCAGCGCGCGCGCCGACGAAGCCAAGGCCGAACGCGCGCGTGACGAGGATTCGCTGCGCGACCTGTTCAACAACGCCGGCAACGTCTCCATCGACGCCTGAGCGCCGCGCGCCGACGGCGCGTGGCATATGCACACAATTGCGCGTGGCGCTCTCAGCCGTCGCGCTCAAATGTATATTCTCCCCCGTCGGTGCGGATCCCCTCGCACCCGCGGACACGGGAGACGAAGCATGGAATTGGACTATCGCAGCACCGAACTGCAGGGCGTGACCGATCTCACGGTGGTGGCGCGCATCAAGCAGGGCGCGGTGCCGGGCGCTCTCAATACCTTCACTTACGTCGACCGCCTGCGGCGGGTGTTGAAAGTGCTGAACGGCATTCGCCAGGCGAGCCGTGAAGCGGCGCTGGAGGCGAGTCCGTTTCCCGACTCGGTGGCGCGCTTTCGCACCGTGCATTTCTTCCGCTTCGCCATCCTGCCGGCCAACGATGCCGACAGCCGCCCGCAGCTCTTGCTCAACGTCACGGTCGACGGCGGCTGGGAGCCCTACATGCGCTTCATCTGGAAGCCCATGGGTTCGATGCTCGACTTGATCTTCTGCCACTGCGACGACTATCCGCTGGCGCGCCTGACGAGCTTTGCCGACTACATCGCGTGGGTGCGTGATCACGAAGTGGTCGGGCGCTTTTTCTTCGCCGACTCCGGCGCCACCGCCGCTGACAGCCATTTCCACAAGCACCTGACCGATCTCGTACTCGACCACGGCCACGCCGACGATTTCGACGCGCGGGCCGCGCGGCTGGCCGAAGCGCCGCGCGAAGCCAACCCCGAGCGCAGCGCGCGCGCCGCCGACATCGGCCTGCGCGCGCTGCACGCGGTGGCGGGACTGCGCGAATATTTTCCCGAGAGCGATGACCGGCTCGGCACGCAAGCCGTTCAACCAGGAACATGTGCTGCGGCGTTTTGCCCAGGACTTGTTTTCCGACGTGCGCCGCTGGTGTCTCGAGCCTGGCCAACTGTCGGACACGCCGGCATGGCAGGTGCTGCGCCAGATGTTCGAAGCGGACATGGCGTGGCTGGCGCTGGCGCCGCCGCCCGCCGCTGAATCGGCCGGCAAGGTCGCGCCGCGTTTCAGCCTCGAGGCGCTGCAAGCCGGTATCGCGCGGCCGTTTCCGGCCGATGTCTCCCACGGCGCACTGGTGTTGCTGCGCGTGAGCGACGCCGCGCTGGCGCGGCGCTGGCTGTCGCACGAAGGCTTCAGCAATGGTGTCGAGGTGCTCGGCGAAGGCGAGATCTACCAGACCATCGCCATCACCTGCGATGGCATGAAACAACTCGGCGCGCCGCGCGCGTGGCTGGCGGGCTTGCCGCGCGAATTCATCGACGGCATGGCGGCGCGCGCCGGTGTGCTCGGCGACCTGCATGGCAATCATCCGGATCACTGGCGCCGTCCGCAGCGCAACTGGCCGAGCGCGATGCAGGCCAGCGGCGAGCATCGCGGCGCGCCGCCGCTAGACATCAACAGCATCGACCTGGTGCTGCAGTTGCGCGTGGCGCTCAGCGAAGACGAGGTGGCGCGCACCGCGCATCGGCTCGCGGCGGCGCTCGAGGCCCGCATCCGCGCCATCGACGCAGCGCGCGACAACGGCGTCGAGGTCTTGAGCGTCGAAGCCATGCGTCATCATCCGCGGCGTGCCGGCGAAGCGCTGGGGCGAGATCATTTCGGCTATGTTGACGGGGTGAGCCAGCCCAGCCTCGAGGCCGAACAGGCGGACGCACAGTACTGGCGCGACAAGGTCGAGCCCGGTGAAATCCTTTTGGGATACGCCAACAATCGCGGCGATGCGCCGCATGGCGGTGATGCCGTGCTGGATAACGGCAGCTTTCTCGTGGTGCGCAAGCTGCGCCAACACACCGAACTGTTCGAGGCGCGCCTCAAGCTGGCGGTGAAAAGCCTGCTGCCCAAGGGCGACAAGGCCGCACGCGCGCGCTTGCACGAGATGTTGATGGCCAAACTGATGGGCCGCCATGCGAACGGCAAGCCGCTCACCACGCAAAGCGGTCAGCACGACAACGACTTCAACTACCGCGACGACGTGCACGGCGAACACTGTCCGTTGCAGTCGCATGTCCGCCGCACCAATCCGCGCGAGGCGGTGCCGCCGCTGATGACGCCGCCGCCCCGCATCGCGCGTCGCGGCATGTCCTACGGGCCGCGACCCGCCGCCGGTGAAGGCGATGAGCCGCACGGCCTGCTGTTCATGGCCTACAACGCCAGCATCGCCGAACAGTTCGAAGTGATCCAGAACTGGGTGGCCGGCGGCAGCAGCACCGGCCTGCCGTCGTCGCAACACGATCCCTTGCTCGGCGTGCCGGCGCCCGGCCGCTCGCGCGTCTATCGTTTCATGCACGAGGGTGAAGTGTTGCGCGTCGATCTCGGCGATACGGCGCTGGTCACGCTGGAGTGGGGCCTGTATGCTTTCGCGCCCTCGCGCGCCGCGCTGCGTGCCATAGCCACGTTGTGGGACGAAGAGGCCGCGCGTCACGCGACGCCGGCTTCAGCGCCGCGCGCGACGCTCGGCAAGGCCTGCCCGCTGGACATCGAAAAGATGGCGGGCCGTCTCAAGTATGAAGACGAAACGGTGCGCGCCTTGCACTGGGCCGCGGTGCGTGATGCCGGTGGCCTGCGTCACGAGGGCGCCTATGGCTTGCTGGTCGGTTCGGCCGAGAAGGTCATGATGGTGCTGAAGGACGACGGCCAGCACTATTCGGCGGCCGGCTATGGTCCGCGCATGGCGGAAACTGTCGGCACCTTCTTTCTCGGTCAGGACGATGTCGGGCCCTATGCCGGTCATGCCGAACTCGGCCAGGCGGTCAATGACGCGGTCGAAAAGCATCTCGGCGACGAGCGCATCGCCTACCAACTGGCGCGCGACAACGCGCTGGCCTATCTCGATCGGCTGTATGCCGCCAACGAGGTACTGCCGCGCCGCGAAGGCGCGAGCGTTGATTTGATCGAACTCGCGCGCTACGTGATGGCGAGCCTGTGCAGCGCGTGGTTCGGTCTGCCCGATGGTGAACTCATGCGCTACGGCGGACGCGCCGATGACTTGCGCGACCTCGATAGCGACGACGGCAAGGCCCATTGTCCGGGCGACCTCATGGCGATCTCGCGTTACGTGTTCGGCCCGCATCCGCTCGAGGAGCCGGTCGCGAGCCGCGCGCGGCTGCTGGGCGCGCGCGTCAAGGCCGCCTTCGCCGCGTTGGTGGCGCGCCCGATGGCCAGTCAGAAACCGCTGGTGCGGGACATCATGCAACTGGCGCCCGGCGATGCACGTCGCCAGGCGGCGCTGGTGGCGGGCGTGATGCTGGGTTTCCCGGCGCCGACCATCGGCTCACTGGCCGCGGTGCTGGTGAACTGGAGCACGACGCGTGAGCTCGGCCGCTTGCAGCAGCGCCTGGCGGTGCCGGCCGGCGCCGATTATCCACGCGCGACCTTCGACCTCGCCAACCAGGTGCTGCGCCAGCCCTTGCTCGACGCCATGGCGCTGGCACCCGCGCCCTACGCGGTGTGGCGCCGCACCGCGCCGGCCAATCCCCTGTCGGCGCGGGACGGCGTGGGATGCCCGGTGGTGGTGGGCCTCGCCTCGGCGATGCGCGACCCAGCGCTCGAGGCCTATGACGATCCGCACTACCTCATGTTCGGCGGCACGCGTCAGCGCCAACACCCGCTGTACGCGCCCCATGCCTGCCCGGGCTACGGCATGGCGATGGGCGCCATGCTGGGGGTTGCCGCGGCACTGCTGCGCGCCGGTGAACTCGCGGTCACGGCCGACCCCCGGGTGGTGATGCTCAAACGCTGAGCATCGCCCGCGCTGCGCTGCCCGGCGAATAGCGTTAGCATGCCCTGAACCTGGTCTGGCGCGCCGCGAGCCTTGGGCTCGTGCACGCCGTGCGCGGGCAGTGGGGTCAACGGTGGGGCGATGAACGAAGCGCAGCGGGCACAGCAGTCGACGGCGGACGGCCAGTTCCGTCACGCGACCGTGTTGTTTCTGGACCTGAGCGGTTATTCCGAGTTGGTGGCGCGCATGCGCGGCGACCTGGAAGCGGTGGACCGCATGAGCGACATGCTCGAGCAGGTCGCGCATCGCATCGTCAGCAAGCACCGCGGCATCGTCAACGAAGTGCGCGGCGACGGCGTGGTGGCGCTGTTCGGCCTGCCCGGCCATGGCGAGTTCGACGTGCGCGACGCGGTCGACGCCGCGCTCGAACTGCATCGCACTGTGCAGCAGTTGTCCGACAGCGGCGCGTTGGGCGGCATGGGCTCGCTGATGTTGCATTCCGGCATCCATTCCGGCTTGGTGCTGGTGCGCCGCGCGACGCGCGACAATCGTCTGTACCGCGTCACCGGTGACGCCATGATCGTGGCCGCGCGCCTGTCCGACGCCGCCACGCCGGGCGAGGTGGTGGTGAGCGCGAGTTCCCTCGAGGGCGTCGGCGAGTTCTTCGAAACCCGGCCGCGCGAGCACCTCGACATTCCGACCATAGGCGCGGTGTCCACCGTCAGCGTCACGCGCCGTTCCCCGGTGCGCAGGCCGTTCGATGCTCGCCTGCGCCGACGCTTGTCGCCGTTCATCGGTCGCCAGCATGCCCTGCACAGTCTCGACACGCTGTTCGATGCCACCGTCAAAGGCGGCGTGCACCTGGCCGGCATCGTCGGCATGGCCGGTGTCGGCAAGACGCGTCTGGCCGAAGAAGCCTTGAGTCGCACCTATGCCGCCAACGTGCGTGTGCTGCGCGGCCATTGCAGCGGGCTGCGCCAGTCGACGCCGCTCGAACCGTTTCTCGAGATCCTGCGTGACCTGCTGGAAGTGGACGAGCTCGCCTTCGAGGATCGCCCGACCCAGGTCAGCGCGCGCCTCGCCGCGCGCCTGCCGACACTCAGCGCGCACGCCGACACCTTGCTCGAACTGTTGTCGCTGGACGAGGCGGATGCGGACGCCACGCCCGCCGACGAGAGTCGCGGTCGGGCCATGGTCGAGGCGCTGGTGGCGATGCTGCTGAGTCTCGCCGAGCGCCAGGTGTTGGTGCTGTTCCTCGATGACTGGCAGTGGGCCGATGAATCATCGGGCCAGGTGGTGGCCGCGCTCAAGGCGCGTGCCGACGCCGCGCGCATCATGCTGCTCATCGCTTCGCGCGAACGCGGGCTCGGCGCCGGCATCGACGCGCCACAAGTCAAAATCGAACTCGAAGGATTGAAGGCGCTGGAGGTGAGCGCGGTGGTCAAGGCCTTGTTGCCGGACGCGCCCAACCTCGGTCACATTGAATCGATATTTCGCCAGACCGGCGGCGTGCCGCTGTATATCGAGGAACTGTGCCAGGCCGGTAACCTGCTGGTGTTGGAACACGACGGCCAGGCCGCGCAACCGCTCGAGGGCGTGCCGCACTGGTTGGCGCGTCTCATCGAGAGTCGTTTCGATCGGTTGAGCGAGGCTGCGCAGGAAGTGGCGTCGCTGGCCGCCACCATCGGCACGGTGGTACCGGCCTGGCTGTTGGAAAACCTGGCGGGCAGCCCACCCGATGAACAGCTCCTGGCGGAGCTCGCCGACGCCGGTCTCTTGTATACCGACGGCCCGCGCGAACCCATCCATTTCAAACACGGCATCACGCGCGACGTGATCTATTCGTTGCTCGGTCTCGAGCGGCGGCGTGGCTTGCACCTGCGCGCGGCCAAGGCCATCGAAACCGAGATCGCGCCCGAGCAGCGCGAAGAATATTTCGAGGCGCTGGCGTATCACCATCGTTGCGCCGAGAGCCTCGACGAGGCGGTCGAATACGCGGTGCTGGCGGCGGACAAGGCGCGCGTGCGCGCGGCGCTGGACAGCGCGCGACTGCACTACCAGGCGGCGCTCGACCTGCTGGACCGGCTCGAGCAGGGCCCCGCCACCGAGGCGCGCCGCAGTGCGCTGTGTCGTCACTGGGCGCTGGTGTGCATGTATGGTCCGGCGGCGGGCCAGGTCGAGCGTTTCAAGCAGCAGGTGGCCTATGCCCTCGAGATTGGCGACGAGGAAGCGGCGGCGCGCGGGCGTTATTTCGTCGGCTACCTCTGCTACACGCTCGGCCGCCACAACGATGCACGCACCGAACTCATGCTCGCCTACCAGCTCGCGTCACGGCTGAACATGGGCAACCTGTGCGCCGAGATTGTCGGCGCGCTCGGCCATAGCGCCAGTGCGCGCGGCGACAACAGTGAAGCGCTCGCGCATCTGGACGGCGCGCTGGAACTGTGGTCCGCCGAGCCTTCACCGCGCGGCTTGCCGGTCGGACCGGCCTACACCTTGAACTGCAAGGGCATGATCAGCGCCGACCTCGGCGACTTCGACGGCGGGCTCACCTTGATCTCGCGCGGGCTGACCCTGGTGCGCGATTCCAATCACCAGATAGAAGGTTCGATTCGTTGCTTCCACAGCGCGGTGTTGATGTGGACCGAGCGCTGGGCCGACGCGCTGGCGGCGGCGGAAGCCGCGCGACGCGTCGGGCAAAGGGTCAACGGCCCGTACATCTTCGCCATGGCGAGCGCCATGAGCGCCTATGCGCGCTGGAAGCTCGATGCCAATCCACGGCACGTCGATGCCCTCGGTCGCGCCGTCGAATGGCTGGAAGGCTGGGGCATCGGCCTCTACCTGTCGCTGGTCTACGGCTGGATGGTGGAGGCGCTGGCCGACAGCGGACGCTATGCCGAGGCCGCGGCCATCTATCGGCGCAGCGTCGAGCAGCGCGGTGCGGAAGGCGAACATCTCGGCTCGGCGGTGGCAGCGCGCGCCTTGGCGCGGGCCGCGGCCCGCGCGCGGCCGCCCTGCCTGTCCAATGCCGAGCATTACCTCGAATGCGCGCGTGACTTCGCCGTGCGTCTCGGCTCGCCGGTGCAAGCGGCCTGCAATGCCCTGTGCGCCGCCGAGGTATTTCATCTCAAGGGCGATATCGCGGCGGCGCGCGCCGCGCTGTCGCAGGCCTGCGTCGAGTTCGAACGCTTGAAACTCGACATCCCGCTGCGCGCGGCGCGCGCCATGGAACCCGTGATCAATACCGGCAACTGCGCGGCGGCCGTGTAACTTCGCGGATTTGGCGCGGCGCGCCGTCCATCGATTGACTCCGCCGACGGCATTGATTACGGTGCGCCCCTCTGCGCCGATTTGAATCAGCTTGCGGGCGCGTTAGAAAAGCGGCTAAAGCGAAGCACAACCTGCTTTGGCCGCGCCATGGCGGGTTTTTTTTTGCCCGCCCCTTGGGGTTGCCCGCGGCGCGGCGCCCACCTGTCAGTCATGTCGAGGTCAAGATGGTGGATTACGACGACGAGCTTGGACTGGCGACGCTGGCCTGTCATGCCGGCCGCCTGCGCACCGCCGAGATGGAGCAGAGTGAGGCGCTGTTCCTGTCATCGAGTTTTTGTTTCGAATCGGCCGCACAGGCCGCGGCACGTTTCGCCGGCACCGAGGACGGCAATGTCTACAGCCGCTTCACCAACCCCACGGTGCGCACTTTCGAGCAGCGTCTGGCGGCGATGGAAGGCGGTGAACGCTGCGTGGCGACCGCCTCGGGCATGAGCGCCATCTTGAGTCTCGCGATGTCGGTGCTGTCGGCCGGCGATCACGTGGTCGCCTCGCGCAGCGTGTTCGGCACCACCGTCAACCTGTTCAAGAACGTGCTCGGTCGCTTCGGCATCAGCACCACGTTCGTCGACATGACATCGGTCGAGGCGTGGCGTGATGCCCTCCAGCCCAATACGCGCATGCTGTTCGCCGAGACGCCGTCGAATCCGCTCACGGAAGTGTGCGACATCGCGGCCTTGGCCACGCTCGCGCAACAGCAGGGTGCGCTGCTCGCGGTCGACAACTGTTTCTGCACGCCGGTGCTGCAACAGCCGCTCAAGCTCGGCGCCGATGTCGTCATTCATTCCGCCACCAAGTATCTCGATGGCCAGGGCCGTTGCCTCGGCGGCGCCATCGTCGGTGCGGAAAAGCTCATCAACGACAAGGTCTTTCCGTTCCTGCGCAACGCCGGTCCGACCATGAGCCCGTTCAATGCCTGGGTGTTCCTGAAGGGACTGGAAACCTTGGCCATCCGCATGCAGCGTCATAGCCAGAGCGCGGCGCGGGTCGCGGCCTGGTTGAACGAGCATGACAAGGTCGCGCGCGTGCATTACCCGGGGCTCGCCGGTCACCCTCAGCACGCACTCGCGCGGCGTCAGCAGAAGGATTTCGGCGGCATCGTCAGCTTCGAGGTGGCCGACCGCGCGGCGGCCTGGCACATCATCGATACGCTGAAATTCTTTTCCATCACGGCCAACCTCGGCGACGCCAAGAGCATCGTCACCCATCCCGCCACCACCACCCACGGGCGCGTGAGCCAGGCCGAACGGGACGAGATGGGCATACGTGAGGGCTTGATACGCCTGTCGATCGGACTCGAGGACGCGGATGACCTGGTGGCCGATCTCGCGCAGGCGCTGGCCTCCCTGCCCTAGCCCCCGCACTTGCCTTGTTGCGGTGGGGCCGGCCGTGTAGAGTGTCGGCGCGCGGCACGGCTTGCGCCGCGCCTTTCAACCCAATCTGCCCGCCCCGAAATACTCTGTAGTTGCTAGAGAGCGGTTTCCGCCAGCGGACGCCAACCGGAGGATTCCCTGTGCCTGGAAGAAATCACCTGTTCGTGCCCGGACCGACCAACATCCCGGAGCGCATCCGTCGCGCCATGGACGTACCGCTCGAAGATCATCGTGCCGGCGACTTCCCGGATTTCGCCAAGCCCCTGTTCGAGGACATCAAGAAGATCTTCCAGACCACGGCCGGCCAGGTGTTCATTTTCAATGCCTCCGGCACCGGTGGCTGGGAAGCGGCCATCACCAATACCTTGTCGCCGGGCGATGGCGTGTTGCAATCGCGCTTCGGCCAGTTCAGCCACCTGTGGGCGGAGCTGTGTCGCAAGCACGCCATGGAAGTGACGCTGGTCGAAGCGCCGTGGGGCGAAGCGGTGCCCTACGACCGTTACGCCGAGATCCTCGCCAACGACAAGGGGCACCGCATCAAGGCGGTGCTGGTCACGCACAACGAGACCGCCACCGGTGTAACCAGCGACATCAAGCGCGTGCGCAGGATACTCGATGATCTCAAGCATCCGGCATTGCTCATGGTAGACGGCGTCAGCGCCATCGGCTGCATCGATTTCCGCATGGACGAGTGGGGCGTGGACATCGCGGTGTCCGGCTCGCAGAAGGGCCTCATGCTGCCTACCGGCCTGGGCCTGGTCGGCGTCAGCCAGAAGGCGCTGGAATGGCGCAAGACCGCCAAGTGTCATCGCGCCTATTTCGACTTCGACGACCAGCTGCGCATGAATGCCGACGGCTGGTTCCCCTACACGCCGGCCATGACCTTGATTCGCGGTTTGCGCGAATCGATCAACATGCTGCTCGAAGAAGGCCTGCCGAATGTCTACGCGCGCCATGCGCGTTACGCCGAGGCGGTGCGCAAGGGCGTGGCAGCGTGGGGCCTTTCGCTTTGCGCGCGTGACCCGGCCAGCTATTCGAATACCGTCAGCGCCATCGTGGTGCCGGAAGGCAAGAACGCCAACGACGTGGTGAAGAACGCCTACGCGCGTTACAACCTGTCGCTGGGCGGCGGCCTCGGTGACGTGGCGGGCAAGGTGTTCCGCATCGGTCACATGGGCGACTTGAACGAGATCATGGTGCTGTCGGCGCTGGCCGGTACCGAGATGGCGCTGCGAGACAGCGGCATCGACGTGGTGCCGGGCAGCGGCGTCGGCGCCGCGTCGGAGTTCCTGCGGACTACGTACAAGTCCGCCTGAGCCGCTGAATAACCGTCGACCGGGATCGGCGTGGCGAAACCTGCCGCGCCGTCGCCACCTCAGACGCCTCGTAGGTGCGAATTCATTCGCGCGCTCCAGGTGTGGCGGTGCACTTTCAATGTGCGAATGAATTCGCACCTGCAATGGCGCGGTCCCTGTCGCTGCCACTCCGGAGTTGCCGTTTGAGCTTTACCTATTTTCCCAGCGTGCCGGCACGGCTCGCGCGCAGCGTATTGGTCATTCCCGGCAGCTGTCCCCAGTGGTTCGAGGGGGCGCTGCATTCCGAAGCCGATTACGTGCTGCTCGATTGTGCCGATACGGTCGCGCCCGGCGACAAGCTCGCGGCGCGGGCCAATATCATCGGCGCGTTGACGTCGTTCGATTGGCGCGCGCATGGCAAGACCCTGTGCGTGCGCATCAACGGTCTCGACACGCGCTACATGTATCGCGACGTCATCGAACTGCTTGAACAGGCGGGTGCGCATATCGACACCCTGCTGGTGCCGCGCGTCGGCGTGGCGGCCGATCTGTACATGCTCGATTGCCTGTTGACGCAGATTGAAATGAATTGCGATCTGAGCGAGCGCATTGGTATCGAGGCGTCGATCGAAACCACCTTGGGTCTGTCCCACGTTGAAGAAATCGCACGCGCCAGTCCACGACTCGAGGCCTTGCATTTCGGCAGCGCGGACCTTGCCGCGAGTTGTCGTGCGCGCACGGTGTCGGTGGGCGGCCTCAACCCCGATTACCCCGGCGACCAGTGGCATGCCGCCATGCAGCGCGTGCTGGTCGCCTGTCGAGCCCACGGCCTGCGCGCCATCGACGGGCCCTACGGCGATGTGCAGGACGCCGATGGCTACCGGGCGGCGGCGCGACGCGGCGCGGCGCTCGGCTTCGAAGGCAAGTGGGCATTGCACGAAGTGCAGGTGAGCCTGGCCAACGAAGTGATGACGCCGCCCGACGTGGATGTCGAATGCGCGCGGCGCATTCTCGCCGCCATCGAGGAAGCGGTGCACGCCGGCCGTGGCGTCGCGCAACTCGATGGTCATACGATCGACGCGGCCTCGGCGCACATGGCCGAGAATCTCGTGCGGCAGGCCGACGCCATCGCCGCGCGGCTGCGCTGAATATTTCGGAGCGCAAGCAATGGACAAAGCGAGAGTGATCGTGACGCGGCGTTGGCCGCAGGCGGTCGAGCAGATATTGCAGCGCCGCTTCGACGTCAAGCTCAACGAGCGCGACGTGGCGATGAGCTTCGCCGAACTCCAGCAGGCGCTGCGTGAAGCCGATGCGCTGTGCCCGACCGTCACCGACGCCATCACGGCCGAACTGCTGGACACCGCACCCAGGCGTACCCGACTCATTGCCAACTACGGCGTCGGCTTCAATCACATCGACATCGCCGCCGCACGCGCCCAGGGTCTCACCGTCACCAATACGCCCGATGCCTTGACCGATTGCACCGCCGATTTGGCCATGACGCTGCTGTTGATGGCGGCGCGACGCGCCGGTGAAGGCGAACGCGAGCTGCGTGCCGGCGCGTGGCAAGGCTGGCGGCCGACCCACATGCTCGGCGCCAAGGTGACGGGCAAGACCCTGGGCCTGGTCGGTTTCGGGCGCATTGCGCGCGCCATGGCGCACAAGGCGCATTTTGGTTTCGGTATGCGCATCGTGTTCCACACGCGCACCCCGCCGCCCGCCGAGATCTGCAAGGCCTTGGGCGCGACGTCCTTCGCGCAACTCGACGACATGCTGGCCGCCTCCGACTTCGTGTCCCTGCACTGTCCGGGCGGCGCGGCGACGCGCCATCTCATCAACGGCGCGCGCCTCGCGGCCATGCGCAAGCATGCCTTCCTCATCAATACCGCGCGCGGTGACGTGGTCGACCACGACGCCTTGGTCGAAGCGCTGCGCGAGCGGCACATCGCCGGCGCCGGCCTCGATGTCTACGTCGGCGAACCGCGGGTGCCGCCCGCCCTGCTCGGTCTCGACAACGTGGTGCTGCTGCCGCATCTCGGCAGCGCCACCGAGGAAACCCGCATCGCCATGGGCATGCGCGTGATCGACAATCTCGATGACTTCTTCGAAGGGCGCGTGCCGCGCGATCGCGTGGTGTGAATGCGCGCGTCGATTCCCGTAGTCGACGCGCGGGATCTCGCCTGACCCTACCCAGCGCCGACAGCAGGGTGGCACAATGCCGGCCATGGACGGCATGCACGGTGCAAGACGTTCGCAGGCACAGCAATATTCATTCGGAGGTTGGAACGTGACTATCAAGACAGGTGACAAGATGCCCAGCGGTACTTTCGGCGTGATGACCGCCGAGGGACCGAACAAGATCTCCAGCGATGACCTGTTCAAAGGCAAGAAGGTCGTGTTGTTTTCCGTACCCGGCGCCTTCACGCCGGCGTGCTCGGCCAAGCACCTGCCGGGCTTCATCCAGAACGCCGCCGCCTTGAAGGGCAAGGGCGTCGACACCATCGCCTGCATGTCGGTCAACGACGTGTTCGTGATGGGCGCGTGGGGCAAGGAGCAGGGCGCGGGCGACAAGGTCACGCTGTTGGCCGACGGCAACGCCGAATACGTGAAGGCGCTCGGCCTGTCGCTCGATGCCAGCGGCTTCGGCATGGGCACCCGCGGTGAGCGCTTTGCGCTGGTGGTCGAAGACGGCGTGGTGAAGCAGGTTCATCGCGAAGCTGCGGCGTCGGACGTCAAGGCCAGCTCGGCCGAGAACATCCTCGCCAACCTGTAATCGCGGGGCGATGGGCGCCTTGCGCCCATCGCCTGCCTTGCGTCACCATCGCTCCACCATGAGCGATTCCCCACCCGAACATCTCTCCCCGGAACAATTTCGCGAGGCTGGCTACGCCCTCATCGACTGGCTGGTGGATTACCGCGCGCGGGTCGCCGAGCTGCCGGTGAAATCACCGCTCGCGCCCGGCGATGTGCGTGCGCAATTGCCGCCCGCGGCACCGGAGCAGGGCACCGGCTTCGAGGCCATCCTCGCCGATCTCGAGCGCATCATCGTGCCCGGTCTCATGCATTGGCAGAGCCCGAATTTCTTCGGCTACTTTCCCGCCAATGTCTCGCCGCCGTCGATCTTGGGCGAGCTCCTGAGCGCCGGCCTCGGCGTGCAGGGCATGCTGTGGCTGACGAGTCCCGCCTGCACCGAGCTCGAGAGCCATGTGCTCGACTGGCTGGTGGATGCGCTGGGTTTGCCCGAACGCTTCAAGACCAGCGGCGCCGGCGGCGGCGTGATCCAGGACAGCGCGTCCAGCGCCACGCTGTGCGCCTTGCTCGCCGCGCGTGAGCGCGTGTCGAACTACAGCGTGCGCCAACAGGGACTCGCGCCCGGTCTCGTCGCTTATTGCTCGGAGGAAACCCATTCCTCGCTGGACAAGGCCGTCAGCATCGCCGGCATCGGTCGCGCGCGCCTGCGCAAGATAGCGACGGACGAGCAGCTCGCGATGCGTGTCGACGCATTGGCCGCGGCCATCGCCGCCGACCGCGCCGCCGGCCTCACGCCGTTCTTCGTGTGCGCGACCATCGGCACCACCTCGTCGCTCGCCATCGACCCGCTGCCGGCCATCGCCGAGCTGTGCCGCGCCGAGGGTTTGTGGCTGCATGTCGATGGCGCCATGGCGGGCAGCGCGACGCTGTGTCCGGAATACCGCCATCTCAATGACGGCATGCACGGCGTCGACAGCTATTGCTTCAATCCGCACAAGTGGCTGTTGACCAATTTCGACTGCGATTGCTTCTTCGTCGCCGATCGCGAACCGCTGATCCGTGCGCTGACGGTGCTGCCCGAATACCTGCGCAACGAAGCCAGCGCGGGCGGCGAAGCGATCGACTATCGCGACTGGCAGATCCCGCTGGGGCGGCGCTTTCGCGCGCTCAAGCTGTGGTTCGTGCTGCGCTCCTATGGCCTCGAAGCGCTGCGTGGCTTCATCCGTCAGCATCTCGCCCTGGCCGAGGAATTCGCGCAGTGGGTGGCGGACGACCCGCGCTTCGAACTGGTGGTGCCGCGCTCGCTGAACCTGGTGTGCTTCCGGCTGCGCGGCAGTGATGAAGCCAACCAGGCATTGCTCAAGCGCCTCAACGACAGCGGCCGCCTGTTCATGAGCCATACCGTGATTCGCGGGAAGTACACGCTGCGATTCTGTGTGGGACAGACCTACACCACGCGCGAGCATGTATCGGCCGCCTGGAAATTGATAAGCGCGGTGTAGGTGCGAATTCATTCGCACATTCGATGGCGTCACGGACCGAACAATGTGCGAATGAATTCGCACCTACAGGAGGTGTCATGAAATTTCTGTACTGTGCGCTGTTTCTGGCGTTCACCGTGTCGACCCACGCCGCCGACAACACACCCAACCGCAACCTGGTGAGTTTCAGCGCCTCGGCCAAGGAAGATGTCGCGAGCGATGTGCTGGTGGCGCGCCTGTTCGTCGAGCAGGACGCGCGCGAGCAGGCCAAGGCGGCCGACGCGGTCAACCAGGCGATGGCCAAGGCCCTCGCGACGGCGAGACAGACCAAGGGCGTGAAGGCCCAGACCCTCGATTACCGCAGCGACCCGATTTACGACGAACAGCAGAAAATCGCTTCGTGGCGCGTGCACCAGGGCTTGCGCCTGGAAAGCGCGCAGCATGACACCTTGACCGCGCTGCTCGGCAGTCTGCAGGGCGGTCTCGCCATCGAAGCGGTCAGCTACGAGATCTCCGACAGCCTGCGCGAAGCGGTGACGGAGCGCCTCACCGATGCGGCCATCAAGCGTTTCTCTGAACGGGCGCAAAAAGTCGCCGCGAGTTTCGGCCGCAAGGGCTACACGCTGGTGAATGCCAATCTCGACCAGCGCGGCAACCTGCCGCAGCCGATGATGTACGCCGGCCGCGCGATGGCGATGAAGGCCGAAGTCGCCAACCCCGCCATCGAGGCCGGCACGCAGTCGGTGGAAGTGGTGATCAACGGCACCATCGAGTTGGCGCCGTAGATAAATTTCCGGGGCCCTGTGGGTCAGACTTCAGTCTGACATTCGATCTTGGACTGTAGTCGCGGCCGAGACGTTGAATGTCAGACTGAGGTCTGACCCACAAGGAGACCTACGGATCAGAACAACCCTACGATCTTCCCCTCGTCCGTGACATCGATGCGCTCCGCCGCCGGGGATTTCGGCAGGCCGGGCATGGTCATCATGTTGCCGGCGATGGCGACGATGAAGCCGGCGCCGGCCGACACGCGCACTTCGCTGATCTCGACGGTGTGATTGCTGGGCGCGCCACGCAAGGTGGGATCGGTCGAGAACGACATCTGGGTCTTGGCCATGCACACCGGGAAGTCCGGATAGCGACTGCCGAGATCCTTGATCTGATCGCGTACCTTGGCCGGCGCGCTGATGCCGGCCGCGCCATAGACCTTGGTCGCGACGGCGTTGATCTTGTCCCACAGGCTGTCGTCCGCTTCGTAGACGTAGCGATGCGTGGCGGGTTTGGCTTCAATCAAGCCGACCACCGCGTCGGCGAGATCCATCGCGCCGGCGCCGCCTTCGGCCCAGTGCCTGGCCACCACCACCGTGGCGCCGAGCGCCGCCACGCGCTTGCGCAGCAGTTCGACTTCGGCGTCGGTGTCGGCGGTGAAATGATTGATGGCGACCACGCACGGCAGGCCGTAGTGGTGCTGGATGTTGTTCAAATGCCGTTCCAGGTTCACGCAGCCCGCTTCCAGCGCGGCGAGGTTCTCTTTGTTCAACTCCGGCACCGCCACGCCGCCGTGGTACTTCAAGGCGCGGATGGTGGCGACCAGCACCACGGCGCTCGGTTTCAGATCGGCCATGCGGCACTTGATGTCGATGAATTTCTCGGCGCCGAGGTCGGCGCCGAAGCCCGCTTCCGTCACCACGTAGTCGGCGAGCTTCAAGGCGGTGCGAGTGGCGGTCACCGAGTTGCAACCGTGGGCGATGTTGGCGAACGGACCGCCGTGCACGAAGGCCACGTTGTTCTCCAGCGTCTGTACGAGGTTGGGACTGATGGCGTCCTTCAACAGCGCCGCCATCGCGCCGTGGGCTTTCAGATCCGCCGCCGTCACCGGCTTACGCTCGCGGGTATAGCCGACCACGATGCGACCGAGCCGCGCTTTCAAGTCGGCGAGCGAGGTCGCGAGGCAGAAGATCGCCATCACTTCCGAGGCCACCGTGATATCGAAGCCGTCTTCGCGCGCATAGCCGTTGGCGGTGCCGCCGAGGCCGACCACGATGTCGCGCAGCGCGCGGTCGTTCATGTCGACCACGCGCTTCCAGGTGATGAGGCGCGGATCGATGTCGAGCGCGTTGCCGTGATTGATGTGGTTGTCGAGCATCGCCGCCAGCAGGTTGTGCGCGGCGCCGATGGCGTGGAAGTCGCCGGTGAAATGCAGGTTGATGTCTTCCATCGGCACGACCTGCGCATAGCCGCCGCCGGCCGCGCCGCCCTTGACACCGAAGCACGGGCCGAGCGATGGCTCGCGCAGGCAGATGATGGCGCGCCGGCCGCCCTTGTTCAGCGCATCGCCGAGACCGACGGTGGTGGTGGTCTTGCCTTCGCCGGCCGGCGTCGGGCTGATGGCGGTCACCAGCACCAGCTTGCCATCGGCACGGTTCTCCAGTTCGCGGATGTAGTCCAGCGACAGCTTGGCCTTGTAATGGCCGTAGGGCACCAGGTGCTGCGGCGCGATGCCATAACGGCTGCCCACCAGTTCGACGATGGGTCGCATGGTGGCGGCCTGGGCGATTTCGATGTCCGACATGCTCGTTCCTCGGTAAAGCAAGAATTCTGGGCACGGCGCGGGTCGTGGCGGAAGTGGGCATGGCGCTGCGCCGCCCGCGGGCGGGCGGCATATTACCATCGGCCGTGGCAGCCGCCGCGTGGCCCGTGCGTGGCACTTGCGCGGGGTCAACAGCGCGCGTGCGGCGGCTTGCCGCGATTGAGGCAGGGCGGCCGATCTGGTAACTTTCACCGCACCCGAACGGGCCGCGCGACTCGCCGCACGGCCGTTCTGTTTTAGGCTCCTGGCACTCACTCAATTCTGCATGACGCGATACATATTCGTTACCGGCGGCGTCGTGTCCTCGTTGGGGAAAGGCATTGCTGCCGCCTCGCTCGGGGCCATACTCGAGGCCCGCGGCCTCGAGATCTCGATGGTCAAGCTCGACCCGTACATCAACGTCGATCCGGGCACCATGAGCCCGTTCCAGCACGGTGAAGTGTTCGTCACCGATGACGGCGCCGAGACCGACCTCGATCTCGGCCATTACGAACGCTTCATTCGCCAGCGCACGTCCTCGCAGAGCAACTACACCACCGGCCGCATCTACGCCAACGTGATTCGCAAGGAGCGCCACGGCGAGTATCTCGGCGCGACGGTGCAGGTCATCCCGCACATCACCGATGAGATCATCCGCTGCATCAAGCAGGGCGCCGGCGACGCGGAAGTGGCGATGGTCGAGATTGGCGGCACGGTCGGTGACATCGAATCCTTGCCGTTCCTGGAGGCCATCCGCCAGATGCGGGTGGAACTCGGCGTCGCCAATACCCTGTACATCCATCTCACGCTGATCCCGTACATCAATTCGGCCGGCGAGATGAAGACCAAGCCGACCCAGCATTCGGTCAAGGAACTGCGCTCCATCGGTATCCAGCCCGATATTCTCCTGTGCCGCGCGGACCGCGCGCTGCCGCCCTCGGAGCGGCGCAAGATTGCGCTGTTCACCAACGTCGAGGAACGCGCCGTGATCACCGCGCGCGACGCCGACACCATCTACAAGATCCCGATGCTGCTCAACGAAGAGGGGCTGGACGACATCGTGGTCGAGAAACTCGGCCTCAAGGTGCCGCCGGCCGATCTGACGCAATGGAACAATGTCGTCTACGCCCTGCAGCATCCCGAGCACGAGGTCGACATCGCGCTGGTCGGCAAGTACGTCAATCTCACCGAGTCCTACAAGTCGTTGTCGGAAGCCCTGACCCACGCCGGCATCCACACCCGCACGCGCGTCAACATCCACTACGTCGATTCCGAGCGGCTCGAAACCGACGGCTGCGCGGCCCTGGAAAAAATGGACGCCATCCTGGTGCCTGGTGGTTTCGGCGAGCGTGGCATCGAGGGCAAGGTGCTGGCGGTGCGCTACGCGCGCGAGAACCGTGTGCCCTATCTCGGCATCTGTCTCGGCATGCAGGCGGCGGTCATCGAATTCGCACGTCACATGGCCAATCTCGAACGCGCCCATTCGACCGAGTTCGACAGTCGCACGCCGAACCCGGTCATCGCCCTCATCACCGAGTGGAAGACCGCCGATGGCGCGGTCGAAGTGCGCAGCGCCGACGCCGATGTCGGCGGCACCATGCGGCTCGGCGGCCAAGCCTGCCGGCTCGCGCCCAACAGCTTCGTGGCGCGCGCCTATGGCACGGATCTCATCAACGAGCGTCATCGCCACCGTTACGAGTTCAACAACACCTACACCATGGACCTCGAAGCCGCCGGCATGCGCATCGCCGGTCGCTCGATGGACGGCAACCTGGTCGAGATTGTCGAGATCCCCACCCATCCGTGGTTCGTCGGCGTGCAGTTCCACCCCGAGTTCACCTCCACGCCGCGCGATGGCCACCCGCTGTTCACGGCGTTCCTGCAGGCGGCGCTGCGCCATCAGAAGCAGCCGGCCGCCGAGGTCAGTAATGCGGCTGTGTGATTTCGAGGTCGGCGCGTCGGAACCTTTCTTTCTGATCGCCGGGCCCTGCGTCATCGAATCCGAGGCGCTGGTGCTGGAGGTGGCCTCGACGCTGAAAGCCGTGACCGCCGAACTCGGCATTCCCTATATCTTCAAGGCCTCGTTCGACAAGGCCAACCGCACCTCCCACGACAGCTACCGCGGGCCCGGCATCGAGGCCGGCCTGCGCGTACTGGAGCGGGTCAAGCGCGAACTCGGCGTGCCGGTGCTGACTGACGTGCACGAAGACACGCCGCTAGACGAAGTCGCCGCGGTGGTCGACGTGCTGCAGACGCCGGCCTTCCTGTGTCGCCAGACCAATTTCATCCAGAACGTCGCGCGCCAGGGCAAGCCGGTCAACATCAAGAAGGCGCAGTTCCTCGCGCCCTGGGACATGACCAACGTGGTCGAGAAGGCGCGCGCGGTCGGCAACCAGCAGATCATGGTGTGCGAACGCGGCACGTCCTTCGGCTACAACTACCTGGTGTCGGACATGCGCGCGCTCTTGATCATGCGCGACACCGGCTGCCCGGTGGTGTTCGACGCCACCCACTCGGTGCAACTGCCGGGCGGGCAGGGCAAGGCTTCCGGCGGTCAGCGTGAATTCGTGCCGGCGCTGGCGCGCGCGGCGGTGGCGGTGGGCGTGGCGGGCGTGTTCATGGAAACCCATCCCGATCCGGCGCGCGCCCTGTCCGATGGCCCGAACTCGCTGCCGCTGGCCGACATGCGCGCCCTGCTCGAGACCCTGAAGACGCTGGACGGCGCCATCAAGCGCGACACCCACTGAATTTTTTCAAATTGAACGGCTGAACCCATGAGCAAAATCGCAAGCATCGACGCCCTTGAAATCATCGACTCGCGCGGCAACCCGACGGTCTACGCGCAAATCGTCACCGACAATGGCGCGCGCGGCAGCGCGGCGGTGCCGTCCGGCGCATCCACCGGTGAGCGCGAAGCGCTGGAACTGCGCGACGGCGACAAGACCCGCTACCTGGGCAAGGGCGTGACCAAGGCCGTCGCCAACGTCAATGGCGCCATCGCCGCGGCATTGAAGGGCCACGATGTCGCCGACCAGGCCGGCCTCGACAAGAAGATGATCGAACTCGATGGCACGCCCAACAAGGGCAAGCTCGGCGCCAATGCCATGCTGGCAGTGTCGATGGCCGCCGCCCACGCCGCCGCCAACGCCGCCAACAAGCCGCTCTTCCAGTCGCTGCGCGACAACCCGGAGTACGTGTTGCCGGTGCCGATGATGAACGTCATCAACGGTGGCGCGCATGCCAACAACAGCGTCGATTTGCAGGAGTTCATGATCCTGCCGGTCGGCGCGCCGACCTTTCGCGAGGCGCTGCGCTATGGCGCGGAAGTGTTCCATGCCCTGAAGTCGCTGCTGAATGCCGACGGCATGAGCACGGCGGTGGGTGACGAAGGCGGCTTCGCGCCTGATCTGCCGTCCAACGAAGCGGCGCTGCAGTTGATCGTGCGCGCCATCGAAAAGGCCGGCTACAAGCTCGGCGACGACATCGCTCTCGGCCTCGATTGCGCGAGCTCGGAATACTACAAGAACGGCAAGTACGACCTCGAATCGGAAGGCCGTGTGCTGAGCGCGGTCGAGATGACCGACATGCTTGCCGACTGGTGCAAGCGTTACCCCATCATCACCATCGAAGACGCCATGGACCAGAACGACTGGGCCGGCTGGCAGCATCTGACCGCGACGCTCGGCGAGCGCGTGCAGCTGGTCGGCGACGACCTGTTCGTCACCGACAGCGCAACCCTGCAGCGTGGCATCGACCAGAAGGTCGCCAACTCGATCCTCATCAAGGTCAACCAGATTGGCACCTTGTCCGAGACCTTCGACGCCATTGAACTGGCCAAGCGCAACAAGTACACGGCGGTGGTGTCGCATCGATCCGGCGAAACCGAGGATTCGACCATCGCCGACATCGCCGCGGCCTTCGGCACCGGCCAGATCAAGACCGGCTCGATGTCGCGTTCCGATCGCATCGCCAAGTACAACCGCCTGCTGGTGATCGAACACCTGCTCGGTTCGCGCGCCGTCTACCCGGGCCGCAAGGCGTTCTACAACTTGAAGCTCGGCTAGCAGGTCGGTGAGAGTCCTGTCCCGCGTGAGCCTGACGCGCCGTGCCGCCGGATCGTAAGTGCGCCTGGTCATCATTGTCCTGGTGCTGCTCACGATGTACCTGCAGTATGGGCTCTGGTACACGCGGGGCGGCAAGCACGACGTCGAGAAGTTGAAAGTCTCGGTCGAAGAGCAGAAGGACGAGATTGCGCGCTTGAAGGAACGCAATCGCTCGCTGGCCGCGGAAGTGATGGATCTCAAGCAGGGACTGGAAGCCATCGAGGAGCGCGCGCGCAGCGAGATGGGCATGATCAAGAGCGGCGAGGTGTTCTTCCGCATCACCGATCCGAACCGCGAACATGACCAGCCGCAGAGCGCAAGCAGTCTCGCCAAGGCCGCGGAAACGCCGTTGGAGCCTCCGCTCGATCCATTGGCGCCGGGCGACGCGGCGCTGAACGACGCGCCGCCCTCGCCGCCGCCGGCCGAGGACAAGGCGATGGCGGCCAAGCCGCTGGCGAAAGCCATCGTCGGCGCTGCCGCCGCCAAGAGCGCGGCGACCGCCAAGGGCGGTGGCATGCCGGCGGCCAAGCCCGCGCCCGCATCGAATGCCACCAAGCCCGCTGCCAAGGCAGCGCCCAAGGCCAGCACGGTGACGCCCGGTGCCGCCAAGCCGCTGGCCAGACCGGCCGCCCCGGTCAGGCCTACCACCACTACCACTACCAAGAGCACGACCGCCATCAACAAGGCGAGCACACCGGCGACCTCCGCCATCAAGCCCCGTGGCAGCGCGCCCGCGCCGGCCGCGACCGTCGCCAAGACCACCAGTCCCGCCGTTCCGCCGCGACCCGCGGCCAAGGCGCCCGCCGTCGCGCCGGCGCCCCGTAAAGCGGTGCCGGTGGAATGAACGGCGCGGTTTACGCGGTGGTGCCGGCCGCCGGCGCGGGCAAGCGCATGGGTTCGGCGGTACCCAAGCAATATCTCGAACTCGCAGGCCGCACGGTGCTGGAGCACACGCTGTGGCGGCTCGCCGGCCACGCCCTGGTCCAGAAGGTGGTGGTCGCCATCAGCCCCGGCGATGAATACTTCGAAGACCTGCGCGCAAAACTGCCGGGCAAGATAGGCACCGCGCAGGGCGGCGCCGAGCGCTGCCACTCGGTGCTGTCGGCGCTGCATGCCTTGTCGGCCCACGCCGCGCCCGACGACTGGGTGATGGTGCATGACGCGGCGCGGCCCTGTGTGCGCGTGACCGATCTCGATCGCATGTTCGAGACCCTGGGCGACCACGAAGTGGGCGGCATACTCGCCGCGCCGGTGCGCGACACCCTGAAGCGCTGCGACGCCGACGGCGCGATCATCGCGACTGTCGATCGCACGCAGCTATGGCATGCGCTGACGCCGCAGATGTTCCGGCTCGGCACGCTCACCCAAGCCATCGAGACCGCGCTCGCCGATGGCGTGATCGTGACCGACGAGGCGCAGGCCATCGAACGCATAGGCCTCACGCCGCGCGTGGTGGCGGGCAGCGCCGACAATCTCAAGATCACTCATCCTGAAGACCTCGCGCTGGCCGGCATGATCCTCGCCGCGCAGTCGCAAGCCGCCCGGGGAGGGCACACGCAATGAGAGTAGGGCAGGGCTACGACGCCCATCGATTCAAGGACGGCAACCACGTGGTGCTGGGCGGTGTCGAGATCCCGTTCGACCAGGGACTCGCGGCGCATTCCGATGGCGACGTGCTGCTGCATGCGATCTGCGATGCGCTGCTGGGCGCGGCCGCGCTTGGCGATATCGGCCGCCACTTCCCGGATTCGGACCCGGCCTACAAGGGCGTCAGCAGCCGCGTGCTGTTGCGCCGCGTGAAGGAGCTGCTGGACGAAGCGGGCTTGCAGATAGTCAACATCGACGCCGTCGCGATCTGCGAGCGGCCGCGCATCTCGGCCCACGTCGAAACCATGCGCGCCAACATCGCCGAAGACACCGGTCTCGCCATCGAGGCCGTCAACGTCAAGGGCACCACCACCGAGAAGATGGGCTTCACCGGCCGCGGTGAAGGCATCGCCGCGAGCGCGGTGTGCCTGCTCGAGTGATTTGCAGGTGCGAATTTATTCGCACATTGAAATTCGCTACGCGCTTATCAATCTCGTCGACTACGCAACAACACGTACAAGGCGCCACTGCCGCCGTCTTCAATCCGCGCTGGCGTGAATGCCAGCACGCCATCATGACTGCGCAGCCAGCGCGCCACCTGCGGTTTCAATACCGGGCTGCGGTCCGGTGAGCTCAGGCCCTTGCCGTGGATGATGCGCACGCAGGACAGGCGCCGGCCGCGTGCGTGCAGCAGGAAGTCACCGAGACGTATGCCCGCTTCGCGCACCGTCATGCCATGCAGGTCGAGCTCGTCCTGCACCGGGAATTGACCACGCCGCAGCTTGCGTAACACCGAGTTCTGCAGGCCCGGGCGATGGTAGTCCTGGCCGGCGGCGGCATCGTGGCTGTCGCTGCCGAGGCGATGGGGCGTGGCCGGTTCGAGCAGGGAGTCGTCGCGTTCGGGCTCGACACGCCGGCGGCGCGCCGGCGTGCGCGGCCGTTCGGGCTCGATGGTGTCGACCACCAGCGGTCGCACCTTGCCGATGAGTTCGCGGAAGGATTTTTCGCGCGGTGGCTGGTGGCTGTCGTCACTCATGGTGGTTACCGTGTAGGTGCGAATTCATTCGCACATTCAGGCCGGCGCGCCCTTCAATGTGCGAATGAATTCGCACCTACAGGGTGATGCAGGGGGGCCTATTCCCCCGCCAACCACGCCCGCGCATTGTTGAACAAGGCCAGCCACGGACCTTCCGCGTCCTGCCATTCAGGCGGGAACCACGAATATTGCTGGCGCAGGAACACGCGCTCCGGGTGCGGCATCATGATGGTCACGCGACCATCGTCGCTGGTGAGCCCGGCGAGACCCAGCGGCGAACCATTGGGATTGTGCGGGTAGGTCGTCGCCAGCGCGCCATCGCCGTCGACGTAGCGCAGACACGCACCGCGCAGGTCCGGCGCGGCGCCGTTCCGCCACTCGGCGCGGCCTTCGCCATGGGCGACCACGATCGGCGCGCGCAGTCCGCTCATGCCGCGCATCAGGACGGACGGCGAGTCCGTCACTTCGACCATCACCAGTCGTGCTTCGTACTGTTCCGAGGCATTGCGTTCGAAGCGCGGCCAATGGCCGGCGCCCGGAATGCTGTCGGCAAGATTGGCCAGCATCTGGCAACCGTTGCACACGCCGAGCGTGAAGGTGTCCGGTCGCTTGAAGAAGGCCTCGAAGCGCGCGCGCGCCTGGTCATTGAAGGCGATGGTGCCGGCCCAGCCGCGACCGGCGCCGAGCACGTCGCCATAGGAGAAGCCGCCGCAGGCGGCGAGGCCCTGCATGTCCTCCAGGGTATGGCGGCCGGCGATGATGTCGGTCATGTGCACGTCGACCGCCGTGAAGCCGGCGCGGTCGAAGGCCGCCGCCATTTCCACGTAGCCGTTGACGCCCTGTTCACGCAGGATGGCGACGCGCGGCCGCGTGCCGCCGTGGCTGCGTGGCCGATGGCGCGTGAAGCCGGCGGCGGGCAAGTGCACGCCGAGGCCGGCGTCGTCATCGTCGAGGATGGTGGCCAGTTCTTCATCGGCGCAGCGCGGGTTATCGCGCAGCCTTTGCATGGCGTGGGTGGTGGCGCTGTAGGCCGCCAGCAGATCCTTGAGGCTTGCGCGATGCACTTCGCGGCCGTCACGCACGATACGCAGGGTGCGCGCGGCGCGCGGCTGGCCGATGAGGTGGGTGCAGGTGCCGAGCCGGGTACTGTCATTGAGATAGCCCATCACGGCATCGACATCGACCGCGCGCACCTGCAGCACCGCGCCGAGTTCCTCGGCAAACAGGCACGCAAGGTCATCGCCTTCCAGCGCGCTGATGTCGAGTTCCACGCCGCAGCGGCCGGCGAAAGCCATTTCCGCCACCGTCACCACCAGGCCACCGTCGGAGCGGTCGTGATAGGCGAGCAGCAGGCCGGCATCGTTCAAGGCCTGAACGGCGCGGAACAGGTCGGCGAGATCCTCGGCGCTGTCACAGTCGGCCGGTGTATCGCCGAGTGCCTGGTAGCACTGCGCGAGTATCGAGGCGCCGAGACGCTGGCGACCGCGGCCGAGATCGATCAGCAGCAACAGCGTGTCTTCATCCCGTTGCAACTGCGGCGTGAGGCTGGCGCCGACGTCCGTCACCGGCGCGAACGCGCTGGCGATGAGGGACACCGGCGACACGGTGCGCCAGTCGCCATCGTCGGCACGCCATGACGACTGCATGGACATCGAATCCTTGCCGACCGGGATGTTGATGCCTAGCGCCGGACACAATTCCATGCCGACCGCGCGCACCATGTCATAGAGCCGGGCGTCCTCGCCTTCGAAGCCCGCCGGGCTCATCCAGTTGGCCGAGATCACGATGTCTTCGATGCGCCGGATGCGCGCCGCGGCGATGTTGGTGATGGCTTCGGCGATGGCGAGCCGCGCCGCCGCCGGGCCATCCAGCAAGGCCACCGGCGTGCGTTCGCCGATGGCCATCGCTTCGCCGCAACGCTCGCGGAAACTGCTGGCGGTGACGGCGCAATCGGCGACCGGCACCTGCCAGGGTCCGACCATCTGGTCGCGCACGCACAGGCCGCCGACGCTGCGATCGCCGATCGTGATGAGAAAGCGCTTGTCGGCCACGGTCGGAAAACGCAGCACGCGGTCGAGCGCCTCGGCGACGGAGATGCCGCGCGTGTCGAAAGCCTCGCTGCGCGGCGCCACGTGCACGGCCGTGCGTTCCATGCGCGGCGGCTTGCCGAAGATCACGTCCATGGGCAGGTCGATGGGCGAACCCGCGCTGGCGTCGGTGGCCAATGCGTCGCGCAGCCTGAGATGTTCGTTGGCGCTGGCATGGCCGACCACCGCGTACGGGCAACGTTCGCGTTCGCAGATCGCAGCGAAACGCGCCACGTCCTGCGGACGCAGCGCCAGCACGTAGCGCTCCTGCGCTTCGTTGCACCAGATCTCGAGTGGCGCCATGCCGGGCTCGGCGTTCGGGATCGCGCGCAGCGCGATGTCACCGCCGCGACCACCGTCGTGCAGGATCTCGGGGATGGCATTGGACAGGCCGCCGGCGCCGACGTCGTGAATCATGAGGATGGGATTGTCTTCGCCGCATGCCCAGCAGGCATCGATCACCATCTGCGCGCGGCGCTCGATTTCGGCGTTGTCGCGCTGCACGGAAGCGAAGTCCAGTTCCGCGTCGATCGCGCCCGAGCCCACCGACGAGGCGGCGCCGCCGCCGAGACCGATGAGCATGGCCGGGCCGCCCAGCACGATGATGGCGGCGTCGTCGCACATCGGCAGTTTCTCGACATGGTCGCCGCGAATATTGCCCAGGCCGCCGGCCAGCATGATGGGCTTGTCGTAGCCGCGCAGCAGGCCTTGCGTGTCTGTCACGCGATGCTCGAAGTTGCGGAAGTAGCCGTTCAAGGCCGGCCGCCCGAATTCGTTGTTGAAGGCGGCGGCGCCGAGCGGGCCGTCAATCATGATGTCGAAGGCGGTGGCGAGGCGCGGGTTGAGGGGGCGCGACGCTTCCCACGGCGCGGGGAGACCGGGGATGCGCAGGTGCGAAACGCTGAAGCCGGTGAGGCCGGCCTTCGGCTTGGCGCCGCGGCCGGTCGCGCCCTCGTCGCGAATTTCACCGCCGGCGCCGGTGGCCGCGCCGGGATAGGGCGAGATGGCAGTCGGATGGTTGTGCGTCTCGACCTTCATCAGGATGTGGATGTCCTGTGCCTCGTCGCGGTATTCGCCGCTGACGGGATCGGCATGAAAACGCGGTGCGTGGTAGCCACGCGTGACCGCGGCGTTGTCACGGTAGGCCGACAGCACGTCGTTGGGATGGCTGGCAAAGGTATTGCGGATCATGCCGAACAGGCTCTTGTCCTGCGCCACGCCGTCGATGATCCAGCTCGCGTTGAAGATCTTGTGGCGGCAATGTTCGGAATTGGCCTGCGCGAACATCATGAGCTCGACGTCGCTGGGATCGCGCGCCAGTTCGGTGAAGCGCGTGACGAGATAATCGATCTCGTCGTCGGCCAGCGCGAGACCCAGGTTGCGGTTGGCCTCGACCAGCGCCGCGCGGCCTGCGCGCGTGAGCGGGATATGACGCAAGGGTCGCGGCTGGGCGTCGCTGTGCAGGCGCTCGAGATGCGCGTAATCCTCCAGCACGGTTTCGGTCATGCGATCGTGCAGCACCGGCAGCAGCGTGGCGCGCTCGACGGCGTTCACACCCGCGCAATGCCAGGCCGTGACCCGTTCGATGCGCTCGACCGGCGCGCCGCAGTTGCGCGCGATGTCGGTGGCCTTGCTCGACCACGGCGAGATGGTGCCGAGGCGCGGCGCCACCAGCAGGTCCGGCGCGCGGTCGACGCCGGCTTCGATGACGGCGACCGCGCGGGTCATGGCCAGCAGCCTGTCACGCAGCGCCGACGTGTCGTCGTCGGCGTCGTTCAACCACGCGACGTAGACATGTTCGGCTTCGAGTCCCGTCAGTCCGGGGCACAGGGCGCGGCCGGCGGCCAGCAGTTTGTCGAGACGGAATGGCGAGAGCGCGCGGGTGCCGCGGAGTAAGAGCATCGAGAAAAAATCCTGTGGCCTGGGCCGGCGCCGGGGGCGCCGCGCGTGAGGCCGCTATTGTCGTGGACTTAGGGGGCGACTTCCACTTTTACCCACACGTCGTAGGCCTGGTCATCGCGACGCTCGGTGCGGGTCAATTCGCTGTTGCTGCTGTCGTGACTGGCGCTGGTCGCGCCGCCCAGCGGCAACCATTCGCCGAGCCGTCCGCGCACCACGGTGTCGACGCCGCGCTCGGCTGTCATGCCGCCGCCCTCGCGCGCCAGCTGGTCGTTGTAGGGCGAGATCTCGAGCGTCACCTCGTCGCCCGCCAGGCGCGGCGTCACGTACACGCCGCTGCCGACCTTGCGATACTCGAGTGACTGCTGGACGTTGGCGCCGTAAGGCGTCAGCAGCGCCGACGATTGCGGCAGCGGCACCGAGCGCCCGGTGGCGATATAGGCCGGCGTGCCTTCGATGGCCAGCACGAAATGGCTGCTGGCGCGCGCGTCCTGGTCGTGGGTGCGATAGCTCTCGACGCTCGCGTCAGCGCGTTCGCCCCTGGTAGCGCACGGCCGCGCCGGGCGCGTCGCCGGGGCCGCCGAGACCGGCCGCGACGTCGGCCTGGCCGGCACGCAGGCGCGCCGCCAAGGCATCGGCCGCGCCCTGACTGGCGTTGCCGACGTTCTGGCGCACGGTGATGCGCAGCTGCCGCTGGCGCGTGTCCAGTCCCGCCAGCACCTGTTTCAGATCGGCCAGGTTGGCCGGCGTGCTGCGAATGATGACCTGGTTGTCGAGGCCGGTGACGGTGCCGCCTTCGGCCACCAGTTCGCGCAGGGTCGGCACGAGATCGTTGGCCAGGCGATGTTTGAGCGGGATGACTTCCATGACCAGCAAATCGGCCAGCGCGGCGCTACACAGCATGCACAGCAGCAGGGCCGTCGCCAGTCGCGTCATAGATGCAGTCTCCTGAAATTCGAATCCAGCTGGCCGCGCTGCCAGAGCTGCTCGAAGCGCTCGCAGAGGGCGGTGGCGCCGCGCCGGCTGGCGAAATCGACTTCCGCATCGTAGCGGTCGGAAAACTGGCGACGCACGTAACCGACGTTATCGGCAATCAGCAGCGCTTCGTTGAAGCTCTTGTGCTGTGGGGCGGGCGTGCGGATCTCGATGAAGGTGGTGAGGCGGGTGGCGAGCTCGACGAGGCGGTGGCCCTGGCCGACCAGCGGGCGCGGCTCGAGGATGAACAGCCGCACCCGCGCGCTGCGATGGCCGAGCGTCATCTGCTTGACGGCGGCGACGAAGGGCTCGTTGTCGAACAGCGGCGCGTCGAGATGGCGGCTGACGATGTCGAGTGTGCGCCGCGCCTGGCTGGCCATGGCGAGACACACCTCGGCCAGCGCGTCACGCGTCGCCACCTCGAACGGCGCGGCGCTGACGCCCAGCACATGCATGGCGGTCGGCGCGGCTCCGTCGTGCATGTCAGATGTCGCGCGCGAGCTCGGTGGCGAGGCCGATGTAGCTCGCCGGTGTCAGCGCCTTCAGCGCCGCGCGCGCCTCGGCCGGGATGGCGAGACCATCGATGAAACGATGCAGCCCGTCGCGCTCGATGCGCTGACCGCGCGTCAACTGTTTCAGCTGCTCGTAGGAATCGTTGATGCCATAGCGCCGCATCACGGTCTGCACCGGCTCGGCGAGGATCTCCCAGGCCTGGTCGAGATCGCGCGCCAGCGTGTCGCGATCGATTTCGAGCTTGGCCAGGCCTTGCGCCAGCGAACGACAGGCGATGAGCGTGTAGCCCAGCGCCGCGCCCAGATTGCGCAACACGGTGGAGTCGGTGAGGTCACGCTGCAGACGCGAAATCGGCAGCTTGCGCGCGAAGTGGCCGAGCAGCGCATCGGCGAGGCCGAGGTTGCCTTCGGCGTTTTCGAAATCGATGGGATTGACCTTGTGCGGCATGGTCGAGGAACCGACCTCGTGCTCGAGCTTCTTTTGGCGGAAATAGCCGAGCGAGATATAGCTCCAGATGTCACGCGAGAGATCGATCAGCACCGTGTTGACGCGCGCCAGCGCGTCGCAATACGCGGCCACGCAATCGTGCGGTTCGATCTGCGTGGTGTAGGGATTGAATTCGAGACCCAGCGCCGCCACGAAGCCGCGCGCCAGCGCCGGCCAATCGACTTCGGGATAGGCCACCACGTGGGCGTTGTAGTTACCCACCGCGCCGTTGATCTTGCCGAGCATGGCCACCGCTTCGAACTGCGCGAGCTGGGCCTTGAGACGGGCACTGACGTTGGCCATCTCCTTGCCCATGGTGGTGGGCGTGGCGGTCTGGCCGTGGGTGCGGGCCAGCATCGGCACGTCGGCAAAGGCATGCGCGAGCTTGCGCAGTTCCTCGTTGATGGCATGCAGCGCCGGCGCCACCACCGTGTCGCGCGCATCGCGCAACATCAGGCCATAGGAGAGATTGTTGATGTCTTCCGAGGTGCAGGCGAAATGGATGAAGGGAATGGCGCCGGCCAGCGCCGCCTGCTCGCCAAACTGTTCACGCAGAAAATATTCGACCGCCTTGACGTCGTGATTGGTGGTGCGCTCGATGGCCTTGATGCGCGCCGCGTGCTCGACGTTGAAGCCGTCGACGATGGCGTCCAGGTGGGCCACGGTCGCGGCCTCGAAGGCCGGCAGTTCGGCGATGCCGCCGGCCGCGGCCAGTGCCTTCAGCCACTCGACTTCGACCAGCACGCGGTAGCGAATCAAGCCGTATTCACTACAGGTATTGCGCAAGGCGCCGGTGTGGCGGGCATAACGGCCGTCGAGCGGCGACAGGGCGGTGAGTTCCGACAATGGCGGAACGACGGGAACGGTCACGGACACGGGTTGGGGATCTCCTCATGCACGGCGTCGATGGCGCGCACGACGTCGCGGGGCAGTTTGAGCGTGGCCGCGCCGAGATTGGTGCTCAGTTGCGCGGCGGTGGTGGCGCCTATGATAACGCTGGTGACATAGGGTTTCGACGCGATGTAGGCCAGTGCCATGGCCGCCGGCTCGAGCCCGGCGGCGCGCGCGATGGCGGCATAGCGGGCGCTGGCGGCGTGGGCGGCCGGCGAGGTGAACTGCCGGTAATGACGCGCATGACGGCGCAGGCGTGCATCCTCGCTCACCTCGCCGGTGGCGTACTTGCCGCTCAACAGCCCGCCCGCGAGCGGGCTGTAGGCGAGCACACCGCAGCGTTCGCGCCATGCTACCTCGGCCAGCCCGCTTTCGACGCCGCGATTGAGCAGGTTGTAGGGGTTCTGCACGGTGACGATGCGTGGCAGGCCATGCAGCGCCGCGAGTCGCAGGAATTCGCCCATGCCCCACGGCGTTTCGTTGGCGATGCCGATGTGCCGCAGCTTGCCGGCCGTGATCAGCGCGGCGAGCGCGCGTAATGTTGCCTCGATGTCGAACGGCGCTTCGTCGCGCGCCGGCTTGAAGCCGCGTTGACCAAAGAAGTGGGTGGCGCGATCGGGCCAGTGCAGTTGCATGAGATCGATGCATTCGATACCGAGACGCGCCAGCGAGCCGTTCACCGCGGCTTCAAGGTTGTCACGATCGTGACGCGAGCGTCCGCCGCGAATCCACGGCACGAAGGCGGCGGGGCCGGCGGCCTTGGTCGCGATCAACAGGTGCTGACGCCTGCCCGAGTTCGCCAGCCAGCGGCCGATGATGCGTTCGCTGTCGCCATAACTCGCGGCGGCGGCGGGCGCCGGATAGAGTTCGGCGCTGTCGATGAGGTTGATGCCGGCGGCGCAGGCCGCGTCCAATTGGGCATGGGCCTCGGCTGCGCTATTCTGTGCGCCAAAGGTCATGGTGCCGAGCGCGAAGCGGCTGACCTCGAGATCCGTGTTTCCTAGCCTGGACTTTTCCATTGAAATCAAGTTACGCAGCACTCACGCATGAGCCCATCGGATGGCTTGCGGCGGCGTCATGGGCCGCTCCGTGCGTGCCGTGCCGCCCATGACCGAGAACGTCATCGCCAATCGCTTTCGCGGCTTCCTGCCGGTCATCGTCGATGTCGAGACCGGCGGCTTCAATCCCCGCACCGATGCGTTGTTGGAAATCGCCGCGGTCACCCTGGAGGTCGACGCCGACGTCGGCTGGCGTCGTCAGGCCACGTTCGCGTTTCACGTGCGGCCCTTTCCCGGCGCCAATCTCGAACGTCGTGCGCTGGAGTTCAACAAGATCGATCCCTTCCACCCGTTTCGACTGGCGGTGGAGGAGACCGAGGCCATGAAGGAGATCTTCACGGCCGTGCGTCGGCAGATCAACGAACACGGCTGCACGCGCGCGGTGCTGGTGGGCCACAATCCGGCCTTCGACCTGTCCTTCGTCAAGGCCGCCGCCGAGCGCTGTGGCATCAAGGACATGCCGTTCCACAATTTCAGCACCTTCGATACCGCGGCCCTGTCGGGTCTCGCCTACGGGCAGACGGTGCTGGCGCGCGCGGTGCGTGCGGCGGGCTTCAAGTGGGACCCGTCAGCCGCCCATTCCGCCATCTACGATGCGGAGCGTACCGCCGACCTGTTCTGTTCCATCGTCAACAAGTGGGACCAGGCCATCGGTATTCCGCAGGACTGACTCGCGCGCTCAGGGTTGGCGGATGCGCTGGCCCCAGTCGTCGCTGGCGGCACGCAGGTCGCCGAGATCCAGCGTCATGAGCTGACGGTCGCGCACCACGCGCCGTCCGCCCACCCACACCTGCGCCACCTGGTCACGGTGGCCGCTGTAGATGATCTGCGAAACCGGGTCGTACACCGGCCGTGCGCGTGCGTCGCCGAGATCGATGGCGACCATGTCGGCCTGCTTGCCGATTTCCAGCGAGCCGATGCTGCGCTCGAGGCCGAGCGCCAGCGCGCCGTTGTAGGTGGCCATGCGCAGTGCCTGGGCAGCGGGCAGCGCACACGGATCGCCGGCCACGCCCTTGGCCAGCAGCGAGGCGGTGCGGATCTCACCGAGCATGTCGAGATCGTTGTTGCTGGCCGCGCCGTCGGTGCCGCAGGCCACGTTCACCCCGCGCGCCAGCAGTTTGTCCACCGGGCAAAAGCCGCTGGCAAGTTTCAAATTCGATTCCGGGCAATGCACGACCGTCGCGCCGCTGTGGGCGAGCAGATCGAGTTCGTCGTCGTCGAGGCAGGTCATGTGCACGCCGACCAGGCGCGGCGTGACCAGGCCCAGGCCCTGCAGGCGCCGCAGCGGCCGCACGCCGCTGACGGCGATGGCGCGCTCCACTTCATCCTGGGTTTCCTGCACGTGCATGTGCACCGGCACGTCCAGTTCCTCGGCCAGCGTCGCGATACGGCGCAGCGCATGGTCGTCGACCGTGTAGGGCGCGTGGGGCGCGAAGGCGCTGGTGATGAGCGGATGATCGCGGAAGGTGTCGTGCACCGCCTGGCCCTTGCGGAAATACTCGTCGACGTCGGCCGCCCAGGCGCTCGGGAAGCCGATCACGATCATGCCGATGACGGCGCGTATGCCGGCCTCGATGGCGGCCGACGCCGCCTCGTCGCCGAAGAAGTACATGTCGTTGAAACAGGTGGTGCCGCCGAGCAGCATCTCGGCGGCGGCGAGGCGCGTGCCGTCGCGCACGAACTCGCGATTGATGCTGCGCGCTTCGGCCGGCCAGATGTGATTCTCCAGCCAGTCCATCAAGGGCCGATCGTCGGCCATGCCGCGAAACAGGCTCATGGCCGCGTGGGTGTGGGCGTTGACCAGGCCCGGGATCAACGCGTGCTCCGGCAGCGGGATTTCTTCGACGTGCGGGCCGGCGCTGCGCCATTGCGCGGTCGGCACGATGGCGGCGATGAGGGAATCCTCCAGCACCACGGTGTGATGATCGAGCACGGTATTGGCAGGTTCGACCGGGATGACCCAGCGCGCGTGGATGGCCTGGACGGATGGCGGCATGGAGAACTTAAGCAGGCGTCGATTTCGGTCTAAAGTACCACAGCAATTCAAGGGAACCCACGCATGTCGACGAACCGCGAAGCCACCCAGGCCATACGCTGGTGTGACGATCATCTGCTGCTGCTCGACCAGCGTCTGCTGCCCAAGGAAGTGAGCTACATCGCCTGTCATGACGCCGACAGCGCCGCCGATGCGATACGCAGCATGGTGGTGCGCGGCGCGCCGGCCATCGGCATCACCGCCGCCTACGCGGTGGCGCTGTCGGCGCGCAGCCATTTCGCGCGCCTCGGCGCCGAGTGGCGTTCGGCGGTGGCAAGCGATCTTGCCATGCTGCGCGAAACACGCCCGACCGCGGTCAACCTCATGTGGGCGCTGGACGTGATGGCGGCCGCCTGTGTCGACCTCGAAGGCGACCCCTACGCCGCGCTGCTGGCCTTGGCGCTGCGCCTGCACGACGAGGATCTGGCCGCCAATCGCGCCATGGGCGACTTTGGCGCGCGCCTGATCGCGCCCGGCTCGGGCGTGCTGACCCATTGCAACGCCGGCGCGCTCGCCACCGCCGGTTACGGCACGGCGCTCGGTGTGATCCGCAGCGCCTGGCGCGACGGTCGCATCACCGCGGTCTATGCCGGCGAGACGCGTCCCTGGCTGCAGGGCGCGCGCCTGACGGTGTGGGAACTCATGCAGGACGGCATCGACGCCACCCTCATTGCCGACAGCGCCGCCGCCTGGCTCATGGCCGAGGGGCGCGTGCAATGGGTCATCACCGGCGCCGACCGGGTGGCCGCCAATGGCGACACGGCCAACAAGATCGGCACCTATGGTCTCGCCACGCTGGCGCGCGCGCACGGCGTGCGGTTCATGGTCGCGGCGCCGATGTCGACCGTCGATATCGCCACCGCCAGCGGCGCCGACATCGTCATCGAACATCGTGAGGGGCGCGAATTGACCCAACTCGGCGGCCTCGAAGTGGCGGCCCCGGGCGTGCGTGCATTGAACCCGGTATTCGACGTGACGCCGGCCCATCTCATCGACGCCTTGGTCACCGAGAAGGGCGTCATCGAGCGTCCCGACGCGGCCAGCATCGCGGCGCTCTGCGGCGCCTGAACGCGGCCCGCTACAGGGGTGCCTTGATCGAAATCAGCGTGTTATACTGCGCGCTTCCCGTCGCCGGGAAATTCTCATAAAAATTCAATAAGTTATTTTATTTCCCATGGCCGATTTCGCGCGCCAGCTGGTGCCTGTCAACATCGAGGACGAAATGCGCCAGTCCTACATGGATTACGCCATGAGCGTAATCGTGGGACGCGCACTGCCGGATGCCCGCGACGGGCTCAAACCGGTGCATCGCCGCGTGCTGTACGCGATGCAGGAAACCAGCAACGTCTGGAACCGGCCGTACGTCAAATGCGCCCGCGTGGTCGGCGAGGTGATGGGTAAATACCACCCGCACGGCGACAGCGCCATCTACGACACCCTGGTACGCATGGCGCAGGATTTCTCGCTGCGCTACACGCTCATCGACGGCCAGGGCAACTTCGGCTCGGTCGACGGCGATCCGCCGGCCGCCATGCGTTACACCGAGTGCCGCCTCGATCGCATCGCCAATGAACTGTTGGCCGACATCGACAGGGACACCGTCGATTTCGTGCCCAACTACGACGGCAAGGAACAGGAACCGACGGTGCTGCCGTCACGCATTCCGAACCTGCTCGTCAATGGTTCCAGCGGCATCGCGGTCGGCATGGCGACCAACATCGCGCCGCATAACCTGCGCGAAGTGATCGACGCCTGCGTGGCGCTGATCGACGAGCCAAGCCTCGATGTCGACGCCTTGATGCGTTACATCCCGGGCCCCGATTTCCCCACCGCCGGCATCATCAACGGCTCGGCCGGCATCCGTGAGGCCTACCGCACCGGGCGCGGCCGCATCTACGTGCGGGCGCGCGCCGACATCGAGAACGGCGACACCGATTTTTCCAGCATCGTCATCACCGAGTTGCCCTACCAGGTCAACAAGGCGCGCCTGATCGAGAAAATCGCCGAGCTCGTCAAGGAAAAGAAGATCGAGGGCATCCGTCCCGACGGTCTGCGCGACGAGTCCGACAAGGACGGCATGCGCATCGTCATCGAAGTGAAACGCGGCGAGAGCGCCGAGGTGTTGCTCAACAACCTGTATCGCCACACGCAGATGCAGTCGGTGTTCGGCATCAACACCGTGGCGCTGGTCGATGGGCAGCCGCGCACCCTCAACCTGCTGGACCTGCTCGATTGCTTCCTGCGTCATCGTCGCGAAGTGGTGACGCGGCGCACGCTGTTCGAAGTGCGCAAGGCGCGCGAACGCGCGCACATCTTGGAAGGCCTGGCGGTGGCGCTGGCCAACATCGACCCGATCATCGAGCTGATCAAGGCCTCGCCCAATCCCAACGAGGCGCGTGAAGCCTTGATGGCGACCGCGTGGGCGCCGGGCGTGGTGATGGCGATGTTGGAACGCGCCGGCTCCGACGTCTCGCGGCCGCAGGATCTGCCCGCGCAGTTCGGCATGAAGGACGACGGCTATCACCTGTCCGAGCGCCAGGCCAAGGAAATTCTCGACATGCGCCTGCAGCGCCTGACCGCGCTCGAGCAGGACAAGATCCTCGAGGAATACCGCGAGGTGCTGGCGCGCATCGATGACCTGCTCGACATCCTGCATCGTCCCGAGCGCCTGATGCAGGTCATCCGCGACGAGCTCATGGAGATCCGCGAGCAGTTCGGCGACGCGCGACGCACGCAGATCGTCGAGACCCACGAGAACCTGTCGCTGGAAGATCTCATCTCGCAGGAAGACGTGGTGGTGACGCTGTCCCACGCCGGCTACGCGAAGTCGCAGCCCATCGAGGTCTACCGTTCGCAGCGCCGCGGCGGCAAGGGCAAGACCGCCACCACCACCAAGGACGAGGATTTCGTCGACAAGCTGTTCGTGGCCAATACCCACGACACCATGTTGTGCTTCTCCAATCACGGCAAGCTGTACTGGCTGAAGGTCTACGAAGTGCCGCAGGCCGGGCGCACCGCGCGCGGCCGGCCGCTGGTCAACCTGTTGCCCCTGGTCGAGAGCGAGCGCATCACCGCGGTGCTGCCGATCAAGGAATTCGACGCCGAGCTCTACGTGGTGATGGCGACCGCCAGCGGCGTGATCAAGAAGACTTCGCTGGACAATTTCTCGCGCCCGCGCAGCGCCGGCATCATCGCGGTCGATCTCGACGAGGGCGACCGCCTGGTGGGCGTGGCGCTCACGCAAGGTGCGGCGGATCTCATGCTGGTCAGCAGCGCCGGCAAGGCGGTGCGTTTCTCCGAGCGCCATGTGCGGCCCATGGGGCGGCTGGCGCGCGGCGTGCGGGGTATCACCCTGGGTGAAAGCCAGGAAGTGATTGCGCTGATCTCGATGGAAGGCGACGGCACGGTGCTGATCGCGACCACCAAGGGCTACGGCAAGCGCACGCGCTTCGAGGAATTCCCGGTCAAGGGCCGTGGTGGCCTCGGTGTCATCGCCATCCAGGAAAGTGAGCGCAATGGTTCGGTGATCGGCGCTGTGGCGGTGTCCGATGACGACGAAATCATGCTCATCAGCGACAAGGGCACCCTGGTGCGCACGCCGGTCGCCGGCATCTCGGTGATCGGCCGCAACACCCAGGGCGTGCGCCTGATCGCGCTGGCCGAGGGGGAGGCCTTGGTCGGCGTTGAACAGATTGCCGATCTCGCCGGCATCGCCGCCGACGGCGGTGAACTCGACAACGGCGAGAGCGTGGACGGCGATGATGGCATTGCCGACGACGACAGCAGCGACGGCGCCGACGGCGCCGCCACCGAATAGCGCGCGAGGGCGCGGCTGGCGTGACCCCGTCCAAGCGAAAGCCCGCGCGTTGGCGTCGCAGCCTTGCGCCACGGCTCATGGATTGAGTCAGGCATGTCGACCGAACAGCGCATAGGCGAATTGCGCGTCATGATAGACGCGGTCGACGACGAGCTACTGCAATTGCTCAATCGCCGCGCGGCGCTGACCATGGAAGTCGGCGAGGTCAAACGCGCCAGCGGTACCGCCACCGAGTTCTACCGCCCCGAGCGCGAAGCGCGCATCCTGCGCCGCCTGCTTCAGTCCAATCCCGGCCCGTTGCCGGACGAGGACCTGGTGCGCGTGATGCGCGAGATCATCTCCACCTGTCTGTCGCTGGAACATGCCTTGCGGGTCGCCTATCTCGGCCCCGAAGGCACCTATACCCACGCCGCGGTGATGAAGCATTTCGGCGGCGCCATCGAGCCGGTGGCGAGCACCAGCGTTGGCGAAGTGTTTCGTGAAGTCGAGGCGCGCGCCTGTGACTACGGCGTGGTGCCGATAGAAAATTCGGTCGGTGGTTCGATCAACCAGACGCTCGATTGCCTGGCCGAATCGTCCTTGCGCATCTGCGCCGAGATCGTGCTGGCCGTGCATCACCAGCTGTTGAGCACGGTCGCCAGCCTGCAGGAAGTGCAGCGCGTGTACGCCCATGAGCAGGCCCTTGCGCAATGTCGCGGCTGGCTCGATCTGCATCTTCCCGGCGCCGAGCGCATCGCCTTGAGTTCCAACGCCGCCGCCGCGCAGCGTGCGCGCGCCGAAAGCGGCAGCGCCGCGATCGCGAGCGTCGACGCCGGACTGCGCTACGGCTTGACCGCGCTGGCGGCCAATATCGAGGATTTTCCGCACAACACCACGCGCTTCGCGGTGCTGGGGCGCACCATTCCGCGTGACAGTGGCGACGACGTCACGAGCGTGATGTTCGGCCTGCCCAACAAGGCGGGCGCCCTGCATGCGATCCTGAGCGTGCTGGCCGAGCGCGGCATCAGCATGACGCGCATCGAATCGCGTCCCGCCCGCAATGGCGTCTGGGACTATCTTTTTTTCGTCGACCTCCTGGGCCACAGCGACGACCCGGTGGTGGCGGCGGCGCTGGCCGAGATCGAAAGTCGCGCAAGCCTGTTCAAGTTGCTCGGCAGTTATCCGCGCGCCATTCTCTGAGCGCTGCGCGGTTCTTTAAGGTGACAGCATGATTTCCAAGCTGGTGGTGATCGGCGTTGGCCTGATCGGTGGCTCGCTGGCCTGCGCGTTGCGCAAGGCGGGCAAGGTCGAACGCGTGGTCGGCGTCGGGCGCGGTATTGCCAATCTCGAGCAGGCGGTCGCCCTCGGCGTCATCGACAGCTACAGCCAGGACGCGGCCCAGGCGGTCGCCGATGCCGACATGGTCGTGATCGGCGCGACCCTGGGCTCGACCGCCGACATCCTCGCGCGCATCGCGCCGGCGCTCGAGCCCCACGCCATCGTCACCGACGTCGGCAGCACCAAGGCCAGCGTGGTGGCGGCGGCGCGCGCCGCGCTCGGCGCGCAATTCTCGCGCTTCGTGCCCGGCCATCCGATTGCCGGCACCGAGCACAGCGGCGCGCAGGCGGCGTTCGCGGAACTCTACGTCGGGCACCGAGTGATCCTGACGCCGGAGGCCGACACCGATGCCCAAGCCCTCGCCACCGTGCAATCGATGTGGCAGGCCACCGGCGCGCGCGTGACGCAGATGTCGGTGACCGATCATGATCGCGTGCTGGCCGCCACTTCGCATCTGCCGCACATGCTGGCCTTCACCCTGGTCGACCTGCTGGCGGAAGCCTCCGATGCCGACGACATCTTTGCCTTCGCGGCCGGCGGCTTTCGTGATTTCACCCGTATCGCCTCCAGCAATCCCGAGATGTGGCGCGACATCGCGCTCGCCAATCGCGATGCGCTGCTGACTATCTGTGGCGCCTACGCGGCGCGTCTCGAACGCCTGATGCAGGCGTTGCGCGACGGCGATGGCGCGACCCTCGAACTATCCTTCAAGCGCGCCAAACAGGCGCGCGATCGCTGCGTAGTACCGGAAGCCAATGCACGTCGCCAATGATCTCATCGTCGCGCCCGGGGGCGCGCTGACCGGCAGCATCGTCATTCCTGGCGACAAGTCCGTTTCCCATCGCGCGGTGATGTTCGGCGCACTGGCCGATGGCGTGTGCCAGGTGTCGGATTGCCTGCTCGGCGAAGACGTGCTCGCGACCATGGACGCGTTTCGCGCGCTCGGCGTCACGGTCGACAATCACGGTGACGGGCGACTGACCGTGCACGGTGTCGGCGTCGACGGCTTGCGCGCACCGGCGGCGCCGCTCTACCTCGGCAATTCCGGTACCTCGATGCGCCTTTTGTGCGGCATCCTGGCCGGCGCCGGACTGCCCGCCACCTTGACCGGCGACCCGTCCCTGAGTCGCCGTCCGATGCGACGCGTGGCGGAACCCTTGAACCGCATGGGCGCGCGCCTCACCACCGCCGAGGGTGGCACGCCGCCGGTGAGCCTGGCTGGCGGTGGACATCTGACGGCCATTGATTACCAGCTGCCGGTCGCCAGCGCCCAGGTCAAATCGGCGGTATTGCTGGCCGGCCTCTATGCCGACGGCGTGACGCGCGTGACCGAGCCCGCGCCGACCCGCGACCACACCGAACTCATGCTGCGCGCCTGCGGCGTGGAACTCGACAGCCACGGCGGCACCGTCAGCCTGCGCGGCGGCCAGCGCCTCAAGGCTTTCGACATTGCCGTGCCGGCCGACATCTCCTCGGCAGCGTTCTTCATCGTCGGCGCCGCCATCGCACCCGGCAGCCGCCTGACCATGCCGGCGGTGGGCGTCAACCCGACCCGTACCGGCGTGCTCGACATCATGGCGGCGATGGGGGCGCGCATCGATCATGGCGCGCCGCGCCGGGTCGGCAGCGAGCCGGTCGCCGATCTGACCGTGCATGGCTCGGCATTGCGCGGTATCGACATTCCGCAGGCCGCCGTACCGCTCGCCATCGACGAATTCCCGGCGATCTTCATCGCCGCCGCCTGCGCCGAGGGCCGCACCGTGCTGCGCGGCGCCGAGGAACTGCGTCACAAGGAAAGCGACCGCATCGCGGTCATGGCCGAAGGTCTCAATGCGCTCGGCATCCGCACCGAGGTGTACGACGACGGCATCGCCATCGACGGCGGCGCCCTGCAGGGCGGCGAGATCGATGCCCAGGGCGACCACCGCATCGCCATGGCCTTTGCGGTCGCGGCGCTGCGCGCTGCCGGCCCCATCACCATACGCAACGCCGCCAACATCGCGACTTCTTTTCCGACCTTCGTAGCTGCGGCCCGCGCCTGCGGTCTCAGGATTGCGCCCTGATGGCGGCCGGCGTCGCGCCCGTCATCACCATCGACGGCCCGAGCGGCACCGGCAAGGGCACGCTGGCGCGCCTCATCACCGCCTGGCTCGGCTGGCATCTGCTTGATTCCGGGGCGCTTTATCGCGTCACGGCGCATTTCGCCCAGGGCCGTGGCGTGGCCCTCGACGATGCCGAGGCGGTCGCCGCGCTGGCCGCTTGCCTGCCGGTCGAGTTCGTCGAAGGCGAGGGCGATACCCGCGTGCTGCTCGAAGGCCGGGACGTCACCGACCTCATCCGCAGCGAGGAAGCCGGCGCGCGCGCCTCGCAGGTGGCGGCCCTGGGGCCGGTGCGCGCGGCACTGCTCGCTCGCCAGCATGCCTTCGCCCAGGCCCCGGACTGGTCGCCGACGGACGCGACATGGGCACCGTGGTGTTTCCCGCCGCCGACCTCAAGATCTACCTCACGGCGAGTGTCGAGGAACGCGCCCAGAGGCGCTACAAGCAATTGAATGAAAAAGGAATGGGTGTTAACCTCCCGCAGCTTTTAGGGGACATCGCCGAGCGGGATCGTCGCGACGAACAGCGTTCCATCTCCCCTCTTAAGCCAGCAACCGACGCCATCATTCTCGATACGACCGATAGCGATATCGCCGCCGTGGTCCTGCATGTCAAACGTCTGGTGCGGGAAGCGGGCCTGGCCAGCGGCGCAACGTCCTGAGCGACACGCCGGGTTTCAGCCCATCCGATCAACAACACACAGCTAGGAGACGGAAAGGTCTGCAAGAAGCCCAGCCGAGATGGCTGTGGCGCGTCAGGCTTTCGTTTAAACAAACATATGGCGGAAAGTTTCGCAGAATTATTTGAAGAGAGTCAGGTCGCTGCCAAGATGCGGCCCGGCACCATCGTCAAGGGCATCATCGTCGAGATCCGTTCGGATTTCGTGGTCGTGAATGCCGGACTCAAGTCCGAGGGTGTCATTCCGCTCGAACAGTTTCGCAACAATGCCGGTGACGTTGACGTCAAGGTAGGCGACGAGATCGACGTCGCCCTGGACGCGGTCGAAGACGGCTATGGCGAAACCCGCCTGTCGCGCGACAAGGCCAAGCGTGCCAAGGCCTGGGAAGAACTCGAGAAGGCCTGCGAAACCAACGAAACCGTCATCGGTATCATCAGCGACAAGGTCAAGGGCGGTTTCACCGTCGACATCAGCACCATCCGCGCCTTCCTGCCCGGCTCGCTGGTCGACGTGCGCCCGGTGCGCGACACCAGCTACCTCGAAGGCAAGCCGCTCGAATTCAAGGTCATCAAGGTCGACCGTCGCCGCAACAACGTGGTGGTTTCGCGCCGCGCGGTGGTGGAGAGCGAGAACTCGGCCGAGCGCGAAGCGCTGCTCGAGGGCCTGAACGAAGGCGCGACCATCAAGGGCCTGGTCAAGAATCTCACCGACTACGGTGCGTTCATCGACCTCGGCGGCATCGATGGCCTGCTGCACATCACCGACATGGCCTGGCGCCGCGTCAAGCATCCGTCCGAAGTGGTCAATATCGGCGACGAGATCGAAGTGAAGGTGCTGAAGTTCGATCGCGATCGTCAGCGCGTGTCGCTCGGCCTCAAGCAGCTCGGCGACGATCCGTGGGTCGATATCGCGCGCCGCTATCCCGAGCATTCGCGCCTGTTCGGCAAGGTCTCGAACATCGCCGACTACGGCTGCTTCGTCGAGATCGAAGAGGGCGTGGAAGGCTTGGTGCACGTGTCCGAAATGGACTGGACCAACAAGAACGTGCATCCGTCCAAGGTCGTGCACCTCGGCGAAGAAGTCGAAGTCATGGTGCTCGACATCGACGAAGAGCGTCGCCGTATCTCGCTCGGCATGAAGCAGTGCCGTTCCAATCCCTGGGAAGAATTCGCCGCCACCCACAACAAGGGTGAGCGCGTGGTCGGCAAGATCAAGTCGATCACCGACTTTGGCATCTTCATCGGCCTGGACGGCGGCATCGACGGTCTCGTGCACCTGTCGGATCTGTCGTGGGACCTGCCCGGCGAAGAAGTGGTGCGCAACTACAAGAAGGGCGACGAACTGGAAACCGTGGTGCTGGCGGTGGATGCCGAACGCGAACGTATTTCGCTGGGCGTCAAGCAGCTCGCGCAGGATCCGTTCTCGACCTACCTCGCCCAGCATGGCAAGGGTGTGATCGTGACCGGCAAGATTGTCGCGGTCGATGCCAAGGGCGCGACCATCGATCTGGCCGAGGGTGTCGAAGGCTCGCTGCGTGCCTCCGAGATCTCCATCGACCCGGTCGACGATGCGCGCAAGGTGTTGCGCGAAGGCGAAGAAGTGGAAGCGCTGATTGTCGGCGTCGACCGCAAGCGTCGCGTCGTCAACCTGTCGATCAAAGCCAAGGAGAGCGAGGAAGAGCAGGCCGCTCTGCAGGAATACAGTGCCGACAACGACGGCACTCGCACGACGCTTGGCGATCTGCTGAAGGAGCAGCTCGACCGATAGTCGTTGCGCGCGCGTTCCTCGACCCGGAGGAACGCGCGTCCTGACCGCAGGAAAACAGAGAACAATAATGACGAAGTCTGAACTGATCGAATCGTTGGTGCGCAAACAGTCGCAGCTGGGCTATCGTGACGTTGAGTTGGCCGTCAAGACCATGCTCGAACACATGGGCCAGACCCTGGCAACCGGCGAGCGCATAGAAATTCGTGGCTTTGGAAGTTTCTCTCTGCACTACCGGCCGCCGCGCGTGGGACGCAATCCCAAGTCCGGCGATCCGGTATCCCTGCCGGCCAAGTATGTGCCGCACTTCAAACCGGGCAAGGAGCTGCGTGAGCGTGTCAACCTGGGCGCCGAAACCGCGCCCGAGATCAAGCTCGCACGCGACTACGATCCGGATACCGATGGCGACAATGACCTGTTGGACGATTACGACGACGAGTCGTAGCTCCGCGCCCTCATCGCCGCGGTCGCGCGGCCGCGTCTCCGATGCGTGTCCGTTTGCCCTTGAACTCGAGGACCCGCGCCCCGGGGCGGGATCAATCCTGACATGACGCGCCTCATCTATCTCTTGGTTGCCGTGCTGGTGGCCCTGGCCGGCCTCGCATTTCACATCCGCAACAAGCAGGACATCGTGCTCGACTATTTTGCCGGCACGGTCACGGTGGAGTTGTCGCTGGTGGTGGTCGCTTCGCTGGTGGCGGGCGTGCTGCTGGGCGCGCTGGTGACGGCAAGCACCGTGCTGCGCCTCAAGGCGGAGATCCGCCGCTTGAAGCGCCGTCAGCAGATCGCGGGCCGCGAACTGGCGAGCCTGCGCGCGATTTCAGCCAAAGATGTCCCCTGAGTACCTTTTCGGCCTGGTGGTATGCCTGCTGCCGGTGGCGGCGCTGTCGGGGTGGCTGATAGGCCGGCGTGACGCCGGTGGGCGGCGCGGCACGCGCGGGCGGGGCAGCAGCGGCGGTCTGTCCTCGGATTACATCCGCGGTCTCAATTTCCTGCTCAATGACCGTCCCGACAAGGCCATCGAAGTCTTCATCAAGGCCATCGAGGTCGAGAGCGAAACGGTCGAGACCCATCTCGCGCTCGGCAACCTGTTCCGGCGTCGCGGCGAAGTCGACAGGGCCATACGCATCCATCAGAACATCGTGGCGAGACCCAGTCTCGAATTCGACCAGCGTGCGCTCGCGCTGCTCGAACTCGGTCTCGATTACATGCGCTCGGGTCTTCTCGATCGCGCCGAGAGCCTGTTCAAGGAATTGCTGGAGAGCGGCGCCCACCAGCGCCAGGCCATCGATCACCTGGTCGACATCTACCAGCAGGAGCGCGACTGGGACAAGGCGCTCGAATACACCCAACGCCTGGAAAAGCTCGGCAATACCGATCTGCGCGACCGGCGCGCCCATTTCCTGTGCGAGCAGGCCGATGCGCTGCTCGCCGAGGGTGATGTCGAGGAAGCCAGCGCGCGCCTGCGCCAGGCGCTGGCGGTCGATGACAAATGCGTGCGCGCGAGCCTCATGCAGGCGCGTCTCGCCATGACGGCCGGCGCCTACGAGGCTGCCATCCGTCACCTGCAGCGCATCGAAACGCAAAACGTGGCATTCATCTCGGAAGCCATCGTGCCGCTGGTCGAGTGTTATCGCACGCTCGACCGCACGCCCGAACTGGTTGCCTACCTCGAACGTCTCGGCACCCTGCGCACCGGTGTCACGCCAGTGTTGATGCTGGCCGAAATGCTGCGCGAACTGGACGGTGTCGATGCGGCCAAGCAGCGCATGGTCGATGAATTGAAACAGCGCCCGACGGTGCGCGGCATCGACAGGCTGATTGGCTATTCGCTGGCCACCGCCGAAGGCGAAGCGCACGAGAGCCTCACCCTGCTGAAGGAAGTCACCTCGCGGCTCATCGAGCAGAAATTGAACTACATGTGCGGCAAGTGCGGCTTCAAGGGCCGTTCGCTGCATTGGCATTGCCCGAGCTGCAAATCGTGGAACTCGGTCAAGCCCATACACGGTATCGAGGGCGAATAGCACTCTACGCGTCGGTCGGCCGCCGTGCACGCCGGCCTCATTCCAGAATTCGACTCATGACAGATCAAGACAAGCCTCTCATCGTTGCCCTCGATTACGCCGATGCCGGCGCCGCGCTGGCGCTCGCCGATCAACTGGACCCGGCGCAGTGCCGCGTGAAGGTCGGCAAGGAGTTGTTCACCCGTGCGGGCCCCGAGGTGGTGCGCAAGCTCGTGACGCGCGGCTTCGCGGTGTTTCTCGATCTGAAATTCCATGACATCCCCAACACCGTGGCGGGTGCCTGCCGTGCCGCCGCCGATCTCGGCGTGTGGATGATGAACGTGCACGCCGCCGGCGGCGAAGCGATGATGCGCGCGGCGCGTACCGCGCTCGGCGATGATGCCCAACGGCCGCTGTTGATTGCGGTCACGGTGTTGACCAGTTTCGACGAGCCGACGCTGCACGGCGTCGGCGTGGCCGGCACCATCGCCGCGCAGGTCTCGCGCCTCGCGGCCTTGACCGAAGCCGCCGGTCTCGACGGCGTGGTGTGTTCGCCGCTCGAGATAGCCCAGCTGCGCGCCGAGCGCGGCGCCGCGTTCAAGCTCGTGACGCCCGGCGTACGGCCGGCCAGCAGCGGCGTCGACGACCAGGTGCGGGTGGCGACGCCCGGCGCCGCCATCGGCGCCGGGGCATCCTTCCTCGTGGTTGGACGGCCGGTCACCCAGGCGCCCGATCCGCTGGCGGCGCTGGCGGCCATCAACGCCGAAATCGCCGCTGCCCGACGTCATGGCTGACACGCCCGCACGCCTGAGTCCGCTGACGGCGGCCGTCGCGCCGGCAGCGGGACGCATTGCCCACTGGTCACGTCTCTACGGCGGCGCGCGAGCGCTCGCCATTGCCACCACGGCCGCCGCGCATCGCGGACCGGTGCTGGTGGTGGCGGCGGACGCCGCGGCGGCGGCGCGCTACGAACACGAGATTGGATTTTTCGCGCCGGACCTGCCGCGCTTCAATCTGCCCGACTGGGAAACCCTGCCTTACGACCGCTTCAGTCCCTACCAGGACATCACCTCCGAGCGCATCGCCACCTTGTCGGCATTACCGAGCCTGCAACGCGGCGTGGTGATTGTCGCGGTGCAGACCGCCTTGCACCGCCTGCCGCCGCGCGCCTGGCTGGAGGGCCGCGCGTTCCATCTCCGGCGCGGCGAGAAACTCGACCGCGATGCATTCCGTCGCCGCCTCGACGCGGCCGGCTACCGCGCGCAGTCGCAAGTCGCCGAGCACGGAGATTTCGCGGTGCGCGGCGCGGTGATCGATGTCTTCCCGATGGGCACCGACTCGCCGTTCCGCATCGACCTGTTCGACGACGAGATAGAAACGCTGCGCCTGTTCGATCTCGAGACCCAACGCTCGACCGACGAAGTCGACTCCATCGCCGTGCTGCCGGCGCGCGAGTTTCCGCTGGACGAAGCGGCGACGCGTGAATTCCGCCGCGCCTGGCGCGTGGAATTCGAAGGCAAGCCGCAGGACTGCCCGGTCTACCAGGATGTCGGTGAAGGCCTCGCGCCGGCCGGCATCGAATACTACCTGCCGCTGTTCTTCGACCAGCTCGATCTCATCGCTGATTATCTGCCGCGCGACACGCTGGTGATACTGGACGAATCAGCGCAAGCGATGGGTGAGCGCTTCGGCGAGGCGGTGGCCGAGCGCTATGAACAGCTGCGTCATGACGTCGAACGGCCGCTGGTCAAACCGGCGCGCCTGTTCGCCGAGCCCGCCGAACTGCTGCAAGGTTTGATGGCCCATGCCTGCGTCGAGGTCAGCGGCTTGTCGTCCGACGATGCGGCTGGGCTCGAGTTCGCCACCCGTACGCCGGTGCGCGTGCCGATAGACGCGCGCGCCGCCGCGCCCTTCGCCCTGCTGACCGATCACATCGCGCGCTGCGACGGGCGCGTATTGCTGCTGGCCGATTCATTGGGCCGTCGCGAGAGCATGCTGGAACTGTTCCAGCAGCAGCCGTTCCGGCCGCGCGCCTTGATTCGTGGCAGGAATTCCTGGCTTCCGATGCGCCGGTCGGCATCGCGGTCGCGGCCTTGCACGACGGCGCCGAGCTCGACGAGCCACGCCTGTCGCTGTTGACCGAAGGGCAGCTGTTCGGCGAACGCGCGGCACAGCGGCGTCGGCGACGCGCCAGCACCGACCAGGAAGCGGTGATCCGCAACCTCACCGAACTGCGTCCCGGTGCGCCGGTGGTGCATGAACAGCATGGCGTCGGCCGCTACGTGCGGCTGGAAGTGCTGACCGTCGGCGGCGTCACCAACGAGTTCATCAAGATCGAATACGCCGACGGCGACAATCTCTACGTGCCGGTCAGCGCGCTCGATCGCATCAGCCGCTACTCCGGCGTCGACCCCGACCACGCGCCGCTGCACAAACTCGGCAGCGGCCAATGGGAGAAGGCGCGGCGCAAGGCTCACGAGAAGATCCGCGACGTCGCCGCCGAACTGCTGGAAATCCATGCCCGTCGCGCGGCGCGCAAGGGCCATGCCTTCAAGCTCGATCGCGCCGGTTTCGCGGCTTTCGAAGCGGGCTTCCCGTTCGAGGAGACGCCGGACCAGCTGAACGCCATCGCCGGCGTGCTGGCGGACATGCAGCGCGAACAACCGATGGACCGCCTGGTCTGCGGCGACGTCGGCTTCGGCAAGACCGAAGTGGCGATGCGCGCCGCCTTCATCGCCGTCAACGATGGCCACCAGGTCGCAATCCTGGTGCCGACCACGCTGCTCGCGCGCCAGCACTACGAGTCGCTGAAGGACCGCTTCGCCGACTGGCCGGTCAGGGTCGGTCAGCTGTCGCGCTTCAGTGACAGCAAGGAAACCAAGGCCACGCTCGCCGGCATCGCCGACGGCACCGTCGACATCGTGGTCGGCACCCACAAGCTGCTCGGCAAGGACATCAAGTTCAAGCGGCTGGGCCTCTTGATCATCGACGAAGAGCATCGCTTCGGCGTGCGACAGAAGGAGAAGATCAAGGCGCTGCGCGCCGACATCGACATCCTCACGCTCACCGCCACGCCGATCCCGCGTACCCTCAACATGGCCTTGTCCGGCACCCGCGAGCTGTCGATCATCGCCACCGCGCCGTCGCGGCGCCTGGCCATCAAGACCTTCGTGCGCGAGTGGTCGGATGCGCTGCTGCGTGAAGCCATCCTGCGCGAGATCGGCCGCGGCGGGCAGGTCTACTTCGTGCATAACGAAGTGGAGAACATCCAGGAGATGGCGGAGACCGTCGCGCGGATAGCGCCCGAGGCGCGTATCGCCGTGGCCCATGGCCAGATGCGCGAAAGCGAGCTCGAGCACGTGATGCTCGACTTCTACCATGGCCGCTGCAACGTGCTGTTGTGCACCACCATCATCGAGACCGGTATCGACGTGCCGAACGCCAATACCATGATCATCAACCGCGCCGACAAGTTTGGCCTCGCGCAGCTCTACCAACTGCGCGGACGCGTCGGCCGTTCGCATCACCGCGCCTACGCCTATCTCGTCATTCCGCATCGCAAGGAGATCACCGCCGACGCGGTCAAGCGCCTGGAAGCCATCGAGTCGCTGGAAGATCTCGGCGTCGGCTTCACCCTCGCCACGCACGATCTCGAGATCCGCGGCGCCGGCGAGATCCTCGGCGAGGAGCAGAGCGGGCAGATCCAGGAGATCGGCTTCGGCCTCTACAGCGAATTGCTCAATCGCACGGTGGCGGCGCTCAAGAGTGGCCGCGGCATCGATCTGGACGAAGCCATGGATGCGCGCACCGAGGTCGAGCTGCATGTGCCGGCCCTGCTGCCCGACGATTACCTGCCCGACGTGCACACGCGCCTCATTCTCTACAAGCGCGTTGCCAGCGCGCGCACGGTGGCGGAGCTCGATGACCTGCGCGAGGAGCTCATCGATCGTTTCGGCCTGTTCGGCGAACCGGTGGACAACCTGTTCCGCGTGACGTCTTTCAAACTCGAAGCCGAAGCCCTGGGCATCCGCCGCATCGATCTCGGCAGCCGCGGCGGTCGCATCGAGTTTCACCCCAAGCCCAACGTCGAGCCCATCCGCATCATCGAACTCATTCAACGCGACCGCGCCTACCGCCTGGATGGCGGCGAGAAACTGCGCATAACCAAGGAACTGCCCGATGCCGAGTCACGCTTCACCGAGCTCAAGAGCGTGTTTGAACGTCTCGCGCGCAAACAGGCGGCGGCCTGAGGTGATGCTGCGCGCGCTGCTGCTGTGCGTGTTGCTGGCGGCGCCGGGACTGGCGGCCGCGCGCTGGTACCAGGTCGAGGTGGTGGTGTTCCGGCACAACGTCGAGTCGGCCGCGGGCGGTGAACAATGGCCGGCCATGACCGAACTGCCGGACTTCAGCGACAGCATGGACTTGATCACCGACCTGCCGGCCATGGGCGACGAGCCCGGCGACACGCAGACCCCCCAGGGCGCCGGGCCGATAGCGTTCAAGGCCCTCGAGCGCAATGAACGCGGCCTCAACGATGTCGAGCGGCGACTGCGCAACAGTCGTGAATACGCGCCCTTGCTGTCGGCCGCATGGCGTCAGCCGAGCTTCGGTGTGGCCGGCGCCAAGCGCGTGCACCTGTCCGATGTCGACACCCGCGGTTCGACCTTGACCCGCCAGGGCGGCGAGGGCGATTCAACGGCGGCGGTGGCGCTGACGCCGCGTATCGAGGGCACGGTGATGGTCAAAGTGGCGCGCCAGATGAGCGTCGACATCGATTTCATCTACGACCATGACGGCACGCCGGTCAGGCTCAAGGCCTCACGTGGCATGAAGCTGCGCGAACTGCATTACTTCGATCATCCCTTGTTCGGCGTGCTGGTACAGGTCGTGCCGTTCGATCTGCCCGAGGAAGATCCGGCCGCCGGCGCCGGCAGCGACGAGCCGCTGGATGAGGGTGCCGGGCAGGACGACGGTGGTGCGGTGACGGAGCCGGATTGATGGTTGAATTGTGGGTCCGACTTCAGTCGGACATTGAAGCTGAGGCGTCAGACTGAAGTCTGACCCACAATGAACAGAAACCTTCAGGCCTTGCCCAGCCGCGCCGCCAGCGCCGCGATGACGCCGCGGATCCTGCCCATGCCGAGTCCGAGCTCGCGCTCGATATCCGCCATCGTGATCTCGCCCTTGGCGCGACCGGCCGCGGGATTGACCACCAGCGAAATGTTCGCGTAATCGATACCGAGCTCGCGCGCCAGCGCCGCTTCCGGCATGCCGGTCATGCCGACGATGGTGCAGCCGTCGCGTTCCAGTCGGTCGATCTCGGCGGCGCTTTCGAGACGCGGTCCCTGGGTCGCGGCGTACACACCCGATGCGCGCACGGCGATGCCGGCATCGCCGGCGGCGGAGAGCAAGTCTGCGCGCAGGCGCGGCGTGTAGGGGTCGCTGAAGTCGACGTGCTGCGGGTGCGGCTGGCTGCCGTCGGAATAGGTGTGCTCACGCCCGTAGGTGTAGTCGACCACCTGCTCGGGCACGACGATGACGCCGGTGCCGGCGGCGTGCTCGATGCCGCCCACCGCCGCGGTCGCGATGATGGCCGTGACGCCCGCATCGGCCAGCGCCGCGACGTTGGCGCGGTAGTTGATGAGATGCGGCGGCAGATGGTGATTGCTGCCGTGTCGCGGCAGGAACACGAGATCCACGCCGTGCAGGCGGCCGCGCGTCAGCGCCGCCGACGGTGCGCCCCAGGCCGTGATGACCTTGACGTGATTGACGTCGGCGAGTCCCGGCAGGTCGTACAGCCCGCTGCCGCCGATGATGCCGAGTTTCATGCGCCTGCTCCCACCGCGTAGATGCCCGGCGCGTTGCGCAGGTAACTCTTGTAGTCCATGCCGCACCCGAACAGGTATTCGTCCGGCAGGGTCAGCGCCGAGAAATCCGCGGCGGCAAGACCGGCGCGGTTGTCGATGGTCTTGGTCACCAGCACCGCGCTCAGCACTTCGGCCGCGCCCTGTGCGCGGCATTCGTCGATCAGCGCGGCCAAGGTCAGGCCGTGATCGAGGATGTCATCCACCACCAATACGCTGCGGCCGCGGATGGTCGCGGGCGGACGTTTGATCCAGGTGATGTCACCGCCGCTGGTGGCGAGGCCGTAGCGCGTCAAGTGCACGTAATCGACCTGCAGGGGAAAATCCAGGCGTTCGAGCAACAGGCCAAGCGGCATGGCGCCGCCGGTCATCACGCACAGCAACAGCGGATTGGCGCTCGCGAGACGCGCGGTGATGTTGGCGGCCATCGCATCGCAGGCGCGATGCACGTCCGCCATCGTCGCCAGGCAGCGCGCGCCGGCGCGCACCGCGGCAAGTTCGGCCGGCGGCGCCACGGTCATCGCCGCTGCTCCAGCGCCTGCTGGCCGGCATAGTCGCGTGCGAACTGGTGCGCGGCGCGGCCGCTGCGCGAGCCGTGCAGCAGCGCCCATTGCAGCGCGGCGGCACGCGCGGTGGCGAGGTCGGAAAGATCGGCTTTGAAGGCGCGCAGCCAATGCTCGGCGATGTCGAGGTAGCGATCCTGGCTCAAGGGGTGGAACGACAGCCACAGGCCGAAGCGTTCCGACAGTGAAATCTTTTCCTCCACCGCCTCCGCCTGGTGCAGTTCGCCGTCGATGATGCGCGCGCCCTGGTTGTCGGACTGGTGCTCGGGCATCAGGTGACGGCGGTTGGAGGTGGCGTAGATGATGATGTTGTCCGGCGTATCGAGCACCGAGCCATCGAGCACGGTCTTCAGCGCGCGGTAGGTGGCGTCGTTGTCGTCGAAGGAAAGATCGTCGCAGTAGATGACATAGCGTCCACGGCTGTCGTGCAGACGGTCGACGAAGTCGGGCAGGTCGACGAGATCCAGCCGGTCGACTTCCACCAGGCGCAGTCCGGCATTGGCGTAGTCGTTCAGGAGCGCCTTGACCAGCGACGATTTGCCGGTGCCGCGCGGGCCCCACATCAAGGCATTGTTGGCGGGTAGTCCGGCCAGGAACTGGCGGGTATTGCGTTCCAGCGCTTCCTTCTGTCGCTCGATGTGCAGCAGATCGGCGAGGCGCACCTTGTTGAAACGACGGATGGCTTCCAGGCGACCGGCGCCGCCGTTGGATTTACGCCAGCGCCAGGCAACGGCATCGTCGAGGTCATCGTCCTGCGGCGTCGGCACCAGGCGCTCGAGGCGCTCCAGCAACTGTTCGGCGCGGCGAAAGAATTTGTCTGCTTTTCCCAAGGAAGGCGTCCACTCGATTCGAATCGGGCGCCATTCTACTGCATCGTCCGCCGCGCGCGAGGCGCGGCGGTTCAGGAGGCGAGGGCGACGTTGGGCGTGGCGCCGGCCACGTCGCGCAGCATGGCGCGGGTCAACTGGTACTCGATGCGCTTCTTGTAGTTGAGCAGATCGAAGGGTCGCAACGACTCGATGCCGATCTGCTTGCGAAAGCGCGGCGAGAGGTCGAGATCGGTGATGTAGATCGGATAGATCTCGCCGGCTTTGCGCTGTGACAGCACGAACTCGGCGACCTGCACGAACAGCGAGCCGCCGTGTTCCCAGGTCGAGAACTCGCGATGGTTGGCATGGATGGTGAACTGCTGGTGGCCGTGCACGTCGGCGTCGGCCAGCACCTGGATCGACAGGTAAGGACTGCCGGCCAACGGCTGATCGGTATAGGGCTTCAACTGCACCCCCGCGCCGCCGGCGAGGATCTCCACGGTATCGACGGCCAGCTCGTCCAGCGTCACGCCGCTGCTGCCGTCGAAACTGCAGCGCGGCAGGGCGGTATCGAGAAAACGCCGGTAGTGGTGCAGGAGCGCCGCCATGTTGTGACATTCCTGGCGATGCACCAGCAGCAGGCCGCGCTCGTCGATGATGAAGATGTCGGCGAACTGGCCACGTTGACGCGCAAACACCTGCAGTCTTCCCGCGCGATTGTGCGGATAGATGTGGGGCAGCACGCCGGCATGCGCGCATTCGCCGTCGAAGTGCACGGTGTTGAAGCGATCGTTGCTGGCATCACCGAGGGCCCGCAACAGCACCACCTGGCCACCGTGCACTTCGATGCGCGGTTTGCCGTTGCTCATGCGGATGTGATGCAGCTGGTCATCGATTTCGAGCACGAAATGCGGCGTGGCGTCGGCGGCGTGACGGATCAGGAAACGATAGGCAGTGCTGAAGGTCTGCGCCACGCGCTCGGCGATCTGGGCGGCGTAGTCGGAGGTGAAACAGTGCGCCTCGATGGGTGGCACGCCGGTTTCGTGGTTCTCGACGTTGGCCCATTGCAGGCATTCGGCCAGCGCTTCCAGCACCGCGCCGTTGCCTTCGTAGTGATAGGTGAAGGTTTCCGACCAACTGGTGACGAACACCAGGTCGATGGTGCGCACCAGGTTCATGCGCCGCGCGCCGAACTGGAAGGCATCGGTACGGTTGCTGGTCAGCACGCCGGCGGCATTCGAAGAGAACGTCGACACGCCGACGTTGACCATCAGGATCACGCGCGAGATGCGCGGTCGCGCGCGCAGGCCGTCATCGCCATCGACTTCGTCGGCGGCATGCAGGTTGGTGGCCAGCGCTTCGTTGACGCGCTTGATCTCCAGTGCCGACAAATCGGTGGTCTGCGTGAACACATGCCAGGTGGTGGCCGGATCGCTCAGGCGATTCATGTGGCACCAGATCAGGATCTCCGCCGCCGATGCGCAACGCTTCAAGGGCCGCCGGAACTGCACTTCGGCCGGCCGCACCATGCCGGTGAACAACATCCACACCGTGCCGGTGTCGCCGAGCTTGACCTCGTGCAGCGACAGGCTCGCTTCCTGCGGATTGCTGCAGATGCCGCGTGTCACCACTTCGATCTTGGCCGGCTTCTTCTCGAAGGCCGCGTACAGCTGGCGACCGAGCACATGCAGGTCGTGACCGCTGATCTTGTGGTCATTGGCCTGTTCACGGGCGAACTGCGACAGCATCGCGTAGCTGTCCTTGAGGGTGTTGATGAGGTCGCGGCGTTCCTCGACGGCGGTGTCGATGCGCCATTCCTCGCGCTGGTCGAGGCGCGATACCTGCTCCCAGCTCCAGCCCCAGGATTGCACCATGTAGTTCAGCACATCGGCGCGCCAGTCTTCGGCGGCCAGCGGCCCGCGTGTCGACAGGCGCAGGTTGGCCTTGATGTAGAAGCTGCGACGCAGCACGTCGAGCCGCACCGGGTCGTTGCGCGCCATGAGGTGCTCTTCGACCTTGGTGTACATGAGTATGTAGGGGTCGAGGCTGTCGAGATTGACGTGCTCGGATTCGACGCTCTGCTTGTAGCGCTGACTCAACAAAGTGGTGTTGGGAAACTCCGCCGCATAGGCTTCCATCAGCAGCAGCTTCAGCACCGATTTGTAGGGCGACTTGATGCTCTTGTACAGCTGCCATACCGCGGCGCCGAAGAACTCCTCGACCGGAATGCTGGGCAGGCCGCCGAAATCGATGTAGTCGCGCGGGTCGAGTTGACGCGCGGCGACGGCTTCGCGCACGTAGTCGTCGTACTGGTGTTCGAAGCGTGACGGCACGCGCCACCACAGCGGCCGCAGGCCGGCCACCAGCAGGCTCGAGCGATAGAACTCGTCGAGCAGCAGCGAGTGCTGCGAAGAGCCGCTCGATTCATCGGACAACGACAGCATCTCGCCGCTGCGGAAGCGCTCGGCGTCGAGCACGAAGAAGTGCACCTCGAGGCCGATCTCGGCGGCGAACAGTTCGATGCGGCGCGCTTTTTCGGCGATGAGTTCGACCGCGGCGGGCGGCAGCTCCGGGTCGTGACACAGCCACATATCCAGATCGCTGTGGCGCGTGTAGGCGATGGTGCCCGGGCTGCCCATCATGTAAAGGGCGCGGATCGGAAAGCGCACCGCCGAGCGGCGGTCGTAATCGAATGATCGCACCATGCGCTTGGCGGCGCGCAGCGTCGGCTCGGTCGGCCCGTAGTCGTTGATGCCGGCAGGCGTGTCCTTGGACACGTAGCCCGGCAACAGCGGGTGGTTGATGTGGAACAGCAGCGGCAGGACTTCGAGGAAATCGCGCTGACGCGGCGTGAGTGAGGCCTGGACTCGGCGGAGACGATCACGGTTCAAAACCAGAAAGCGTTTCTCGCCGTTTTCCTCGCCTTTCGTGAGCTCGCCATGGGGATGAATCTGCATGGAATGCCTTAGCGGCCGCCGGTGCCGGATCTTCAGTCCCCGGCGGCTTGTCTGCCAGCGCCCACGGCGTCGCTATAAATCCAGTAAATTCAATGATTTTTGATTGTGCAGCCGGCGCTATTCGTCGATAATCGCGCAGCAGGCGCGGGGCCCGTGAGAGTTGCCCGATGGCCATGCAGCATTTCATCTCAAGAGGGTCTCCCGAGCATGTTTTCCCGCGATATGTCGATTGCCGGTTTCGACGATGAACTGTGGCGCGCCCTCGAGGCGGAAAAGACCCGACAGGAAACCCATATCGAACTCATCGCTTCGGAGAACCATGCCAGTCCCAGGGTGCTGGCGGCGGCTGGCACCGTGCTCACCAACAAGTACGCCGAGGGCTACCCGGGCAAGCGCTATTACGGCGGTTGCGAACACGTCGACGTGGTCGAGAACCTCGCCATCGAACGCGCCAAGGCGCTGTTCGGCGCGAGCTATGCCAACGTCCAGCCGCATTCCGGCTCGCAGGCCAACGGCGCGGTCTACCTCGCGATGCTCGAGGCCGGCGACGGCGTGCTGGGCATGAGCCTGGCCCACGGCGGCCACCTGACCCACGGCGCGGCGGTCAATTTTTCCGGCAAGACCTACCACGCCACCCAGTACGGCCTGGACCCGGCCACCGGTTACATCGATTACGACCAGGTCGCGCGTCTCGCCCGCGAGCACAAGCCGCGCATGATCATGACCGGCTTCTCGGCCTATTCGCGCATCCTCGACTGGGCCAAGTTCCGCGAGATAGCCGACGAGGTCGGCGCCTACCTGGTGGCGGACATGGCCCACGTCGCTGGCCTGGTGGCGGCCGGCCTCTATCCGAGCCCGGTGCAGATTGCCGATCTCACCACCAGCACCACGCACAAGACCCTGCGCGGCCCGCGCAGCGGCCTCATCCTCGGGCGTGGCAACGAGGCGCTGGAAAAGAAAGTCAGCTCGGCGGTGTTCCCCGGCATCCAGGGCGGCCCGCTGATGCATGTCATCGCGGCCAAGGCGGTGGCCTTCAAGGAAGCCATGGAACCCGAGTTCCGTGCCTACCAGGCGCAGGTCCTGGTCAATGCCCGGACCATGGCCGAGACCTTCCTGTCGCGCGGCTTCAACGTGGTGTCGGGCGGTACCGACAACCACCTGTTCCTGGTCGACCTGGTAAGCAAGGGCCTGACCGGCAAGGCCGCCGACGCGGCGCTCGGCAGCGCACACATCACGGTCAACAAGAACGCGGTACCCAACGACCCGCAGTCGCCGTTCGTGACCAGCGGCATCCGCGTCGGCACGCCGGCCATGACCACGCGCGGCATGCAGGCCGACGAAGCGCGGCAGCTGGCGGGATGGATGTGCGATGTGCTCGATCACATCGACGATGCGACAGTGATCGCGCGCGTGCGCGGCCAGGTCACCGAACTATGCGGGCGCCATCCGGTGTACGCGGCCTGAGCGCCACGCGCGCGGCCAGCCAGCAGGCACAGGGAGAGCGAACGCCATGCATTGTCCGTTCTGTACCCACGTCGACACGCGCGTGATTGATTCGCGCCTGCTCGGCGAGGGCGATCAAATCCGCCGTCGCCGTGAATGCGTTAGCTGCAAGGCGCGCTTCACCACTTATGAAACCGCCGAGCTCAGCCTGCCGCGCATCATCAAGAGCGACGGTCGGCGCGAGACTTTCAACGAAGACAAGCTGCGCAGCGGCTTTCTGAAGGCGCTGGAGAAACGCCCGGTCGCGATGGAGCGCGTGGAAAGTGCCATCAACGACGTCAAGCGCCAGATCCGCGAAAGCGGCGAGCGTGAAATCGATTCGGTACGCATCGGCGAACTGGTGATGGACGCGCTGCGCAGTCTCGACCAGGTGGCCTACGTGCGCTTCGCCTCGGTGTATCGCAGCTTCGAGGACGTCAAGGCCTTCCTCGAGGAAATCGAACGGCTGGAAAACGAACTGCCGCCCGATCTGCGTGAACAGCAGCTCGATCTGTTGCAGGCCGAGAACGCCAAGAAGCCCGGCTGAGCGCCGGCGCTCGCTGTCGCTACGCGCATGACCGCTCACGACGACGAACATTTCATGGCGCGCGCCGTGGCGCTCGCCGCGCTCGGCCAGTATTCCACCTCGCCCAATCCTTGCGTCGGCTGCGTGCTGGTGAAAAACGGCGTGGTGCTGGCGGAAGGCCATCACCGTCGCGCCGGCGGGCCGCATGCCGAAGCCGATGCACTGGCCCGGGCCGGCGACTCCGCGCGCGGCGCGACCGCCTACGTGAGCCTCGAACCCTGCAATCACCACGGCCGCACGCCGGCCTGCAGCGAAGCCCTGATCGCGGCCGGCGTGGCGCGCGTGGTGTACGCGATGGACGATCCGAATCCGCGCGTGGCGGGCGCCGGCGCGGCGCGCCTGCGCGCGGCCGGCATCGAGGTGCTGGGCGGCGTCGGCGCGCGCGCCGCGGCCGAACTCAACCGTGGCTTCTTCCAGCGCATGCGCAGCGGCCGACCGCGCGTGCGCATCAAGCTCGGCATGAGCATCGACGGTGCGGCGGCGCTCGCCGACGGCAGCAGTCAATGGATCACGAGCGAGGCCTCGCGCGCCGACGTGCAGCGCCTGCGCGCGGAGTCCTGCGCGATAGTGACCGGGATTGGCACACTGCTGGCGGACGATCCTTCGCTCAACGTGCGTGACCCACGCTTCGAGATGCACGGCCGCCAGCCGCATCGCATCGTGCTCGACCGTTACCTGCGCACGCCGCCCGACGCGCGTCTGCTCGGCCTGGACGGCGAAACCTGGCTCTTCTGCGGTGAACAGGCCTTGCCCGAGGCCGCGCCGCTGCGCGCGGCCGGCGCGCGCGTCGAGGCCTTGCCGCTCATCGACGGGCGCATCGATCTTGATGCCCTGGTGGCGCGCCTCGGCGCACTCGAGATCAACGAACTGCTGGTGGAATCGGGGCCGCGGCTGGCGGGCGCCTTCATCAGTGCGCGCTGTTTCGACGAGCTCACGCTGTACATCGCGCCCAAGATCCTGGGCTTGACGGCGCGCGCCGCGCTGGAAGTACCGTCACCGGCGCTGCTGGCCGATGCGCTGACCCTGCCTATGGTCGCCTGCGAGCGGATCGGAGATGATCTGCGCGTCGTTCTCACATGCCCTTGATGGAAGAATCATGTTCACAGGTATCGTCGCCACCGTAGGTCGCATCACCCAATTGGCCCGTCGCGGCGACGCCATGCGCATGGCCATCGATTCGGCCGGTCTCGATTTGAGCGATGTGGCGCTCGGCGATTCGATCGCGGTGTCCGGCCCGTGCCTGACGGTGGTCGAGTTCGGCGCGCGACATTTCGCCGTCGACGTCTCCACCGAGACCCTGGCCCGCACCACGCTCGGCGCGCGCCAGGTGGGCGATGCGGTCAACCTGGAAAAAGCCCTGCGCCTCACCGACCGCCTCGGCGGCCACCTGGTCAGCGGCCATATCGACGGCATCGGCACGGTGGTCCGGCGCGAGACCTTGAACGACTACATCCGCTGGGTGGTGCGGGTGCCGGGCGAGCTTGCCCACTACCTGGCCTTCAAAGGCTCGGTGGCCATCGATGGCGTGAGCCTCACCGTCAACGGCGTGGACGGCGACACCTTCGAGGTGCTGACCATTCCCCACACCCTGGAACGCACCACCCTTGGCGCCTTGAGCGCCGGCGCCGCGGTCAACATAGAAGTCGATCTCATAGCTCGCTACATCGAGCGCATGCTCAGCAAGACCCAAGCCCCGGCCGGCGGCGGCATCACGCTCGCGAGCCTGGCCGAGGCCGGCTTCGGCGGCGGCCCCACCACCTGATCCGGTAGGCCTTTCGCCTCGCGCCCACGGCCCGCCCCGCGCGGGCCGAAATGTTTATAATCGGCAGCCCATTCACGAGCAGCGACTCCGGCGACCCACCATGGCACTCAGCAGCACACAGGAATTGATCGACGAACTTCGGGCTGGCCGCATGATCATCATCATGGACGATGAAGATCGCGAAAACGAAGGCGACTTCATCATTGCCGCCGAGCATTGCACGCCGGAGACGATCAACTTCATGACCAAGTTCGGTCGTGGCCTCATCTGCCTGACCCTGACCGAAGACCGCTGCCGGCGCCTGAACCTGCCGTTGATGGTGCAGGACACCCGTTACACCCATCGCACCAACTTCACCTTGTCCATCGAAGCGGCCGAAGGCGTCACCACCGGTATCTCGGCCGCCGACCGCGCGCGCACCGTGCAGGCGGCGGTGAAGAAGGATGCGCAGCCTTCGGATCTCACCCAGCCCGGCCACATCTTTCCGCTGATGGCGCAGTCGGGCGGCGTGCTGACGCGCGCCGGTCACACCGAGGCGGGCTGCGACTTCTCGCGCCTGGCGGGGCTCGAGCCGGCCGCCGTGATCGTCGAGATCCTCAACGACGACGGCACCATGGCGCGGCGCCCCGATCTCGAACGCATCGCCGAGGAACACAATCTCAAGATTGGCACCATCGCCGACCTCATCCATTTCCGCATCGCCAACGAAAAGACCGTCGAGCGCGTGGCCGATTCGGTGATCCCGACCGAGTTCGGCGATTTCCGCCTGCTCGCCTACGAGGACGCCATCCATGGCGATCTGCACATGGCGATGGTCAAGGGCGATATCGATCCGGAACGGCCGACGCTGGTGCGCGTGCACATCTACAATCCTTTCGAGGACCTGACGGCGAGCCTGCGCAAGGACGCCGGCTGGCCGCTGCGCGATGCCATGCAGCGCGTGGCGTCGGCGGGCGAGGGCGTGATCGTGGTGCTCAACAACCAGGTCACCAATCGCGAACTGGTGCACCAGGTCCGGCTCTACAACGAGGGCGAGGACGGCGCGGTGCCGCGTCGCGAGAACCCGGCCATGGACTGGCGCCAGATCGGCCTCGGCGCGCAGATCCTGGCGGACGCCGGCGTGCGCAAGATGCGCGTCATGAGCAATCGGCGCAAATACCATGCGATTTCCGGCTTCGGCCTCGAAGTCGTCGAATACGTCAAATAAGCCGGCCCGCGCGGCGACACTCTCAGGAAAAAGGTAAAGAACGATGCAGGACGTGACCATCATCGAAGGCCGCCTGGTGGCGGAAGGCAAGATGCGCGTGGCGATCATCAGCGCGCGTTTCAACGGCTTCATCGTCGAAGCGCTGGAAGCGGGGTGCCTCGACACGCTGCGTCGTCACGGCGTGGCGCCGGCCGACGTCACCGTCACGCGTACCCCCGGCGCGTTCGAGATCCCGGTGGTGGCGGCCAAGCTCGCCAAGTCCGGCAAGTACGATGCGGTGATCGCGCTCGGCGCGGTGATTCGCGGCGCGACCGCGCATTTCGATCATGTCGCCGGCGCCTGTTCGCGCGGCCTGGGCGCGGTCGCCACCGACACCGGCGTGCCGGTGATCTTCGGCGTGCTGACGGTCGACAACATCGAGCAGGCCATCGAGCGCGCCGGCACCAAGGCCGGCAACAAGGGCGCGGAGTCTGCCGTCACCGCCATCGAAATGATCTCGTTGATGCGCCAGCTGTGAGCAAAGCCAGCGGCGGCCCCAACCATGGACGAGTGCGTGCGCGGCGCTGCGCCGTGCAGGCCCTCTACCAGTGGCAGATGGCCGGCCAGGAACCGCGCGACATCGTCAAGGAGTTCGTCTCCGATCGCGAACTGGTCAGCGTCGACATGGATTACTTCACCGACCTCGTGAGTGAAGTGCCGCGTCATTTCGATACCCTGAAAGCCGACCTCTCGCCGTTTCTCGATCGCGAATGGCCGCAGCTCGACCCGGTCGAGCGCAGCGTGTTGCTGATCGGCGCCTACGAAATGCGCTACTGCCTCGAGATCCCCTATCGCGTCGTGATCAACGAAGGCGTCGAACTGTGCAAGATGTTCGGCACCGTCGAAGGTCATCGTTACGTCAACGGCGTGCTCGATCGCCTTGCGCACACCGCGCGCGGTGTGGAAGTCGGCGCATCGCAGCAGCCGTGAAGCGCTGAAGGCGCGCCGCCATGGATGAGTTCGATCTCATCGCGCGCTACTTCGCCCCGCTCGACATCCCCTCTCCTGACGTCATCATCGGCATCGGCGACGATGCCGCGGTGCTGGCGTGGCCGCCGGGCGAGCACGTGGTCGTGGCGGTCGATACCCTGGTCGACGGCGTGCATTTTCCGCGCGGCCTGCGCGCCGACGCGGTGGCGCACCGGCTCGCGGCCGTCAACCTGAGCGACATGGCGGCGATGGGCGCACGGCCGCGCTACGCCACCCTCGCGCTGACCTTGCCCGAACTCGACGAAGCGTGGCTGGCGGCCTTTGCGCGCGGCCTGGCCGGCGCCCTGGGCGCGGCCGGTGTCAGCCTGGTCGGCGGCGACACCACGCGCGGTCCCTTGACCCTGAGCCTGCAGGTGCTGGGCAGCGTCGCTGGTCCCGCGCTCAGCCGCCGTGGCGCGCAAACCGGTGACGTCATCGCGGTATCCGGCACCTTGGGCGATGCGCGCGCGGGGCTCGACCTGGCGCTGGCCGATCCGGCGGCGCGCGCCGAGCATCCCTTGCTCGCGCGCTTCCTGTGGCCGACGCCGCGTCTGGCGCTGGGCCAGGGCCTGCGCGCCCTGGCGCATGCCGCCATCGATGTCTCCGATGGCTTGCTCGCCGACCTCGGCCACGTCATGCGCCACAGCGGCCGTGGCGCGGCGGTCGATGTGTCATGCCTGCCAGTGTCGCCCGCCCTGCTGGCGGCGGTCGGCGCCGAGCGCGCGCGCGAGTTCGCGCTGTCAGGGGGCGATGATTACGAGCTGGCGCTGTGCATCCCGCCGGCCGCGCTGCCCGCCGCGCATGGCTTGGCCCGGCAGCTCGCCGTGCCGCTGACCGAGATAGGCCACGTCACGGCGGGCAGTGGCGTGCATTGCGTGGACGCGCAAGGACGAGACCTCACGCCGACAGCACGCGGCTATCGACATTTCGAATGAGCGCCAAGGCAGGCCGCCACCGTCCTGCGCTATGATTTCACCAGCGGTGTGCTTGCCATGCCGAGGCGGTCGGAGAAGTTGCCATGGTTCGATTCATTCCATTGTTGCTGCTGTTCGTCGCGCTATGCGCACCGGTCGGCGGTATTGCCGCGGAAGGTGACGCGCAGTCCGCCGTCGACGTCTGGGCGACGCTGCTCAAGCCCCATTATTTCGGTGACACGCCGCTCACCGAAGGGCGCGCCATCATCGACATGAAGACGCCCTATCGCTCCGAGGACGCGGCCTTCACGCCGGTTTCGATCAGCGCCGGCATTGCCCAGACCGAGGCGCGCTACATCAAGGACATCTACGTCTTCGTCGAAAACAATCCGCAGCCGCTGGCCGGCATCTTCCACCTGACGCCGGCCTCGGGGCGCGCCGATCTCGCGCTGCGCGTGCGCGTCGACCAGTACACCAACATCCGCGCGGTGGCGGTGCTCAACACCGGCGAGCATCACCTGGTCACAAACTTCGTCAAGGCCCAGGGCGGCTGTTCGGCGCCGGCCGCCAGCGACTTCGAAAAGGCCATGGCGCACATCGGCGAAATGAAATTCCGCGCCGTCAGCGACGACGCCCATGGCGATCTCATGATCGGCCAGTTTCTCCTGAGTCATCCCAATGTCACCGGCATGCAGAAGGATCAGAAGACCCAGCTCATTCGCCCCGAGCACTACGTCAAGACCATCAAGCTCTACGAGGGCGACAAGCTCTTGATGACCGCCGAGACCGGCTTTTCGGTGAGCGAGGATCCGAGCTTCCGCTTCTTCTTCCGTCCCGAGGGCGTGAGCGAGATCCGCGCCGAGGTCGAGGATTCGAAGGGCATGCACTGGCAGGAGACGTTCAAGATCAAGGGCTGAGCCGAGTCGCCGCACCCTGAACGTCGACCGCCTGGCCGCCACCCGGAGCGCAAGCGCAATGAATTTCAATTTCCGTCAACGACTGCGCGCCGGCGAGGTGTTGCTCGGCACCATCGTCACCCTCGAAGCGCCGGAGGTGGTCGAGGCGCTGTGCCACATCGGTTACGACTGGTTGTTCATCGAGACCGAACATGCGCCGCTGGCGCCGCCGGCGGTGCAGCGCATGGTGCAGACCGCCGGCAACACGCCGTGCGTGGTGCGCCTGTCGCGCGGTGACGAGATATCGATCAAGCGCGCGCTCGACGCCGGCGCGGCCGGCATCATCGTGCCGCAGGTCAATTCCGCCGCCTATGCGCGCCTGATCGTGAGCTACGCCAAGTTTGCGCCCATGGGCAGCCGCGGCTTCGGCCTGTCGCGCGCCAGCATGTACGGCCTGAACGCCGAGGACTACGTGGCGCGCGCCAACGACGCGACGTCCGTCATCGTGCTCGCCGAGCACGTCGACGCGGTGGAGAACATCGAGGAGATCTGCAAGGTGGAAGGCGTCGATGCGGTGTTCATCGGGCCCTACGACCTGTCGGCGAGCTTCAACAAGATTGGCCGCGTGCAGGACAAGGAAGTGCTGGACGCCATCCGGCACATCCGCGACGTGTGTCACGCCCATGGCATGCCGGTGGGCATCCACGGCGCCACGCCGGAATTCTTGCTGTCGCACATCCGCGACGGCTTTACGCTGGTGTCCGCCAGTGCGGACATCGCCATATTCGCCGCCGGTGCGCGGCAATTGCTCGACACTTTGCGCGGAGCACGACAGTGATGGATGCCGAACTCAGACAAGCCCTGCTGGAACTCGATTGCGCATCGCTGGCCGACGCCGACAAAGCGCTGCGCGTGATGGACGTCGGGCTGCGTGCCATCAATACCGGCGTGAAGCTGGTGGGCGTGGCGCGCACCGTGCGTTGCCACGAGGACTTCCTGGCGGTGATCCGCGCGCTCGATGCCGCCGTGCCCGGCGAGGTGCTCGTTGTCGACACGCAGGGCAGCAGTCGCGCGGTGGTCGGCGAATTGTTCTCCATGGAAGCGGCCCGTCGCGGCCTCGCCGGCATCATCGTCGACGGCCCGGTGCGCGATGTCAGCACGCTGCGCAAGCTGGCCTTGCCGGTCTACGCGCGCGGCCTGTGTCCGATGTCCGGCACCATCCGTGAACTCGGCGCCCTGCAGGTACCGGTGGTGTGCGGTGGCGTGGCGGTCAAGCCCGGCGACATCGTGGTGGGTGACGACGACGGTCTCATCGTCGCCAGCGCCGCCGAATTTCGCGCGCTCCTCGCCGCCGCGCGCGCCATCGAGGCGCGCGAGACCGTGGTGCGTGCGCGCCTCGACGCCGGTCACGACTTGATCTCGATGATCACGCTGGCCGAGCATGTCGACGCACTGCAACGCGGCGAGCCGAGCAAGCTCGCCTTCAAGCTCGATGATTGATGAAGGTAAGGCCATGACCCTGTCCATTTCGCGTGCGCTCTGCGCGCTCACGCTGTTGACGTTTGCCATGGGGGCGGCCGCCGAGACGCCCTCCGCGGCGCAAGACCAGGCCGCGCGCTTCGCGACCTGCGCGGCGTTCTATTTCAATGCCGTGAACGTCAAGCCGATGAAGGAATACGAAGAGGTGTACGGCGCCGGCGAGCGGGCTTTCAACGAGGGCATCAAGCTGGTCGGACGCAAATCCCTGGACGATCTCATGGCGCGCTCGGCGGGAGAAATGACCAAGCTCATGAACTCCGACTGGAAGAATTTCCACAGCGTCGAGCGGCGCTACGGCCCGGATTGCGCGACCTTGATGGCGACCGTGCCGGCGGAGTAGACGCTCAGCCTAGCGGCGAGGGCCCACGCCTCAGGTACCAGATCAGGTCCATTTCCGGGGCATCGATGCCATAGGCGGTCAGCGCCGCCGAGATCTGACCGCGGTGATGGGTGGCGTGATTGAACACGTGCAGCAGCAGCGTGGCGGTTTCCTGTTCGAAGCGCGTGCCCGACATGTTGCTGTAGACCAGCGGCGCCACCAATTCGGCATCGCTGCGCGCGGCCAGCCACGCGCGCCAGTTGGCGCTGTGCCCGCACAGGCGCTGCTCGAGTTTCTCGCGATCGCTCTCGAGTTCCGCATCCAGACCGCTGACGCTGAACGGCTGGCCGATGAAGCGCCCGAACCACACGCTGTCGGCCACCAGCAGGTGATTGAGCGTGCCGTGGATGCTGTAGAAAAACAGGCCGCGGTCGGCGCGATAGCGCGTGTCGTCGAGCGGCAGCAGCGCTTCGTAAAGTGTCTCCAAGGCCCACACGTGGTAGTCGGCCAGCAATTGCAGATGCCGCTTCATGGTTTGCTCCCGGCCGCGCGACGCGGCGCACTCGATGGCAGGACGAGGATGCAGGGCATCGTTCGGCCCTGCGCATCATGAATTGCAGAGCACGATCAGCGCAACGTAACATGCGGCCTTGGCAGCGACTGTCCGCTCGTGGACGGTCGCCACACGTACACGAGGAGCATTCATGAACGGCGCCCATACCTTGCTCGATACCCTGGTCGAAGCCGGCATCGAAGTGTGCTTCGCCAACCCGGGCACGTCGGAGATGCACCTCGTCACCGCCATCGGCAAGACCGATGCCGTGCGTCCCATCCTGTGCCTGTTCGAGGGCGTGGTGACGGGTGCCGCCGACGGCTATGCGCGCATGGCCGGCAAGCCCGCCATCACCTTGCTGCATCTCGCGCCGGGTTATGCCAATGGCATGGCCAACCTGCACAACGCCAGCAAGGCGCATTCGGCGGTGGTGAACATCGTCGGCGATCACGCGGTATGGCATCACCAGTACAACGCGCCCCTCACTTCCGACGTGCCGGGCCATGCGCGCCTGCAATCGGAATGGGTGCGCACCTCGGCATCCGCCGAAGACCTGGCACTGGCCGGCGCCGAAGCGGTGCAGGCCGCGCGCGGTGGCGCCGGACGCATCGCGACCTTGATCGTGCCCGCCAACCACGCCTGGGAGCCGGCGCACAAATCCTATGACCGTCTCGCGCCCGAGGGCCTCGCCGCGGTTGCGTCGAGTGTCATCGATGAAGTCGCTGCGGCCTTGGCCAATGGTCGTCGCACAGCTATCGTCATTGGCGGCGGCGCCATGCGTGAAGCGCCGCTGGAAGTGATCGGGCGCATCGCCGCCGGCTGCAATGCCACGCTGCTGTGCGAGACCTTCCCCGTGCGCCTGCAGCGCGGCGCCGGGCGCGTGCCGCTGGCGCGCATCCCCTATTTCGCCGAACAGGCCATCGAATTCCTGAAGGACTTCGAACAGATGATCCTGATCGGCGCCCAGGAGCCGGTGGCGTTCTTCGCCTATCCGGGCGTGGCGAGCCTGTTGGCGCCGCCCGAGTGCAGGATGATTGCGCTGGCCGGCGTGCATGACGACATCCCGGCCGCGGTGGCCGCCCTCGCCAAGCGCGTGACGACCGCGGACTGTCCGCGGCAAGCGCGCATCAAGCCCACGCTCATCGATGGCGAGCTGAGCCCGGCCGCGATCGGCGATGTGATCAGCGCCGGCCTGCCCGACAACGCCATCATTTCCGATGAAGGCATCACCTGCGGACTCGAACTTTTCCTGCGTACCCAGGGTGCGCCGGCCCATGACTGGCTGGCGATCACCGGTGGTTCCATCGGCCAGGGCCTGCCGGTCAGTTTCGGCGCGTCGGTAGCCTGCCCCGATCGCAAGGTCGTGGCTTTCCAGGCCGACGGCAGCGCCATGTATACCGTGCAGTCTCTGTGGAGCATGGCGCGCGAACGCAGCGACGTCACCGTGGTGCTGCTCAACAACAGCAGCTACGCCATTCTCAACGTGGAACTGGTGCGCCTCAAGGCCGGCGAGCCCAATGCCAAGACGCTGTCGATGCTCGACCTCGCCAACCCGGTGATCGACTGGGTCAGCATCGCCGAGGGCATGCAGGTCGATGCGTGCAAGGTTGAAACCGTCGCCGAATTCGAAAGCGCGTTCGCGAAAGCGATGGCGACGCCCGGCCCCCATCTCATCGAGGTGATGGTGGTGCAGAACCTGGGTGTGGGCATGAAGCGTTGAATGATGGGTTCGATGTGCAGGCGGAATGTCAGACTGAAGTCCGACCCACAATTGATGCGATGAGCCTGTGGGTCAGGCCTCAGAACCCCCCCCCCCCCCCCTTCAGTCTGACATTCGCGCTGACAGTCTCACTCACTGCCCGGCCTTGAGGCCCTTCAAGCGCTGTTCCATCACCCGCGCCTTGTCGGCGCCGCCACCGAGGAATTCAGGCGCGGCGCGGTAATAGCGGATCAGATCCTCGAGCGCGCCTTCGTCCTTGGGGTCGAGCCGCACCGCGAGCTCGAACGCGCTGCAGGTCTTGCGCGCGAGATCCATCGCCGACAGCCAGTTGGCGCGTTGCGCAAGACGGCCATAGCTCTTGCCCAACAGGTGCGCGCAGCGCGCGCAGTCGGGATGGGCTTTCAATAGCGCTTCGAGCATGCGCGCCGAGTCTTGGTAGCGGTGGGCGCGATAGGTCTTGCGCGCGGCCTGGTATTCGCTTTCGTAGGGGACGGTCGGCGTCTCGGCATGGGGCTGGCCCAGCGCCAGTGAACCGAGCAGCAGGAGGAGCAGGCGCATCGCTGGGCGGGATCGGCGAATCTCTTGGTCGACGGGCGGCATCTTAAGCCCTCGATCCCGCGAATGCGAGTCGCCCAGCGCGTGGTGATCACTGGGCGGCACGGCAGCGCGCTGGTATGGTTCCGCCTTTCAACCATGACGAGGGGAGCGGGCGATGAGCGTCGAAGCAAACAAACAACTGGTGCTGGACACCTGGGGCGCGGTTACCAAGGGCGATATCGATGGATTCATGTCGCGCCTCGCCGATGACGTGACCTGGACGTTCTTCGGCTCGCACCGTTTCGCCGGCACTTTCCGCGGCAAGGAAGAGCTCGTCGCCAAGCTGTTCGCGCCGCTCGGCGAGGTGCTGGCCGACGGCATCAAGGTGCACGTCGACACCGCGACCGCGGAAGGCGATCGGGTGGTGATCGAAGCGCGCGGCGAAGCGAGCGCCAAGGACGGTCGGCCGTACAACAACAACTATTGCATCGTGGTTACGGTGCGCGACAACAAGGTCGCCCACGTGCGCGAATATCTCGATTCGGAACTGGTCACCAGCGTCTTCGGCCGGTAACCGAGACACGCGGCGCGCCGTGCGCGATGCGATGCGCGCGCCGCCGCTGTCGTCACGGCGCGTGCGAGGCCTGGGCGTGGGCGAGTTCGTCGAGCTGACTCCAGAACGGATGCGCCTGGACTTCGCCCATGCCGATCGGGCTCAGCACCCGCTTGGCCAGGGCGTCATGGTGATAGGCGACGGCCTGCACCCGCCAGCTGGCGGTGTCCCGTGACTGCAGATCGTGCAGTTCTATGGAAGTCACGGTCGGAATGCCGTCAATCTTTTTCGTTTCCCAGCTCACCACTTTCCACAGCTTGCCGGCGCGATCGTAGTACTCGCGTTTGACCGGCAGGTAGGTGTCGGCGTCCAGCCAGGTCAGCATGCGCGAGTAATAGCGGTCGAGCAGCGGGCGCGTTTCAATCTTCCACATCTCGCCATGCGTACTGTCCTGTTCACTGCCCAGCAATATCGGCGGTTGGGTCTCGCGGTTGGTGAGGGCGACGTCGTCGAAATTGAAGCGCGTGCTCAGGAACTGGCGATCGGCTTCCAGTGGTGAGTACTCCACCGCGCGTCGCTCCTCCGAGGTGACCAGCCACAGGCCCAGGCCGGGCTTGCGCGGATGGGGCGCCGTCAGCATGCCCACGCCTTTCAGGTTGGCCGGCTTGGTCAGGCTGAAGGCCGTGCGCGGCCCCTGCTCGTCGCGCTGACGGATGACCAAGGCATCCCAATCCTTGCTGCCGCCGCCCGGCTGATCGCTGCGCGCTGTGACATGCACGCGACTGAACTGGGCGACGCTCGGCACCAGCGCGCGTTGCATCTCGGCCAGCAGCGCGACCGGGTCGGCGTCCGGCGCGGCCATGGCGTCGCCGGCCACCGCCAGCGGCAGCACGGCAAGGGTCGCGAGCGCGACCCGCGTAATCGTTCGAAACATGCGCTTTCTCCGCGGAAATTCTGCTTGTCGCTGCGACTTGCGTCGCTTGAGCGAGTTCATGTCATGCCAGTTGTCAGGCCGGCTCTCGCGCGCGTGGCGGCATGGCGCGGATGCGCTTCAATCCGGTGCGCCATTCTCGTCCACGCCCGCCCGCCGCGCCCCGATCTGGTGCGTGACTTTGTTGCCCCTTGGGTGCCGAGACTCTAAATGATTGAAATGCTTTAGTGAATGCGCTTGGCATACATGCTGCAAACGCCTCGGTGACAAACGCTAGCGCTCACCAAAGGAGTTCAGTGCATGAAACTCATCACCGCCGTCATCAAGCCATTCAAGCTCGATGAAGTTCGCCTCGCACTTGCCGACGTCGGCGTGCAGGGCCTGACCGTCACCGAGGTCAAGGGCTTTGGTCGCCAGCGCGGCCACACCGAGCTCTATCGAGGCGCCGAATACCAGGTCGACTTCCTGCCCAAGGTCAAACTCGAGATAGCCCTCGACGATGCCCAGGTCAGTCGTGCCATCGATGCGATCTGCAAGGTCGCACGCACCGGCAAGATTGGCGACGGCAAGTTGTTCGTCACCGATCTCAGCCAGGCCATACGCATTCGTACCGGCGAGTCCGGTCCGGACGCATTGTGAGCTTCGTTTCCCGGTCCTCCTTCATCGTCTAAACAACTGGAATCGTCATGAACCGCAACAACAACCTTGCTTTGCTCCTCGGGAAGCGTGAGCTCGGCCATGGCCGCACCCTGGTGTCGCTCCTGGTCATGCTCGCGTTCATGTTTCTGCCTTTCGTGGCCGGCGCCGAAGACGCGGCCGCTGCCGCACCGCCGCCGACGCCCAACAAGGGCGACGTCGCCTGGATGCTGGTTTCGACCTTGCTGGTGATCATGATGGCCGTGCCCGGCCTGGCCTTGTTCTACGGCGGCTTGGTGCGCTCGAAGAACATCCTGTCCATTCTCATGCAGGTGATGGTGGGCTTCTCGCTGCTGGTGGTGTTGTGGTGCCTGTACGGCTACTCCCTGGCCTTCACCGAGGGCAACGCCTACCTGGGCGGCATGTCGCGCCTGTTCCTGAACGGCGTGTTCGACCCGGCCACCGGTGCGTTCGCCAATGCCGCGACCTTCAGCAAGGGCGTGGTGATTCCCGAGATCGTGTTCGTCGCGTTCCAGGGCACATTCGCCGCCATCACGGTGTGTCTCATCGTCGGTGCGTTTGCCGAGCGCATGAAGTTCTCGGCGGCGCTGATCTTCATGGTGCTGTGGTTCACCATCGGCTACCTGCCGATAGCGCACATGGTGTGGTTCTGGATGGGGCCCGACGCCTACACCGCGCCTGACGTGGTCGATGCGATGAACGCCAAGGCCGGTCTCATCTGGCAGATGGGCGCGCTCGATTTCGCCGGCGGCACGGTGGTGCACATCAATGCCGGCGTGGCGGGCCTGATCGGCGCCATCATGATCGGCAAGCGCGTCGGCTACGGTAAGGAAGCGATGCCGCCCCACAACCTGGTGCTGACCATGATCGGCGCCTCGCTGCTGTGGGTCGGCTGGTTCGGTTTCAACGCCGGTTCGGCGCTGGAAGCGGGCAACTTCGCGGCGCTTGCGTTCCTCAACACCTTCTCCGCCACGGCCGCCGCCTGCGTGAGCTGGACCTTGGTGGAATGGGCGCTGCGCAAGCATCCCTCGATGCTGGGCGCGGCTTCGGGCGCGGTGGCCGGCCTGGTCGCCATCACCCCGGCCTGCGGTAACGTCGGCCTGATGGGCGCCATCATCATCGGCCTCGCGGCGGGCGTGGTGTGCTTCTGGGGTGTGACGGGCCTGAAGAAGCTGATCGGCGCGGACGATGCACTCGACGTGTTCGGTGTGCACGGCCTCGGCGGCATTCTCGGTGCGCTCTTGACCGGCGTGTTCAACAACCAGGCCCTCGGTGGTCCGGGTCTCGTCACCGATTGGGTGACCGCATCGGTCGGCTCCAATGCGGTCATGACCCAGGTTCTCATCCAGGCCAAGGGTGTGTTGATCACCGTCGGCTGGACCGCGGTCGCCGCCTTCATCTCTTTCAAGGTGGCGGATCTCCTGGTCGGTCTGCGTGTACCGGAAGACGAGGAACGCGAAGGTCTGGATACCACCAGCCACGGCGAACGCGCTTACAGCGCCTGAGCCACGCGATTCCAAAGGGGGCGTCCCGCGAGGGGCGCCCCCTTTTTTTGTGTCGAGGGCAGCTCACCGCGCCTCGCGAAGCGAGCATGGCTTTTCAGTAGACTGCCAACTGTCGTGTGCGGGTGTGTAACAGGGGGGCCAAGTGAACGAGCAGGGTGGTGTGAGTCTCGATACGGTGCGCGCGGTGTACAGCGGCGCGGAAGGTGACCTGTGGGAGCTGCTGATGGGCCAGCAGATCCACATCGGCGGCATGCAGTCCTCGCTCGAACTCGCGCAGCAGGCCGGCATCGGCGCGGGACAGCGCGGTGTCGACCTGTGTTGCTGCAATGGCGCCGGCATGCGCCTGTTGGTGCGCATGCGGGGCGTGACGTCCATGATCGGTGTCGACGCCACCGCCGCCGTCATCGCACGCGGCCGCGACCGGTCCCGCGCCGAGGGGCTGGATGATCGCATCGACTTCGTGCACGCCGATGTCTGCGCCAGCGGCCTGCCCGATCACGGCGCGGATTTCGTGTGGGGCGAAGACGCCTGGTGTTACGTGCTGGACAAGCCGCGCCTGATTGCCGAGGCGGTGCGCATCGTCAAGCCTGGCGGCGTCATCGCCTTTACCGACTGGGTGGCGGGCGCGGTGCCGATGTCATCGACAGAGCGCGCACGCCTGTTGTCGTTCATGAGCTTTCCCAACCTCGAGAGCGTTGCGGGCTACGCGGCCTTGCTCGACGCCGCCGGCTGTCAACGAATCTGCGCCGAAGACACCGGGCGCTTCGCACGCTACACGTCCTTGTACATGGACATGGTGAGCATGCAGCTTGGCTACGATGCCTTGCGCATCCTCGCTTTCGACCACGAGGCACTGGCCGCCATCGGCACCGAGATGGCGTTTCTGCGCGATCTCGCCGAGGCAGGCAAGCTGGCGCAAGGGCGATTCATCGCGCGTCGGCCTTGAGCCGCGAACACCCACGGCACGCTGCGGAGACTCTCATGTCCTGGTTCTATCTCGTTCTCGCCATCGTGTTCGAAGTGACCGGCACCACCGCCATGAAGCTGTCGAACGGCTTTCAACATCCGCTGCCATCCGTCACGGTGTTCGTGTGCTATGGCGCGAGCATCGGTCTGTTGACCCTGGCCGTGCGCCACATCGACATCAGTGTCGCCTATGCCATCTGGTCGGCGCTCGGCATGACGCTCATCACCGTGATTGGCATCGCCTGGTTCAAGGAGCCGGCCACGCTGGCCAAGCTCATATCCATCGGCGTCATCACGCTCGGCGTCGTCGGCCTCAATATCAGCGTACGCATGAGCGGGTGAGCGTCGTCGCCCGCGCCCGGTTCAAGGCGCCGCGCTGAACATGTGCGCGGCCTTGTCGGCGTAGAAATCCATGAACGCGCGCACCTTGAGCGGTACGTAGCTGCGACTCTGGTAGAGCAGGCTGATGGGTGTGCCGCGCGGTTCCACCTGGTAGTCGTCGAGGATGCGCACCAGTTCGCCGCGCCGCATCGCGGCCTCGGTGAACCAGTCCGCGAGCAGCACGATGCCGAGGCCGGCGCAGGCGCAGCTCAACACCGAGTCGGCGTCGTCGATGGCGATTGGCGAGCGTAGCGGCAGGTCGTAGCGCACGCCGCCCTTGGACAGGCGCCACACGGTGTTGCCGGTCACCGCCGACATGGTCAGGCAGGCGTGCTGTTCCAGGTCCTGGGCGGTGGCGGGCGTGCCGTGGCGGGCGAGGTAGTCGGGACTCGCATAGATGTGCGAGTCGGTTTCGGCCACGCGCCGCGCCACCAGGTTGGAGTCCTGCAGGTGCCCGATGGTCACCGCCACGTCGCAGCCGGTGGCCATGAGATCGGCCTGGCGATCGTGGATGAGTTCGAGACCGATGGTGACCTCGGGATAGAGCGCACGGAATTCGCCGATGTGGGGCACGATGAAATAACCCCCCAGGCCCGCGCGACAGCTGATGCGCAGGCGGCCGGCCGGCCGCGCCAGCGCGCCGCGCATCGCCTCGCTGGCCTCGTCCACGGCGTCGACCACGCGTTGCGCGTGCTGGCGCAGAAACGCGCCGTGCTCGGTGAGGCTGACCTTGCGTGTCGAGCGCAGGAACAGGCGCTGACCGAGTTCGGCTTCGAGCGCGGCGAGCTTGCGTGAGGCCACCGCCGGGGTCAGGGCCAGGCGGCGCGCGGCGTGGGTGAAGCTCGCGGTGTCGGCGATGGCGAGAAACAGGCGCAGGGTGAGGATGTCTTCCATTGTTGTTGATTCTGCAATTCAGTCTTCCAATGCTACCGGCTTATCGGTGGTAATTGGCAACAATAGAATGCGCTCCAAGGTCGGCAGTCGCCCCTCATCGAAGGGCCGGCGCCGGGCAACAAACACATCGCAAACCTGGAGACCTGCCATGACCACCAGCACCGTCAACGCCCTCAAGACCACTTCGACCACCTTGCTGAAGGTCGCCCTGACCGCCGCGCTGCTGGCCGGGCTGGCCGCCTCGGTGCCCGCCAACCTGACGCGCATCAACCCCACCGCGGTGGTGATGACCGACACCAGCCGCGTCCAGGCCTGAGATCGGGGAGAGCACGAGTACGGAGCGCCGCAGGCGCCCCGTACTCGTCGAGGAGCAGGATTCAGGGCGCGAACAGCGCCTCCTGGAAAGCCTCGCTGAAGATCTCGGCAGGCAACTGTTCGGGGCCGAGATAGGCGCTGGCGAGCAGGGCTCGAAGCCCGGGGTCGCGATGCATGCGGGCGAGGGCGCGGGCCCTCGCGCCGACGCCATCGGCGTCGAAACGCGCGAACAGGCGCGCCGCGAAGCGCGTGGCCTGGGCGATGCGTCGCGTGCCTTCATGGCGCGTCTGCCCGTAGCTCGCGAATGCCTGGGGCCGCCAGTCGTCGCTGGCCAACAGGATGTCGCGCACCATGCGCGCGTCGCGCAGCGTCACCGACAAGCCCTGCCCGAGTATCGGATCGGTGAAGCCGGCGGCGTCGCCCAGCAGCACCGCGCCCTCGCAATAGGGCGCCGCCAGTTGTGCGAACTGGCTGGGATAAGCTTTGCATGGGCCCGCCGGCGTGGCGCGACTCAAGGCATCGCCGCCCGGCAGCACCGTGGTATCCAGCGCCGCGAGCAGGTTGCGCGCGCCTGCCTCGCCCGTGAATCGGCCACGATGTTCCAGCGCGTATTCGACGTACAGGCGCACCTTGCCGTGGCCCTGGGGAAAGATCAGGAACATCACTTCACCGGCCTTGCCCAGTGCCTGGGTGTCGGCCGGCCAGGCGTCGGCGCCGGTCACCAGCAAGCCCGATATCAAGTGATCCACCGGCGCCTCGTCGAGCGTGAGGCCGAGCTGGCGGCGCACGCTGGAACTGCGCCCATCGGCGCCCACCAGCAGTCGGCAGCCGTGTTCATGACGGGCGCCATCGTGGGTGAATTCAACGCGCGGCGCTGCCCCCGCGCGCACGCGCAAGGCCGACACGCCGCGCCTGACCTTGGCGCCGCCGGCGCGAGCATGTCGCAGCAGCGTGTTCTGCATGGTCACGTGCTCCATGCACAAGGGCCCGGGCGCTGCCGGGTGCAGCGCGGCCAGCGGTTGTGCCGCGGCCAGCGCGTCGGCCGGCGCAATGAGCTCGTCGTAGGTGATGGAACGTTCGAGGTGATGGCCGCCATTGGCCATCAGCAGATCGTACAGTCCGAGCGCCTTCGCCTCGGCCACGCCCCACGGCGCCATCCATTCGCCGCGTACCCTGTCGGTGAACGCCGCCTCGCGTTCGAGCAGCTCGACGTCGAGGCCGGCAGCGGCGAGGTTGGCCGCCAGCGCGCTGCCGCCGACGCCCGCGCCGACGATGATGACATCGTAATCACGCATCACGGTCCCCCGACATGTAGACAGGCGTCGCTACCAGACCATGCCTGGCGCTCACCGGCAAGCCTGTCCTTCACGGCCACGCGACGTGTGGCCGTGAAGGCGCGGGCGCTCAGCCCGCCGAGGCGGGCCGTTCGTCGTCGCCGGGCCTGGCCATGGTGCTGTCGATGATCTCCGGCAGGTGCGCGAGGCGATGTTCGACCAGCTGGTTGCCGCCCCCTGTCACCAGCGAGCGCGCCGACTCCGGCGGCCGTCCGAAGCGCGCGGCGAATTCGGCGTGGGTGGCCGGCGCCGGCGGCTCGGCGCGCAGGTGATCGGGTTTGCCGTCCGCCTCGCGGAATTCAGGCATGACTTCCTCGGCGAAGATCTGCATGTTCTTCATCACCATCCAGTTCGGCATCGGGCCATAGGACGAGCCCACCGCGAGGATGCCGCCGGCGCCCACTTCATCGCAGTACTCGCCGAGCTGGTTCTTCACCGTCTCCGGCGAGCCGACGATGATGTAGCGATCCTTGATGAGCTCGTCGTAACTCAACTGCGCCTGGGGTTTGACCTTGCCCTTCTTGAGCAGGCCGACAAAATTGCGGAACGACTTGGTGCTCATGTAGCCCGGCGGAAAGAACAACTGGTCGGGGATCTTGAGACCGGTGTTGAACACCCATGACAAGTGCGCCTTCGCCTCGCGGTGCGCCTGCTCGTCGGTCTCGGCCACGTAGGTCGGCACGCAGGCGTTGAACATGCTCTTGGGCGCGTCGTAGCCGAGGCGATGACATTCCTCGCGCAGACCGTCGAACGCCATCTTCGTGAACCACAGCGGCGAGAACACCATCATGTAGGTGTAATGGTGGCGTGCGACGAACTTGAGCGTTTCCAGCGAGCCCTGGCCCGGGATCCAGATCGGGGGATGCGGCTGCTGGATGGGCTTGGGAATGATGTTGGCATTGGGCACGTAGAAATGATCGCCCTGCCAGGTGAAGGGCCCGTCGTCGGTCCAGGCCTTGATGATGAGATCGTGCGCTTCGTCGAAGCGTTCGACCGAATCGGCCGGCGTCACGCCGTTGTTGAAGTATTCGCAGCCGATGCCGCGCACGAAGCCGGAGATGATGCGCCCGCCCGAGATCACGTCGAGCATCGCGATCTCCTCGGCCACCCGCAGCGGGTTGCCGTGCAGGGGAATGGCATTGCCGATCACGCCGATGGGAATGTGGCTGGTGCGCTGCACCAGCATCGCCGCGATGATGTTGGGCGAGGGCATGGTGCCGTAGAAATTGGCGTGATGCTCGTTCACGCCGACGCCGTCGAAGCCATGCTTCTCGGCCGCCACCAGCTGCTCGATGTACTCGTTGTACAGCAAGCGCCCGCGCTGCGGGTCGTAATGCTTGTTCGACAGGCTCACCCAGCTCGACGCGAATTCCGTGCTCGGCGGAATGTGCGGATAGGGCATGAGATGAAAGAAATAAAAGCGCAGCTTGTTCATCACTTGGCCTCCTCGACCAGGCCGAGCAGGGCGTCGGCCAGTTGTCGTGGACGTTCGAGACAGGGTTCGTGTCCAGTGCCGGGCAGGCGCAACAGCCGGCAGTTGGGCAGCACTTCGGCGTAGCGGTCGGACATTTCATTCGGCACCAGGCGATCGTTGTCGGCGCCGACCACCAGCGTCGGGCAGTCCAGGCGTTGCAGGCGTCTCTCGAGTGCGAGGTTGTAGCGGGGCGCCCACATGAGACGCGCGGCAGCCGCGAATTCCGAGTACAGGTGTATGCCTTCCTCGAAGTCGTCCGGGTCGGGCAAGAAGTCCATCATCACCGCCTTGTCTTCGAACAGGCGGTCCATGAGTTCGGCCGGTGGCAACTGGAAGATGTCGACACCGGGATTGTCCGGCAGGCGCAGGCCGACCGGCGTGATCAGCGCCAGCGACTTCAGGCGTTTCGGATAGAACGAGGCGAACTCGGCGGCCGCCCAGCCGCCCATCGAAAAGCCGATGAGATGGATGCGCTCGAGACCGAGCCGATCGAACAGCTCGTCGTAGAGCAGGGTCAGGTCGTCGAATGTGCGAAACCACTTCGGCATCGGTGTCTCGCCGAAGCCCGGTTGTTCGGGCGCGATGAAGTCGCAGCGCTCCGCCATCATCTGGTAGAGCGGGATCCACATGCGTGTGAAGCCGGCGCCGTGCAGCAGTACCACGGCTTCGCCCTGGCCCTGGCGGCGGTAGGCCAGCGGAATGCCGGAAACGGTGACGAAAGCGGGCGGCGTGTAATAGCGCGCCGGCCGCGGGACCTCGACCTTGTCGACCACGTCGATGTAGCTCATGACCTCTCCCCTGCGTTGATGGCTGTGCCATCTATATAGCAGCCCGTGGCGGAGAGGAAGCGGGGCCGCGGCCGGCGCGGCGAGGGGGTCCGTGGTCGGTGGGGTGGCGCGCTAGACGCCAGCCTCCTGCGCCGCGATCGCCACCGCGTCGCCCAGCACCTTCTTCAATATCTTGACGATTTCATCCTGCGCTTGCGCCGCAATGGTGGTCTCGCCCCTGGCGGTTTCGAAACTGCCCTGCCACAGCCCCTCCGGCAGCGGCGCCGACTGGAAGCCGGTGGCCTTGCCGACCACGAAGAACTTGCGCGTGTCGTAGGCTTCGACATAGATGCTGCCATAGGCGAACGCGCCGGTGTCGAAGGCCTTCTGCAGGCCATAACCGCGGATCTTCTGGTTGGTCTTGGTGACCCGGTCGGCGTCGACGTTGCGCGCCACCACCACCACCATGTCGAGGCCGAGGGATTTCGCCACCGCCGCCAGTTGCTCGTGGATGCGCTCGGTCCTGGCGTAGCTGAAGTCGGAGTCGTAGAGGCCCAGCAGTTCGTCGTTGCGCGGGATGGCAATGACCTCGAAGCCCTTGCGCTTCATGTTGGGCGTCATGATGGCGGACACCTGCGCGTCGACATCCCAGCCTGGCAGCGTGGCGCGCGAAAAGAAGCTCTCCTGCGCCGAGGAGGTGAGATAGCTCACGTTGACCTGGTCATCGACCAGGCACAACAGGCCGACTTTCTTGACCGTCGCCGCGTAATCGGTGGTGACGCGCGCGACGTTGTTGCCGCCGAGGTTCACGCAGGCGGCGAGCAGCAGGCTGAGGACCGAGAGGACGAGAATTCTCATGACGTGGGGACTTCCTAGGTGTGGCTCGCTGTGATGTGCCGCTTCAGCCGAGCGTGGCCGGCAGGTGCAGGTAGCCGTTGATGAAATTCGACCGCATGCGGCGGCCGGGACCGCAGATGCGCAAGCCGGGCATGCGCTCGAGCAGGGCGTCGAACATGAGGCCTATCTGCACTTCCGCGAGGCGGTTGCCGAGACAGGTGTGTTCACCGGTGCCGAAGCCGACGTGCAGCGGGCCCGCGCGTTCGATGTCGAAACGCTCGGGCTCGTCGAACGCCAGCTCGTCGCGATTACCGGCCATGTACCACAGCACCACCTTGTCGCCGCGCGCAACGGCCTGGCCATTGACCACGGTGTCGCGCGTGGCGGTGCGACGCATGTGGAACACCGGGCTCGCGTAGCGCACGATTTCGCGCACCGCGCCCGGCATCAGCGCGCGATTGTCGCGCAGGCGCCGCCATTGCTCGCGGTTCTCGGTGAAGGCCACCATGCCATGGGCAATGGAATTGCGCGTGGTCTCGTTGCCGCCGACCAGCAGCAGGATGAAAGTGCCGAGGAAATCGGCGCGGCTGATCGGTTCGCCGTTCAACTGGCCGTGAGCAAGCATGGACAGGATGTCGTCCTGCGGCTCCTTCCTGCGCGCATCGAAAATGAAATTGGCGTAGTCGAGCATTTCGCCGAGGGTGTCGGCCATCTGCGCCGGTGACACGCGCAAGCTCGGATCGTCCTCGCCGACCATCGCGTTCGACCAGTTGTAGAGCTTGTCGATGTCGTCCACCGGCACGCCAAACAATTCGGCGAGGGTCATGAGCGGGAAGGGCGCGGCGATGCGCTCGACGAAATCGAACTCGCCGGTGTGACCTTGCAGGCCATCGATGAGATGCGCGATGCGTGCGCGCAATCGATCGCCCATTTCGCGTACGCGGCCGAGTTTCAGACCGGGCAGCACCGCCGCGCGGTACCAGCGATGCAGGGGCGGATCGGTGGAGATGAACGGAATGCCGATGCCGGCTTCGCCGAGTTCCGCCACGCCGCGTTCGTTTTCATTGAATATGCGATGACCGCCATTGGCGTAAGCCGAGGAAAACGTCTCGGGGTCCTTGGAAATCGCCACGATGTCGTCGTAGCGCAGCACCGACCAGAAGCCGGCGCCGTCGCTTTCCGGGTTCCAATGCAGCGGCGCGGCGCGGCGCATGTCGGCGATGAGCGCGTAGGGCACGCCGTGCAGGTAGAGATCGGGATCTTTCAGATCGAGTGACTTCATCGTCGGCCTCCTGGCATTCGATCAGCGCCCGAAGGCGCCGCTGGCGGTGAGCGCCGCGATGTCGTCGTCGCCGAGCTTCAGTTCCTCGCGCAGCACCCTGTCATTGTGCGCGCCGAGGTCGGCGACCTGCGGACGTACCGCCGCATGGGTTTCCGAAAACAGGAAGGGCGCGTTCGGCACCTTGAGCGGGCCGGCGCCATCGCTGACTTCCGCCATCATGTGGCGATGCGCGAGCTGCGGGTCGTCGGCGAGGTCGGCAATGCGCCGGTAGCGCGCGCAGGGCACGTCGGCGGCGGTCAGGGCGCGCAGCGCTTCGTCGGCGGTGCGCGTGCGCGTCCACGCCTCGGTCAAGGCCATGATGTCGTTGTAATGATCGAAGCGCGAGCGCTGGGTGGCGAAGCGCGGATCGTCCAGCATGTCGGGACGGCCGATGGCGCGCGTCAGCTTTTCGAACTGCGGCTGGGTGGCCGGCATGGCGATGATGAAGCCATTGCGCGTCTCCAGCGGGCCGTACACGCGCAGGTTGGGATCGGGATTGAAGGCGATTTGGAAATCGCGGTGCATGGAGGACAGCATGCTGTCCATCATGGCGATATCGATGTATTGGCCGGCGCCGCTGCGTTGACGGTAATAGAGCGCCGCGTTGATCGCGCCGAACGCCTGCAGCGCGGCGGTGGTGTCGCCGACCGGCGGACCCATGTTGAGCGGGCGCGCGAGACCCGGCTGGCTGGTCTGGTAGACCAGTTCATAGCCCGACAGCGCCTGCACGATGGGCGCGAAGGCCGGCAGCCCCGATTGCGGGCCGTCCTGGCCGTAGCCGGAGATGGAGCACATCACGAGCTGCGGGTTGTGTTCGCGCAGCGCCGCGTAATCGAGACCCAGGCGCTGCATGACGCCGGGGCTGAAGTTCTCCACCACCACGTCGTAGTTCGTCACCAGGCGCTTGCACAGCTGCGCCGCGGACGCCTGCTTGAGATCGAGCTTCAAGCTGCGCTTGCCGCTGTTCAAGGCCGCGAACACGGTGCTGTATTCGCCGCGCATGGGGCCGATGTGACGCATCAACTCGCCACCCGGGGGTTCGATCTTCAGCACGTCGGCGCCGAGGTCGGCGAGCATGCGCGTGCAATAGGCGCCGGCGATGATGGCGGTGAAGTCGAGCACGCGGATGTTGTCGAAGATGCGCGGGCCGTGGGCGGCGCGCATGGCGGTGAGATCGGTCATGACCGGGCTCGGGCGGAAACGGGGCAGTCATTCTAACGGGACGAGGGCGACTCGTCTCTTCCTGTGGGTCAGACTTCAGTCTGACGAACGACGCCCGGCGTGGTTGCGCCTCCAATGTGGTCAGGTCGAAACCTCACTCACAATTTCCCGCTGCCGAGGCGTCGATAATCTCAGGTCGCCACCACCACGCGCACCGCGTCGAGCTTCAGCTGTGCGCCCTTGAGGTAACGCGCGAGCTGCTCGCGGGTGTCCTCGAGCACGCTGACTTCCTCGGCGCGAATGTTGGGGTTGACCTTGGCGAGGCGCTGCATGCGCGCGGTCTCGGCTTCGAGCTGCGCGTTCATCGCTTCGAGCGCGACGCCCACCAGCTGCTCCTGCTGGACTTCGGCGAAATGCGTGGCGTGATCGGTGAGCGTGGTCACCTGTTCGCGCATGCGCGTCACCACCTTGAGCGCGGTGGCGCTCGGCACGTCGCGCACCGCGGCGTCGAACCAGGCCGCGTCGCGCCTGGCACTGACATCTTCGCCGGCGCCGTCGACCACCACGCGCAGGCTGGAGCGCGGCAGGAAGCGCTGCACGTTCAAGCCGCGCGGGGCCGGGCACACCACCACGAACTGGGATTCGATGAACAGGCTGCCGGGCGCGACGCCGGCGACCTTGATCACGCCGAAACTGGCGTTGCCGAAATCGCCGCCCAGCACCATGTCCATGCTGCCGGCCACCATCGGGTGCTCCCACGACAGGAAATGCATGTCGTCACGACCCAGCGCCTGGGTACGATCGAAGGTCACCGTCAGGCCGCCTTCCGGCAGGCCCGGGAACTCGGTGCAGCTCATGTGATCGCCGGGCTGCAGCACCAGGCTGTGCTCGCCGTTGTCCTCGTGCTCGACACCGAATTCGCTGAACACGTGGTCCATGTAGTCGCGCAGTTCATCGGCGCGTTCGGCCTCGGACACGCTGGCCAGCACCACCTCGGCGCGCGCGCGATCGAAGGAATTCAATTCCAGCAGTCGATCGCGGCCGCGCGACAGCACCTGGCGGATTTCATCGCTGCGCGCGCGGGTGCCGGCCAGCAGCGCGGTCAGCGCCGCCGCGTCCGCCGGCGCGGCCATGCACGCTTCCAGCGGTGCGCGGAACTCGGCCAGCAGCGCCGGGCCCGCCGGGCAGATGTGTTCGAAGGCGTCGATGCCCTCGTGCAGCCAGCGCACCAGCACGCTTTGCGCCGAGTCGCGAAACATCGGCACGTGGATCTCGACCGCGAAGCGCTGGCCGATGCGGTCCAGTCGGCCGATGCGTTGTTCGATGAGATCGGGATTCTCCGGGATGTCGAACAGCACGAGGTGGCGCGCGAACTGGAAATTGCGTCCTTCGCTGCCGATCTCGGAGCACACCAGCAGTTGGGCGTCTTCCTCGGTGTCGGCGAAATAGGCGGCGGCGCGATCGCGCGCGACCAGATCGAGGCCTTCATGGAAGACCGCCGAGCGCACGCCCTTGCGCAGCCGCAGCCACGCTTCGAGGGTTTGCGCGGTATCGGCGCGCGCGCAGATCACCAGGGTCTTGTCGCGCCGGTGTTGCGCGAGCCAGCCCGCCAGCCACTCGGCGCGCGGGTCGAAGGCGAGCCAGTCTTCGCCCAAGCCCTGCTCGGGTATGAGCTGCGCGGCGAGCGACGCCTGGGCGGCGCGTTCACGGTACACCGTCGGCATGTCGAGCTCGTGGAGATTGAGCCGGCGCTCGGGGAAGCCGGCGATGTTGTCACGGCAATTGCGGAACAGCACGCGGCCGGTGCCATGGTGGTCGAGCAGTTCGCGCACGATGCGCTGGGTGCCGGTGTCGCGGTCACGCGCGAGCTCGGACTCGAGTTCGGCCACGCGTTCGGCGCCGAGGTAGCGCGCCACTTCGTCCATCACCGCGCCGCCGGCGACGCCGTCGCCTTCGCGCAGTTCACGCACCAACTCGCTGACCGCCTCGTAGTGTTTTTCCTCGGCGAGGTAGCGCTCCAGGTCATCGTAGCGGTGCGGGTCGAGCAGGCGCAGGCGCGCGAAATGCCCTTCCACGCCCAGCTGCTCCGGCGTGGCGGTCAGCAACAGCAGCGAGGGAACGCGTTCGGCGAGCGCGGCGACGGCCGCGTAGGCCGGGCTCACCGCGGCCGGCGTCCAGGCCAGGTGATGGGCTTCGTCGACCACCAGCAGATCCCAGCCGGCGGCGCAGGCCTGGGCGTGGCGTTCCGGGTCGCCGACCAGGAACGACAGGCTGGTCAGCACCAGCTGCGCCGACTCGAAAGGATTGCCTTCGCCGGAGTCCGCCAGTTCGTCGCAGATCTCCTCGTCCAGGATCGAGAAGCGCAGGTTGAAGCGTCGGAGCATTTCCACCAGCCACTGGTGCACGAGGTTGTCCGGCACCACCACCAGCGCGCGCGCGACGCGCCCCGACAGCCATTGCCGATGCAGGATGAGGCCCGCCTCTATGGTCTTGCCGAGGCCCACTTCATCGGCCAGCAGCACGCGCGGCGCGTGGCGGCCCGATACTTCGTCGGCGATGTAGAACTGGTGCGGCAAGGGCTGCACGCGCGCGCCGAGCAGGCCATAGGCCGGTGACACCTGGTGGCGATGATGATGGGCGAGGGTCTGGGCGCGCAGACGAAAGCGCGCGGCCTTGTCGACCTGGCCGATGAACAGTCGATCGAGCGGGCGATTGAACTGCACGAAGCTGTCGAGATCGATCTCGTGCATGCTCATGTCGCCGCCCTCGGCATTGATGCCGATGTAGAAGGCGCAGCCATTGACGAACTTGACCTCGGTGACGATGAACTCGGTGCCGTCTTCGCCGCGTATGCGGTCGCCGGCGCGGTACAGCACGCGGATCAGCGGTGAATTGTCCAGCGCGTAGGTGCGACGGTCATCGGCGGCCGGGAAATTGATGATGACACGACGGTTGGCGACCTCGAACACCATGCCGAGGCCGAGCTCCGGCTCGGTGTTACTGATCCAGCGTTGTCCGGGTTGGCAATCGTTCATGGTCGAATGGCAGGCGCAATGGGGCAGGTAAACGAGCGCGGATTCTAGCCGGAAACGGCGCGCCGTGGGCCGCGCGCAAAGGCGCGCCGGGGGATTGCGTCGCGCCGGCGCCGGTCGTCAGCGGGAAGACTTCAAGACCTTCTCGCGGAATTCCTCGGTGGAGTTCACGTGCGGAAACGGCAGGTCCGGGATCGGCACGCCTAGCGCCTTGCACAAGGGCGCCCAGCCATCGCCGGCTTGCCATTCCACCAGCCGCGCGGGCGGCGCCAGCTCGCGCACTTTGCGGTTGTGCGCTTCGAAGGCGGCGATGCTGGCGTCCTTGTCATCGATGGCGGTGGTGAAACGATTGGCGAACATCGCGTCGATCATGCGTCGCCACGCGCTGTCGGGCGCGCTCAGCGTGGCCGGAAAGATGGTCTCGGAAGCGCTCTTCCACCAGCTTTCGGCAGAGCGTGTCGAGAGCAGGATGATGGCGTCGGGAAACGCCGCGCTGATCTCGGGCCAGAACGCCGAGGCCGGCCAGTCGACCGCCGCCTGGTAGCCACCCAACAGGCCTTGCCAGTCGAGCGCTTCGCCGCGCGCCGCGGCATGCCACAGCGGAATGTGCTCGGGATGCTCGCGCACCTCGAACATGTGGTAGCAGGGCGGACCGAGCAGGGTTTCCAGCGCGGCGCGCAGTGACAGGGTGCCGGTGCGGCCGACACCCGCGCCGATCAGTCGTAGGCTCATGGGGCGCTCCTCGAGAGGCGGGTTGCAAGACATGGCCGACGCGCTACCCGCGGGTACCATCGGGCCTGAGCTTGTGCGATAGTGCGCGCATGTTCTGGTATCGATTCGGCGCGTGCAAGCGAAGCTTGGCGCGCTGCGGGGGGCGGCGATGAGCGCACCCGGGCAATCTCTGAAACAAACACCGCTATACAACCTGCATGTGCAACTCGGCGCGCGACTGGTGCCTTTCGCGGGCTATGCCATGCCCGTGCAATATGCCGGCGGCATCAAGCACGAACACCTCCACACCCGCAGCCACGCCGGCCTGTTCGATGTCTCGCACATGGGGCAGGTGAGCCTGCGCGGCGAGCCCGGCGCGCTGGAGCGCCTGGTGCCGGGTGATGTCGTCGGCCTGGCGAGCGGCCAGCAACGCTACTCGCTGTTGACCAACGAGGCCGGCGGCATCATCGACGACCTCATGATCACGCGCTTCGCCGATCGTCTGCACCTGGTGGTGAACGCGGCCTACAAGCACAGCGATTTCGAGCACCTGCAGCGCGCACTCGGCGACGCGGTCGAGCTGACGATGCAGGACGACCAGGCGCTGTTGGCCCTGCAGGGGCCGGCCGCGGCCGGCGTCATGGCGGCGCTGTGCCCGGCGGCGGCGGCGCTCAACTTCATGCAGGGCTGCAGATCCGCCATCGGCGGCATGGCGGTGCTGGTGCATCGCTGCGGTTACACCGGCGAGGATGGCTTCGAGATCGCGGTCGCCGCCGCCGCCGCCGAGGATCTCGCGCGCCTGCTGCTGGCCCAGCCCGGCGTCGAACCCTGCGGCCTGGGCGCGCGCGATTCGCTGCGGCTCGAAGCCGGCCTGTGCCTGTCGGGCACCGACATCGATGCCACCACCTCGCCCGCCGAGGCCGGCCTCAACTGGACCATCGCGCGCAAATACCTCGGCGCGGCGCCACACGCCGCGCATTTTCCCGGTCACCTGCGCATCCTCGACGAAGCGCGCCATGGCGCGGCGCGCGCGCGTGTCGGCCTCGCCATGCGCGGCCGCGTGCCGGTGCGCGCCGGCGCCGAACTCCATGACGCCAGCGGACGCGTGGTCGGGCGCGTGACCTCCGGCGGCTTCGGCCCGACCCTCGATGCGCCGGTCGCGATGGGCTATGTCGAGCGCGCGCTGGCAACGCCCGGCACCACGCTCACGGTCACCATACGCGACACCCGCCACGAGCTCGACGTGGTGGCGCTGCCGTTCGTGCCGCATCGCTACAAGCGCGCCTGATCCATCTTCCATCCAACCGCAGACCCTCATCCATGAACGTCACCAAGTACACCCAGGAACATGAATGGCTGCGTGTCGAAGACGACGGCAGCGTGACCGTCGGCATCACCGACTACGCCCAGGAGCAGCTCGGCGACATCGTGTTCGTGGAGCTGCCGGAAGTTGGCAGCCATCTCGACGGCGACACCAACCTGGTGGTGATCGAATCGGTGAAGGCGGTCGGCGAAGTGAAGCTCGCGGTCGGCGGCACGGTGCTGGCGGTCAACGAGCAACTGGCCGACGCGCCGGAACTCGTCAACAGCGCGCCGCTCGGCGACGGTTGGCTGCTGCGCGTCAAGCTCGACGACGCCAGCCTGCTCGAGCGCCTCATGGACAGCAATGCCTACCAGGCCTACATCGCCGAGTTGTAGGCTGACCATTGTTGCTCTGTAGGTGCGAATTCACTCGCGCTTGCAGGCTGATGCAGTGAGCGCGTGCCGCTCCGTTCAATGTGCGAATGAATTCGCACCTACAGGGCTTTCGCCATGACCGCCAACCCGTCCCTCTACGAACTCGAATCCCGCGGTGACTTCATCCGCCGCCATGTCGGCCCGACCGAGGCCGACGTCACCCGCATGCTGGCGAGTCTCGGCCTCGATTCGCTCGAGCAGCTGGTGGAGCGCGCGGTGCCGGACAGCATCGTGTCGAAGAGCCCGCTGGCCTTGACCGAAACGGTCAGCGAGCGCGCCATCTTGAATCACCTGCGTGCCATGCGCGAGCGCAACCGCGTCAACATCTCGATGATCGGCATGGGCTACTACGGCACGCTCATGCCGGAGGTCATCAAGCGCAACGTGCTGGAGAACCCCGGCTGGTATACGGCCTACACGCCTTACCAGGCCGAGATCAGCCAGGGCCGCCTGGAAGCCTTGCTCAACTACCAGCAGATGGTCATCGACCTGACCGGCATGGAGGTCGCGAACGCGTCCATGCTCGACGAGGCGACCGCCGCCGCCGAGGCCATGGCCATGGCGCATCGTCTGGCCAAGAACAAATCGCCGCGCTTCCTGGTCGATGCCGATTGTCATCCGCAGACCATCGCGGTGGTGAAGACCCGCGCGCGCCATTTCGAATTCGAGGTGGTGGTGGGCGACGCACCTGCGCTGCTCGCCAACGGCGAGTATTTCGGCGCGCTCGTTCAGTACCCGGGCTCCGGCGGCGCGCTGGTCGACTACGGCGCTTTCATCGCCGATGCGCACGCGCGTGGCATGCTGGTGACGGTGGCCAGCGATCTGCTGAGCCTGGTGATGTTGAAGCCGCCCGGCGAAATGGATGCCGACATCGTGGTCGGCAGCGCGCAGCGCTTCGGCGTGCCGATGGGCTACGGCGGACCGCATGCCGCGTTCTTCGCCACCCGCGAGCGTTTCGTGCGCTCCATGCCGGGCCGCATCATCGGCGTATCGCGCGATCGCGACGGCCGCATGGCGCTGCGCATGGCCTTGCAGACGCGCGAACAGCACATCCGCCGCGAGAAGGCCACCAGCAACATCTGCACCGCGCAGGTGCTGCTGGCGGTGATTGCCGGTTTCTACGCGGTGTATCACGGCCCCAAGGGCCTTGCGCTGATCGCCGGGCGCGTGCACCGCCTGCTGCAGATCCTGGTGCACGGCCTCGCACGTCTCGGCTACGACATCGTCAACCCGGCCTTCTTCGACACCGTCACCCTGCACGTGCCCAATCGCGCCCGGCACTTCGCGGCGCGCGCCCGCGAAGCGGGCATCAACCTGCGCGTGGTCGATGCCGATCATCTCGGCATCGCCTTCGACGAAACCATCAACCGTGCGGCGGTACGGGCGCTGTGGCGGGTGTTCAGCCGCGACGATGGCGACGAGCTCGATTTCAAGGCCATCGACGCCACGCTGGACGAATGCATCCCGCCGGCCTTGCGCCGCGCGAGCGCCATCCTCACGCACCCGGTGTTCGAGCGTCATCACTCCGAAACGGAAATGATGCGTTACATGCGCCGCCTGGCGCGACGCGACATCGCCCTCGACCGCGCCATGATTCCGCTCGGCTCATGCACCATGAAGCTCAACGCGGCGGTCGAGATGCAGGCCTTGTCCTATCGCGAGTTCGCCGACCTGCATCCCTTCGCGCCGCTGGACCAGGCGCAGGGCTACCAGCGCCTGTTCGAAGAGTTGAACGCGATGCTGGTGGACCTGACCGGCTTCGCGGCGTTTTCCCTGCAGCCCAATGCCGGTTCGCAGGGCGAGTACGCCGGGCTGCTGGTGATCCGCAAATACCACGAGTTGCGCGGCGAGGGCGCGCGCAACGTGTGCCTGATCCCGGCCTCGGCGCATGGCACCAACCCGGCCAGCGCGGCCATGGCCGGCCTGCGCGTGGTAGTGGTGGAATGCGACGACAACGGCAATGTCGATCTCGACGACCTGCGTGCCAAGGCCGCGCTGCACGCCGCGGACTTGGCCTGTCTCATGATCACCTATCCCTCCACCCACGGTGTGTTCGAGCCCTCGATCATCGAGCTGTGTGACATCGTGCACGCCCACGGCGGGCAGGTGTACATGGACGGCGCCAACTTCAATGCGCTGGTCGGCATCTGTCGGCCGGCGGAGATCGGCGCCGATGTCATGCACATCAACCTGCACAAGACTTTCGCCATTCCCCACGGCGGCGGCGGGCCGGGCATGGGGCCGATAGGTGTGAAGGCACATCTCGCGCCTTACCTGCCCGATCACCCGGTGGTGGGCGGTGTGAACCCCTATGCCGGCGCGGCCGGCACCATCGGCGCGGTATCGGCGGCGCCGTGGGGCTCGGCGAGCATCCTCTCCATCTCGTGGGCCTATATCGCGATGATGGGCGCGAGCGGCCTCAAACGCGCGACCATGGTCGCGATCCTCGCGGCCAACTACGTGGCGACGCGCTTGAAGGATCATTTCCCGGTGCTGTACACCGGTCGCAACGGCATGGTCGCGCACGAGTGCATCATCGACCTGCGCGCCATCAAGGCCGCCACCGGCATCAGCGTGGACGATGTCGCCAAGCGTCTCGCCGATTACGGTTTCCATGCGCCGACCATGTCCTTCCCGGTCGCCGACACGCTCATGATCGAACCGACCGAGAGCGAAAGCCTGCGCGAGCTCGATCGCTTCTGCGAAGCCATGATACGTATCCGTGGCGAGATCGCGGCGGTCGCCGAAGGTCGCGCGGACCGTGACGACAACCTGCTCAGGAACGCGCCCCATCATCATCAACTGCTGATTGACGAACAATGGCGGCGGCCCTACAGCAAGGCCGAGGCGTTCTTTCCCATGGAAGTGCAGAACGAAGACAAGTACTGGCCGCCGGTGTCGCGCATCGACAACGTCTATGGCGACAAGCACGTGGTATGCAGCTGTCCGCCGATGGAGGCCTACCGGGAGTGACCTGTAGGTGCGAATTCATTCGCACCTCCTTCCGGGTAGGCCCGCCCCCCCCGAAGTGCGAATGAATTCGCACCTACAGGATGATGTGGCAGCTATCGGTCAGGCCAGCACAGTCTTCGTTTCCCCGCAGCGCACGCAGCGCTTGATGGTGACGAGCTTGCCCTGTTTCACATCGAACTGCTTGGCCTGGTCGATGGCCCACTTGTGGAAGCCGCTCTTGCACAGCGTTCGGCCTTCGCCCTTTTTCTTCTTCGGCGCGGGCCGGAATGGAACGACGTCGCCCATGGCGATGACCCTCAGAGGCTTCGATAATCGGCGCCGAGCTCGGACGCCAGGCATTGCGCGATGGCGCTGACCTCGGCCGCCGTGTAGCCGCCGGCGCTGGCCTGGCCCCAGGCGACGTTCGGCCACCAGGGATCCGCGGCATGGCGGCCGATCACATGCACATGCAGCTGCGAGACGATGTTGCCGATCGCGGCCACGTTCAATTTCGTGACCGTGAAGCGCGCGCGCAGCAGGCGCGATATTGCGTTCACCTCGCGCTGCAGCTGCGCCTGCTCATCCGCGCCGAGGTCGCACAGCTCGATGACCGCAGTCTCCGGCACCAGGATGAACCACGGCACTTCACGCTTGTCGAGCAGCAGCACGTGGCTGAGCGGCAGGCGACCCAGCACATGGCAGTCGGCGCGCAGTTGCGCCGCGAGTTCGAAGGGCGGGGCCGCCGTGCCGCTCATGGCGCGCCGCTCAAGCCGCCGACATGCCGCCGTCGATGGGATAGCTGTTGCCGGTGATGTAGGCTGACTCGTCGCTGGCCAGGAACAGCGCGAGATGCGCCACTTCCTCGGGCTGGCCGTAGCGTCGCAGCGGCACGCCGGCTTCCATCTTCTTGCGTACCAGTTCCGTCGCGCCCGGCGCATAGCCCGCTTCCAGCGATTCGATCATGCGCGTGGCGATCGGCGAGGGATTGATGGTGTTGACGCGGATCTTGAGCGCCGCGCATTCCAGCGCCGCCGACTTCATGAGCCCCACCACCGCGTGCTTGGAGGCGATGTAGGCGCCGATCTTCGGCACGCCGCGCAGGCCGCCCAGCGACGAGGTGATGACGATGCTGCCGCCGCCGCTCTTGGCCATGGCCGGGATGGCGTACTTCAGGCCCAGGAACACACCGCGCACGTTGACGGCCATGACCTTGTCGAACATCTCGAGCGGGTAATCGGTGATCGGCCCGACCGCGCCTTCGATGCCGGCATTGTTGAAGAACACGTCGAGGCGACCGTGCTTGGCGAGCGTGGCCTTGACGTAGCCTTCGACCTGCGCCGGGTCGGTGACGTCGGCCGCCACGCCCATGGCGCGCTCGGCGCCGATCTCGGCGACCGCGCGATCGAGCGCCGCCTGGTCCAGATCGACCAGCACCACCTGGGCGCCTTCGGCGGCGAACAGCTTGGCCGAGGCGAGACCGATACCGCCGGTGCCGCCGGTGATCACGGCGACCTTGTTGTGCAAACGTTGCATTGAAATCCCCTGGCTTGGTTGACCGTTGTGGCGGGGAGATTAAACCATCGAAGCGGGCGCGTGCGAACGCCCCCGCGCGGCGGCCGGGCGTGTACCATGAGCGCCGATGTTGCCGCCCGTTGCCGATTCCATGACGCTCCCAGAATTTCCGCGCCCGCCATGCTGAGACGCGCGCTCGCCGTCCTCAAGGACACCTACGGTTACTCGGCGTTTCGCGGCCACCAGGGCGAGGCCATCGGCTGCGCACTGAACGGCGTCGACTGCGTGGTGTTGATGCCGACCGGCGGCGGCAAATCGCTGTGCTACCAGATCCCGCCCCTGGTGAGCGGCGGCTGCGCGCTGGTGGTGTCGCCGCTCATCGCCCTCATGCAGGACCAGGTCGCGGCGCTCGAACGCCTGGGCGTGGCGGCGGCCTGCTTGAACTCCAGCATGGGCAGCGCCGAACAGGCGGCGGTGCTGCGGCGTCTGCGCGATGGCCAGTTGCGCTTGCTGTACGTGGCGCCGGAGCGGGTGTTGCAAGCGCGCACGGTGGAAGCCTTGCGCGCCGCCAGCATTTGCCTCATCGCCATCGACGAAGCCCATTGCGTCTCGCAGTGGGGACACGATTTCCGTCAGGACTACCTGGAGCTCGGCGCGCTAGCCGAACACTTTCCCGGCGTGCCGCGCATGGCACTGACCGCCACCGCCGACGAACGCACGCGCGCCGACATCGCCGCGCGACTCGGCCTCGAAGCGCCGCACTGGTTCATCGGCGGCTTCGATCGTCCCAACATCCGCTACACGGTGCGCGCGCGCGGCAATGCGCGCACGCAGTTCGAGAGCTTTCTCGCCCAGTTCCGCGGCCAGGCCGGCATCGTCTACTGCATGACGCGTCGCAAGGTCGAGGAGACCGCCGACGCGCTGTGCGCGGCGGGCTTCAATGCGCTGCCTTATCACGCCGGCCTCGATGCGCAGCTGCGCGCACACAACCAGACGCGCTTCCTGCGCGAAGACGGCCTCGTCATGGTCGCCACCATCGCCTTCGGCATGGGCATAGACAAGCCCGATGTGCGCTTCGTGGCGCATCTCGATCTGCCCAAGAGCGTGGAGTCCTACTACCAGGAGACCGGTCGCGCCGGGCGCGACGGCGAAGCGGCCGAGGCGTGGATGGTGTACGGCCTGCAGGACGTGGTGCGCCTGCGCCAGATGGTCGACGAATCACCGTCCAGCGAAGAGCACAAGCGCGTCGAGCGGCACAAGCTCGATGCACTGCTCGGCTGGTGCGAGGCGACCAGCTGTCGACGTTTGCCGCTGCTCGAGTATTTCGGCGAAAGCCATGGCGAGCCCTGCGGCAATTGCGACAATTGCCTGGAGCCGCCGGCCACCTTCGACGCCACCGAGGATGCGCGCAAGCTCTTGTCCTGTGTCTACCGCACCGGTCAACGTTTCGGCGCCGCGCATGTCATCGACGTATTGCGCGGCGTCGACAACGACAAGGTGCGCCAGCATCAGCACAGCGAGCTCAGCACGTTCGGCATCGGCAGCGAGCACAGCGTGCTGCACTGGCGCTCGGTGTTGCGCCAGTTGATGGTGCGCGGCGTGCTGGTGGCGGACGTCGAGCGCTTCGGCGCGCTGCGCCTGGAAGCGGATGCGCGCGCGCTGCTGCGCGGCGAGACGCGCTTGTTCCTGCGTGAAGACATCGCGGTCGCCAAGATGCCACGGCGCAAGGCCGCCGCTGTCGCCGGCGAGGTGCCCCTGGCGCCCGAGGACGAAGCGCTGTGGGATCAGCTACGCGCCTGTCGCAAACGCCTGGCCGACGCCGACGGCGTGCCGCCCTACGTGGTATTCCACGATCGGACCTTGAAGGAAATGGCCACGCGTCGCCCCAGCACCTTGAGCGCGATGCTCAACATCACCGGCGTCGGCCAGGCCAAGCTCGAACGCTACGGCAGCGATTTCCTGGCGGTGCTGAATGCTCACTTGTAGGTGCCTTTGGGCCGGCCTCCGTCCGGCCGGCCGGGGCGCTCGCGCGCCGTCGATTCGCAATGTCAGACTGAAGTCTGACCCACAGGTAAAGCAGTCATGGTGGGGCCGTTTGTCGCCGCTTGATCACCACCGTGCGGGCGAGCTTGTCGTGCCAACCCTGCTTGCGGCTGTCCCAGGCTATCCACAGGAAGCCGAGGCCGAACACCAGCGTGGAAACGAAGTAACCGAGATAGCGCACCACCAGTTGCACGTTGCTCGCTGGTCCCAGCGTGTCGGCGTCGACTATTTCGGCGCCGATTGCCATCTTGCCCGGCGTGCCGCCGCGAAAACGCCAGAACAACACCACCGCGGCCGGCAGCAGAACCCAGTTGACCAGGAAGCCCAACAGGCCGTCGCCCTGCATGCTGAGCGGGCGCGCGGGGTCAAAGGCCGAGCGCAGTTGTGACCAGCCGAGCGGTACGATGATGGCAATCACCAGCACCGTATCGATGATGCTCGCCACGCAGCGCATGATGAAGCCGACGTAGGCGGGCGTGGTCGGCGCGGGGCTGTTCAAGGTGAGACCTCCGTGGCCGGCGCAGGGCCGGCGTTGTCGCTGCCGGGCGCGGCGGCCGGCGGCTCGTCGTGCCGCGCCGCTGCCTCATCGTCCGGCGGCGTGACGCCGGCTTTCAAGGCCAGCGCATGCAGCTCGCGCACTTCGTCGCCCGGGTTTTCGCCGGCCAGCGCCCACACGCCGCGCGCCCATTCGCGTTTCACCTGGCGCGCGCCCTTGTCGCACAGCGAGGTGATCTGCATGCCGGTGACGTTCAAATCGTTCATTTCAGCGGCCGCCACTTTCTTGAGCCTCGTGACGGCCTTCTGCTCGAGCTTGGCGCCCTGTTCGAGCAGCAGTCGCTGCAGATCGAGCGGCAGGTTCCGCCACGTGTCGAGGTTCATCAGCAACAGGTGGCTGGCGACGCCGAACGTCGGGCGCATGATGTAGCGGTTGACTTCATACCACTTGAATTGCGCCGCGCCGATGGTCGACCACGCCACGCCATCGATGGTCTTGTCGCGCAGCGCGTCGTGCACCGCCGCGATGGGCAGCGACACCGGCCGCGCGCCCAGGCTTTCGAGCAAATGTTCGTAGGCGGGCGCGGCACGTATGGTGCGGCCTGCCAGTGAGCAGCTCGCGGTCAGCGGTTCGCGCAGGAATACCTGGTAGCCGCTGCTCGCCACCGGGATCGCGAGCAGTTTCAGTCCGTGCCTCTGATAAGCCGCGTCGACCGCGTCCCACAGGCCGGCGCTGTGCAAGGTGCCGGGATCGGCTTCGATGGCGTCAAGCGCGAGGCCGATGCCGGTGACGTCGAGATGAAAGGCGCCGTGGGTGAACAGCAGATCGAAAATACCCAGCGACACCGGCGGCAATTGTTCGAAGGCCGGGATGCTGTCCGGCCCGGTGAGGGTGAACGTCACTTCGCCGCCCGATGCCTCGTCGACCTTGCGCGCGTAGCGTTCGGCCATCTGCCGTACTACCGGGTAGCTTTCATCCCACGACATGAGCATGCGCAGTTCGAGGGCGTGGGCGGCGGGCGGCTTGCCCAGCAGGGCCAGGGTCACAGCCACGAGTAATCGGCGGAAACAGCGCATGGCGGGCATTATCGCGAAGCCCATCCGCCGGTGCGAATTTATTCGCGCCGCGCCGTGGCTACGTGGTGTCCATGCCGGTCTGGAACCTGCACTTGAAATCGCACCTACAATGGCCGCTCATACAGGAGGGCGCCCATGAAACTCGAAACCCTGCTGCCGCTCGGCAAGGTCGACCCGGGACTACGCGAGCCGGGTACGCCGTTCGACATCCACGCCGTCGCCGGCGATGCGCGCCTGGTGGAAGCGCTGGGCTACGACAATCTCATGTTCGAGGAGACCAAGCACGATCCCTACGTGGTGATGGCGCTCGCCGCGCAGGCCACCACCACGCTCGGCATCGGCACGGCGGTCGCGATCGCCTTTCCGCGCAGTCCCACCGTCACCGCCATGAGCGCCTGGACCTTGCAGAAATTGTCCGGCGGCCGCTTCACGCTGGGGCTCGGCACCCAGGTGCGCGCGCATATCGAACGTCGTTACGGCATGGCGTGGTCGGCGCCCGGGCCATGGATGCGCGAATATGTCGAGGCCGTGCGCGCGGTGTGGGCGGGCTGGCAGCACGGCCGCCAACCGCGCTTCGAGGGGCGGCATTATCGAATCAACCTGTCGGTGCCGCTGTTCGACCCCGGCCCGCTGGAACACCCCGACATTCCCATCCACGTGGCGGCGGTCAACCCTTACATGTGCCAGGTGGCGGGCGAGGTGGCCGATGGCCTGCGTCCGCACCCGGTATGCACGCCGCACTACATCCGCGAAGTGATGTGGCCGGCCGTGCGTGCCGGCGCGGCGCGGCGCGGCCGCAAGCTGGATGACTTCGCGCTCAGCATCAAGCCGCTCATCGCCACCGCGCCCGATGCCGAAACCCTCGCCGAACGTATCCGCGACGTGCGCGCGCGGGTGGCGTTCTATGCGTCCACCCCGGCCTACCGCGCGGCGTTCGCCGCCCATGGTCTGGGCGACCTGGCGGACGAACTCAAGCACCTGTCGCGCGCGCAGCGCTGGGAACAAATGCCGAGTTACATTTCCGACGAGGTGCTGAACGAGTACGCCTGCGTGGCGACCTATGACGACATCGCCGAGCTGTTGGCGCGCCGCTATGGCGGCCTGGTCAGCAACGTGGAGTTCAGCATTCCGGTGCGCAACGAGCACGACGCCGAGCTGTTGCGCGGCATGATCGCGCGCCTGCGCGCGGCGTGAGCGGGTTGGCTCAGTCGCGTCGGCGCGAGCCGAGGTGTGAGTAATAGAAGGCGTCGCACAGCGCGCAGATGGTGTGGGAGATGCACGCCGGCGGATGTTTGATCCAGGCCGGCACCCAGTCCCAATGCCCGACGCGGCTGCGACGCTCGACGCGACGGCAATGCGCGCATTGCTTGATGACGCCGTCTTCGGTTTCGTAGTGCTGGAGGTCCGGGGCCGCAATCGGATGCGTGGTTATGCTGTGCGGCGCGGCGACCAGCAGCGAGTGTACGAGCATGTAGCCACGCTTGTCGGGCAAGGCGAAGATCTGCAGCGCGAAGCGACGGAATTCATCGGCGCTCGAGCATTCGTATTCGTGGGTGTAGGGCGCGAGCGATTGCTGGGTGGTCGGCGCGTTCTCCAGCAGGTCGGTGAAGAACGGCCGCAGGCTGTCGGAGATGGCGGCGAAGTAATTGGCGCCGAGGCTCCAGTGGCTGTCCACCGCGCTGCCACCACCGTTGGCATGGGCGAATACGGACCAGGCCGGATTGACGTAGGCAATCGTGCCGTCGGGCCACAGGCCCGCGGCCGGCCATGGGTGTTGCTCGAGATCGTCCCAGTTGAAACAGCGGCCCGCCAAATCCGCGAAAGCGGGGTCGATGCGATGCGCGAAATCCCTGTCGACGTGTGCGTTCATGCTCGACCGCGACGAGGTCGGTGCTCCGGTGTTGGTGTGCGCTGAGCTTCGTGGCAAGGCGCCGGTCGCATGATGATCCCGGTCAAGCGCCGATGTTTTTCGTTCAGAGCCCGAGCGCCGTCAGGCCGGGATGATCATCGGCCGGCATCGGTGGCGAGGTCGAAGGGTGGTAACGGTGGACGCGGACTGTCGGCGGGTGGCATGGGGCTGCTCCTGCACGGATGATCTGGCGTGCTTTTCGATTGCAGGCGCGAATTTATTCGCACATTGATTGGCAGGCCTGCGCAGTCAACGCAGGCACTGAATGCGCGAAAAAAATCTTCACCCACACGTAATGCTCAGTGCGGTTTCGCCGCATCCCCCATCACTGCCCGCAGTTCCAGCATCGGCGCCTGGCTCACTTGTATGAGGCCACGGCGCGGCCGGTCGAGATCGATGATGAGATAGGTCACGAGCACGATCAGCGCCACCAGCAGCATGCTGGCGAGCGGCGGGCGATGGGCGGCGATGCCGGCACTGTAGCCGAGCACGCCGGCGGTCACGCCAAAGGTTGCGAACAGGATCCACAGCACCACTTCCGGCACATGTCGCGAAAGGTGGGCATTGCGGCTGCCGAAGGCATCGATGCTGTCATTGAGCGCGGCGACGAACAGGCCGGCAGTGACCGGATTCTGATCCTTGGCGACCACCCGCGCGACGGTCTGCCACAGGGCGTCCTGCAGCTCGCTGCCGGCGCCGAGGCTGGCATTGCGAGCGGTGCCCTGGGACAGCGCTTCATGCCCTTCATCGACGCGCGTATCGACGTAGCGGCGTAGCAGCGTGCGCAGTTCGCCGCGTTCGGGCTCGGCCACCAGCGCGGTGCGCAACCAGGTGGTGCCGATGGCGTTGGCCTCGGTGACCACCGCCACGCTGCGCGCGTCGTAATGCTGCAGGGCCACCGCGAATGTAAAGCCCATGATCAAGGCCAACAGCCCGAGCAACGAGCCCTGCACCGAGTTGATGTGGGTGCGCAGCGCATCACTGGTGGTCAGGGCCTGGGGCCGGCCGAGCCGGTAGCCGAGTTCCAATGCCGCCAGCATGCCGAGCGCGAGGCCGGCGCTGATGAGGCCGGCATCGTGGTTGTAGAGCATCTCCAGCATCGCCTTGCCCGGTCGCCGGCGCGTCCGTCAGGCGAGCAGCGTGGCCGCGAGTTCGTCGAGCTCGCGACATTGCTCGTCGGCGCTGCGCGTATTGAGCCAGATCACCACCTGCTCCGCGCCGATGCGTTCGAATTCATCGATATGTCGTCGTTTGCGCCATTGTCCTGTCGCGCCCAACACCGTCACACGGATCGTGTCGGGATCGCGGCCGGCCTGCTGCGCAAGCTCGCGCAGCTGCGCCCGACCGTCCGCCACCTGCGCCACGCTGTTGGCGACCGGCAACCAGCCGTCGCCGTAGCGCACGATGCGCTGGAACACGCGCTTGGCCCATTCGTCGTTGAACATGATGCTGCCGAGGTAGATGGGCGGATGCGGACGCTGGGCGGGCTTGGGATAGCAGCGCACCGGCGCGACCTCGTAATACTTGCCATGGAACTCCGATTGGTCGGCGGTCCAGCACGACTTCATGACTTCAATTGCTTCACGCACCTGCGTCCAGCGGTGGTCGAAGTCGCAGCCGAACAGCTCCGCCTCTTCGCGGTTCCAGCCGGCGCCGATGCCGAAGTGGAAGCGGCCGCCGCTGAAGCTGTCGAGCGAGGCGATTTCCTTGGCGAGGTGCAGCGGATGGCGTTCCGGCACCAGCAGCACGGCGGTGCCCACTTCGATGCGGGTGGTGGCGGTGGCGGCACGCATCAGCGCAATCAAAGGGTCGGGCATCTGCCACAGGTAATCGGGATCGGGTTCGGTGTCGGGATGGGGATTGCCGGGATAGGACACCGAGTAGGTGACCGGCAGCACGGTGTGATCGGGCACCCAGTACGACGCGAAGCCAAGATCTTCCGCGTGACGGGCGACCCGCGCCGGATCGGCAAGCGCATCGGGCAGGATGGAAAACACACCGACTTTCATACCGAGCTCCCCTGTTGCATGTGTCGAGTTGAATCGAGCATAAGCGCAGGGCTCCGGGCGCCGCAACGCCAGACCGCGTTCGCGACGCGCTGCGCTCCATACAGGAAGGTATGTGTAAACGAAGTTGTCGCGGCTCGAAAAATGGCGGTAGACCGGTTATGGTGCCGGCCGCGACAGGTTCCATGACAGTTCCCGCCCACGTCCCGCCAGAGGCTCATCGTCCATGAATTTCCGTCTTGCCCATTGGATCATGGCGCGCCGTGGCGCGGTCAGCATTGCCTTCGTGATCCTCACCCTGGTCTTCATGGGCGGTCTGCCCACGGTCCAGATCAAGACCGTGTTCAAAGACCTGCTGCCGATGGACGACCCCTTCGTCAAGCTCTACCTGGCCCATCCGACCTTCGGCAACCCGATGACCATGGCCATCATGGTCAAGCGCAAGAACGGCGACATCTACCACTCCGATACGTTGCACAAGGTGTGGAACCTGACGCGCGACATCGACAAGGCGCCGAGCATCGATCACGACCAGATCATTTCCATCGCGACCGAGAAGCTGCGCTATGCCGAGGCCACCTCCGAGGGCGTCGACTCCAAGCCGGTGATGAACGACTGGGTGCCGAACACCGACGCCGAGATGCTGGACTTCAAGCGGCGCGTGAACATGTCCATCAACGCGCGCGCCTACTTCATCTCGCCGGACGAGAGCGCGACGCTGATCAACGCCGCGTTTCAAGACACCATCGAATACGGTGAGTCCTTCGCCTACGTGCAGAAGCTGGTCGAGGCGGCGCGCGACGAGAATCATGACGTCTACCTGGTCGGGCAGCCGGTGCTGACCGCCTGGGTCTACAAGCTGCAGAAGCAGACCTACGCCATCTTCGGTGTGACGGTCGGCGCGTTGGTGCTGGCGCTGGTCTTCTACATGCGCAACATCGCCGGCGTGGTGACGCCCATCGTGTGCACGCTGGCGGCGGGCCTGTGGGGCTTCGGTTTCATCGGCTGGCTGGGAAGGCCCATCGAACCCTTGCTCATGATCGTGCCCTTGCTGCTGGTGGCGCGTTCGTTTTCGCACTGCGTGCAGTTCATCGAGCGCTACTACGAAGTGCTGATGCACCTCAAGGATCGGGTCAAGGCCGCCGAGGTCACCATGGGCCTCATGATGGCGCCCTCGGTGCTGGGCATCATGACCGACGTGTGCGGCATCGTGTTCATCGCCATCGCGCCGATACGCACCATGATCAACCACGCGATCTTCTGCGGCATGTGGGCGCTGTGGATCATTCCGACCGGCGTGTTCATGTGCGCCATCCTGCTGTCCTACCTGCCGGTGCCGCGCAACATGGAGGAAATCATCGGCGGCAAGGACAATGAGTCCGGCATCCACCTGCTGCAGGATCGATTACTCCATCGCATGTCGCGTCTGACCTTCGGACCCTCCGCGCGCTGGACGGCGCTGGTGGTGATCCTCATCAGCGCCTATGCCGGCTACCTCGGCAGCCAGATCAAGATTGGCAACCCGGTCGAGGGCAGCAACCTGTTGTGGCCGGATTCCGAATTCAACACCGGCGTGCGCGCGGTCAATGCGCATTTCCCGGGCTCCAATACGCTGGAGATCGTGCTGGAGTCCAAGACCGACAACATCGACTACCGCGTGGCCCTGCAACCCGACGCGGTGAAAGTGCGCACCGAGCTGCAGCGCGCGCTGGAAGCCGATGCCACGATGCCGCCGCGCGCGACCCTGTCGTTCACCGATTACATGTCCGAAACCACGCGCCTGGTGGCCGGCGGCAATCCCAAGTGGGCGCAGTTCAATCTCGACCCGGACACCGTGCACTCGGTGGGCTTCGCCACCCAGCTCGGCACCAACACCATCAACTTCGGGCACGTCGCCAATTTCACTTTCCAGCATTCGACGGTGTCGGCCTGGTACAAGGACAACAAGCAGGAAACGGTGGACGCCGCGCTCGATGCCGCGCGCCGCGCGGTGGCGGCGGTCGGTGAAGACCACCCCGACTTCAAGGTGCGCCTCGCGACCGGCGTGATCTCGCTGCAGCAGGCCATGAACAACGTCGTCGAGCGCTATCACACCATCATCATGGTGATGGTGAACCTGGCGGTGATGGTGCTCGCCATCTGCGCCTATCGTTCGCTGGTGGCGGCCATCATCCTGTTGATCCCGGTCAACCTCTCCAACATCTACCTGGTGGCCGCCATGCAGATGCTGGGCGTCGGTCTCGACGTCAATGCCGGCATCGTGGCGGTGATGGGCGTCGGTGTCGGTATCGACTACGGCATCTACCTGTTGTCGCGCATCGTCGAGGAATATTCCGCCCACGGCCATGACGTGAAGAAGGCCATCAACGCCGCCATGACCACCACCGGCAAGGCCATCATGTTCACCTCGAGCATCATGCTGGTCGGCATCCTGCCGTGGTATTTCCTCTCGGATCTGAAATTCATGGCGGACATGGGCATCCTGCTGGTGGCGGTGATGCTCATCAACATGCTGCTGTCGCTGATCGTGCTGCCGTTGCTGGTGTGGTTCATCCAGCCGAAGTTCATGAAGCGCACCGATCTGATGCTCGGCGAGAACATCGACCTCGCGCAGTTCGCCGCCAAGGTCGACGGCGTCTAGGCAGCGCGTCATTCTCCGTATGGCTGATTCCGCGTGGCGCGATCAGCCTCGATAATGGCGCTTCGACCCCCACGCCGAGGCGCCCGCATGTCCAGCACGCTCGATGTCACGCCACTCGTCGACGCGCAAGTGGCGGCGGCGCTGGCGGCGCTCGATCTGCGCCTCGGTGAGCTGTCCGACGCCACGCTGCCCGCGGCGAGGGGCGCCGCGCGGCGCAGCCCGTGCCGCCGCTGTCCGATGCCGTCGAACGACGCGACTACGCCGTGCCGGCGCGAGCGCCGGTCAGTGTGCGCGTGCATCGCGAGCGCAAGGCCGACGGGCTCCTGCCATGCATCTACTGGATGCATGGCGGCGGCCTCGTCCTCGGCACCAATGTCGGTGACGACCTGCGCTTCGACCGCTGGTGTCCGCACCTCGGCTGCGTGGGCGCCTCGGTGGAATATCGATTGGCGCCGGAAAACCCCTACCCGGCACCGCTGGAGGATTGCTACGCGGGCTTGCAGTGGCTGCACGCCAACGCCGCGCGCCTCGGTATCGATGCGACGCGCATCGGCATCGGCGGCGCCAGCGCCGGTGCCGGCCTAGCGGCGGGCCTCGCGCTCCTGGCCCGCGATCGCGGTGAACTGCCGGTTGCCTTCCAGGCGCTGATCTATCCCATGATCGATGACCGCCAGGTGACGGTATCCAGCCAATGGAACGACCCGGTGTGGCCGCCGGCGGCCAATCGCTATGGCTGGGACAGTTACCTCGGGGACTTGAAAGGGGACGCGGTGCCCTGCTATGCGGCCGCCGCGCGCGCCACCGATCTCGGCGGCCTGCCGCCGACCTTCATCTCGGTCGGCGCGCTGGACGGCTTCGCCGATGAGGACATCGACTACGCCAACCGTCTACGCCATGCCGGCGTGGCGGGTGGAACTGCACGTCTATCCCGGCGCGCCGCACGGCTTCGATGGCCTGACACCAGGCACGGCCATCGCCAAGCGCGCGAACCGTGACATCAGCGAGTGGCTGGCGAGGCAGTTGCCTGTAGGTGGATCGTGGTCAGACTTCAGTCTGACACTTGTGACCGCAGGCGCCGTGTGAGTGTCAGACTGAAGTCTGACCCACAATGAAATGCACAAACCACTGCGCAAGCGCTCAACAGCCACGCGTGATGACGAATTCGTCCTCGCCGCTGGCTTCGATCTGGAATTCGATGAAGCTCATGAGATCCTTGCGCGTGCGGCCCTTGAGCATGTGGCCGAGCAGGGTGGCGAGCAGCGCATCGGCCATGGATTGCGGACTCATGCCGCGATCCTGCTCGGCGGTGTCCAGCGCCTGGGCGATGCATTGTCTAGCGACGTCGTATTCACCTGCCACGGCAAAGTCTCCTGGGCCAGTCGTTGGAATGGGCGCTTAGCCTGCATGGCGGGCCGTGGTCGGCGCTTGACCCACGTCACGCGGACGGGAGTTTGAGACGCTCGCCGTCGACCTCGCAGCGGCGTCCGACCCATTCCTCGCTTTGCATGGCGGCGACGAGCGCCGCGTCGTCGGTGCTGGCGAGCACGCGTTGTCCGGCGGGGGTGTTCAGCAGCGCCACGCCGCGTGGCCGGCTGTCGCGCCCGTGCAGCACGGTGTAGCCGGCAAGCTCGGCGCTGCCGGTATAGTGCGCGCGCACCTCGACGGTGGCCATCGCCGCCGCCACTTCGCCGCTCACATCGACGTGCAAGAAGGACATCGGCGATGGGCGGCGCGACCACAGGCCGAAGCCCTGCTTGGTCAACACGCCCGATACGCTGCCCACCAGCGCCATGCCGTCGGCGCGTTGGCGCAGCAATTCGGCGCTGCGCGCCGTCGCCTGCAGCACGTAGTTGTTGTACGGCCCGCCGGCAAAGGGCATGCCGCCGGTCACCGTGAGCGAGCGCGACAGCGGCACCGACAGTGCTTCCGCATAGGTTTCCACCGCGACCGGAAAGCAGCTGTAGAACTCGATGAGGCCGATGTCCTGCGCGTTGAGCCCGAAGGGCTCGAGCACCGCGCGCCCGGCGATGCCCGCGCCCGCACAGCGCGACAGGTCGGCGCGCGCCGACACCGGCACCATGTGGTTCGACTCGCTGCTGGCCAGCGGGTAGACCCAGTGCGACGCCGGAATGCCCAGCGCCGTCGCGCGTTCGACGGAACAGAACAACAGCGCGGCGGCCTGGTCGACATTCCAGGTCGACACATGTCGCCGTGTATAGGGAAAGGCTTGCATGGGATTGCGCGCGCCGGCATCGCGAATGTCGGCGGCCGACCAGGCTTCGCGATGCCAGGCATGGGGATTGGCGGCGGCCGTCGCGCTGAAGCGCGCGTAGAGTGCTGCCAGGAGATCGCGATGCTCATCGACGCGCCAGCCATGGCGCGCGCGAAAGGCGCTCTCCAGCATCGCGTACAGACCGACAGGCATCTTGAGGCCGGCGCGCAGTTCCAGCGGGTGGCGCAGCTCGTCCTTGGGCGCGATGAACACATCGGGTTCGTCGTGCTGCTCGCGATCACGCAATTCGATACCGGCCAGCTGCGCGCGCAGCAGCCGATAGCCGGCGTCGGCGCCGGTCACGAGCGTGGTGTGGGCCTCGCCACGCGCGATGGCCGCGCAGGCGTCGCCGAGCAGGGTCTGCTGCAGCACGCCGACGGTGGAGAGCACCGTGGTGACCTGGTTCGCGCCGATGTGTCGCGCAATTTCGCCGGCCGGATTGCGGTACTGCCAGCGCCCGCGCGGCACGGCGATGCGCGTGACGCCGGCGAGCGCTGCCGGCTGGCCGCAGTCGCGGCCCGCGGCGGCGACCGCCTCCTGCATGAGGTCCAGCGGTTCCAGCGCGCGACGCGGGTCGTCTTCGCGGCGCGTGGCAATGCCCACGCCGACCAGGACCGGCGTGCGGGCCGCGGCGCTCACGCCGACTGCTCCTTGAGCAGCGTGCCTTCGACCTGCATCACGCGGCCGACGTACTCGTCGCATTCGAGACGTGCGATCAGCGCCGCGTCGTCGCTGCGGGTCAGCACGCGCGCGCCGTTGGCGGTGTCGACCAAGGCCACGCCGCGCGCGCCCTGGTCACGACCGCGCAGCACGGTGTAGCCCGCGACCTTGACCGCGCCGTGAAAAGTGTCGAGCACCTCGACGGTGCGCGCCTCGGCGGCGACCGCGGCGCTGACATCGGCGTGCACGAAACCGCGCGGCCCCGGCGCTGTTGCCCACAAGCCGAAGCCCTGCTTGGTCAACATGCCGGACACGCTGCTGACCAATGCACTACCGTTGCCGCGCGCACGTAACAACTCGGCGGCGCGACAGCTCGCCTGGAACACGTAGTTGTTGAACGGGCCGCCGGCGAAGGGCATGCCGCCGGTGAGCGTGAGCGGCCTTGAGTCCGCGATGCCGAGCGCCTCGGCATAGGTTTCGACCGCGATCGGAAAGCAGCTGTAGAGTTCGAGCAGCGGCACGTCGTCGATGGCCAGGTCGGCGGCGGCGAGCGCCGCCGCGCCGGCCACGCGCGCGCCGATGCAGCGCGTCAGGTCGGCGCGCGCGCTGACCGTCATCATGTGATTCGATTCGACGCTCGCCAGCGGGTAGATCCAGCGCGCGCGAGGAATGCCGAGTTCCAGCGCGCGCGCTTCGGAACAGAACAACAGCGCCGCCGCCTGATCGACATTCCAGGTCGAGCAATGGGCGCGCGTATAGGGGAAGGCCTGCATGGGGTTGCGTGGGCCGGCGTCGCGGATGGCCTCGACGCTTTGCACGGTGCGTGTCCAGGCGTGGGGATTGGCGGCGGCGATGGCGCTGAATTCGGCCAGCATGCGCGCCACGCGCTCGCGGTGCGCGGCCACCGACCAGCCGTGGCGGGCGCGATAGGCGCTCTCGAGAATGGCATACAGGCCGACCGGCATTTCAAAGCCGGCCTGCGATTCGACGGCATGAAACAGCTCTTCCTTGGGCGCCAGGTAGATGTCCGGCGCGTCGTCCTGTGACCGTTCCGTGGCCTGCGTGCCGACCAACTGCGCGCGCAACAAGCGATAGCCGGCGTCGGCGCCGGCCAGCAGCGTGGTATGGGCTTCGCCACGGGCAATGCGCGCGCAGGCCTCGCCAATCAGGCTCTGCTGCAATACCCCGACGCTGGCCAGCACCGTGGTGGCGTGGCGGGCGCCAATGGCGCGGGCCAGCTCGCCGGCCGGATTGCGATAGCTCCAGCGCCCACGCGGCACGCCGATATATTGCGTGCCGGCCACGAGTTCAGCGCTGCCGGCGTCGATGCCGGCCGCTTGCACGGCCTCCAACATGAGGTCCATGGGTTCGAGGGCAGCCGTCCAATCATCTTCGCGGCGGGAGGTGACGCCGATGCCGACCAGCACCGGGGTGAGCGAGGGGCTGAGTCTCATGGAAATTATGGGGTGTCGCTCTCAATGCCATGAATTGATGGTGGGTGTGGCCGACCGTTCCGAGCCGGGTGCGGCGCATAATACGCTACACTCGCTTGGACCATGTGGCGCGCCTGCCGGCCTTTCCGGCCGCTTGCGTACTGTTCTCCATAACGGAATATTCGTGAAACACCATGGCTAAGATCGTTCCTTACACGCCCACCACCACCATCACCAAGGCCTTGTTCGATTTCGACGTGATGGGGCTGGACGAATTCCGGCTGCGTGGCCCGATCCGCGTTTCCCTGTCCGATTCCTTCGTGGCTGCCGAAGCCGAAAAACTCGGCTTCTACCCCGACCTCTACAGCGCCGACGGCGCGCGCGTGAACTGGAACGCGGCGGCCCTGCCGACCGGCACCACGCTCGCCAGCAATGTCGAACAGACGCTGGAGGTCATGGCGCAATTCGCCAATCTCGATTTCCGCTGGCTGGGCGAGATCGAATCGATCGGCGCCGACAAGGTCATCAACCCCGCCGACGTCGGCGCGGCGCACCTGTCCGATATCAACATCTCGCTGGTTCGTCGCAACATCGTCGGCTGGGTCGGCATCTCGGGCGTCGGCTCCGACGACATCTTCGAATACGAAGGTGCGGCCGGCGACGTCTACATGAACAAGGCCTTTCTCAGCGATGCGGGTTTCGGCGTGGGTTCGCCGAGCCGCACCATACTCATGCACGAGTTGATGCACTCGCTCGGCATGTCCCATCCGCACAGCGACATCATCAACGGCGTACTGATCATCACCGGCGAATACGCCCAGACCCACAGGCTCGGCTTCGACAAGCTCGGCTTCCAGATCGATTCAGCGCAGGACATGTATCGCGAGTATTTCTCGATCATGTCCTACGACGACGAGAACCCGTTCGAGGAAGCGCACACGCCGATGATCCTCGACGTCATCGCCCTGCAGCAGGCCTATGGCGAAGGCCCGGGCACGCAGACCAATGGCAGCGGCACGTCGACCACCGGTAACGACACCATCCTCGCCGGCACCGCCGGTTACCGGGTCTACTTCGACAGGGGCGGTAACGACACCATCGACCTGTCGGCGTTCACCGCCGGCGCCTACCTGCACATGGGCACCACCATCACCGGCGCCGCGCACCTGGTCGGCGTGGCGATGTCACTCAACGAATACACGCTCATGAGCGCGGATCGTGGCGATCCCTTGAACCTGCGCTGGTTCTACGGCGAGTTCGAGCACGCGACCGGCTCGGCCGCCGCCGACCGCATCGTCGGCAACGGCCGCGCCAATCAGATCTTCGGCATGGACGGCGCCGACAAACTGTATGGCGAGAACGGCAACGACATCCTGACCGGCGGCACGGGTTCCGATCTGCTGTCCGGTGGCAAGGGCAGCGACCGACTGCTGGGTGGCATCGGCAACGACACCGCCGACTATGCCAACGCCGGCTCGAAGGTGACGGTGAACCTCAATCTCGTCGCCGCACAGGACACCCTGGGCGCGGGCACGGACACCCTCAACGGCGTCGAAAGCCTCATCGGTTCGAATTTCAACGATCGCCTGATCGGCAGCGCCGAGGCCAACACGCTGTCGGGCGGCAAGGGCCTCGACACGCTGCGGGGTGGGGCCGGCGACGACACGCTGAACGGCGGCGCGGGCGCCGACAAGCTCAGCGGCGGCCGCGACCAGGACACCTTCGTGTTTCGACAAATCGGCGCTTGGCAGCATCGATCAGGTCCTGGATTTCAGCAGCGCCGATGACGTGCTGCGCCTCGACAACCGCCTGTTCACGCGCCTCGCCGAAGGCGCGCTGCGCGCCGGCAACTACCACGAGAGCAGCAACGGACTCGCGCACGACGCCAACGACTTCATCAACTACAACACCCGTACCGGCGCCTTGTCCTACGACGCCGACGGCACCGGCAGCGCTGCGCCGGTGCAGTTCGCCACGCTCTTCGATGGGCAGGGCGGCCATGGCGCGCTGCTGCTGGCGGCGAGCGATTTCATCGTGGTCTAGAACAGCGCCGTCGGTGCGGCGTGTCCCGCGCCGCGTGCCGACGACACGCTTCACGACTTCATCCGCCCGGCGGCGAGCGCGTTACTCATGGCCTTGTTCATAACCTACACGCCCACCACCGCCATCACGCGCGCGTTGTTCAACTTCGATGCCGTGGGCGCCGGCAACTACATCGTCAGCGGCACGGTGCGCGTATCGCTGTCCGATGCCTTCACCGCGGCCGAACAAGCCAGCGCGGATTTCTATCCCGACATCTACAGCGTCGCGGCCGCCGAGGTGAATTGGAGCACGGCCGTTCCGCAGGGCGGTACGATGGCGAGCAGCGTCGAGCAGACGCTGGCCATCATCACGCAGTTCGCCAACATCAGCTTCGACTGGCGCGGCGACATCGACACCCGCGGCGCCGATACCGTGGTGTCGCCCGCCGACGTCGGCGCGGCCAACCTGTCGGACATCAACATCTCGCTGATCAGCCGCGCCGACGTCGACTGGGTGGGGCTCGCCGACGGTGATGGCGATGGCACGCTCGGTTACCAGGGCGCGGCCGGTGACGTCTTCATCAACGCCAGCTTCCTTTCCGACACCACTTTCGGTCTCGCCTCGCCGGCGCGTACCACGCTAATGCACGAACTGCTGCACTCGCTGGGCCTCGCCCATCCCCACAGCGATTTCGTCAATGGCGCGCCCGTCATCACCGCTGATTACGCCGCCACGCGCACGCTCGGTTTCGACAAGCTCGGCTTTCGCACCGCCACCGCGCAGGACATGTACAAGGAATATTATTCCATCATGTCCTACGACGACGGCAACTTCTTCCAGGAAGCCCACACGCCGATGATCCTCGACGTGATCGCCCTGCAACAGGCCTATGGCGAAGGACTCGGCACGCAAACCAATGGCAGCGGCACCACCACCACCGGTAACGACACCCTCACCGCCGGCACCGCGGGCTACCGCGTCTATTTCGATCGAGGCGGCAAGGACACCATCGATCTCTCGCTGTTCGAAAGCGGCGCCTACCTGCACCTGGGTACGACCATCAGTGGCGCCGCCCACCTGGTCGGGGTGGCCATGAGCCTCACCGACTTCACCAAGCTCGACCTGGTCGGCAGCGATCCGCCCAACCTGCGCTGGTTCTACGGCGAATTCGAAAACGCCAAGGCGACGGCGGCGGCCGACCGCGTGATAGGCAACGCCCTGGCCAACCACATCACCGGTCTCGGCGGCGCCGACAAGCTCTACGGCGCGGCCGGCAATGACGTGTTGGACGGCGGCGCCGGCAAGGATCTCTTGTCAGGGGGCGCCGGCAACGATCGCCTGCTCGGCGGCGCGTCCAGCGATATCGCCGACTACGGTGTCGCCAGCGCGCGGGTGGTGGTGAGCCTCGCCATCGGCGTCGCCCAGAACACCCAGGGCGCGGGCATCGATACCTTGACGGCCATCGAGAACCTCACGGGTTCGAATTACGGTGACCGCCTGAGCGGTAATGCCGGTGCCAACAGTCTCGCCGGCGGCAAGGGCGGCGACGCCTTGCTGGGCGCGGCGGGCAACGACATCCTGAACGGCGGCATGGGCGCCGACAAACTGACGGGCGGCAGCGGCAAGGATGTGTTCGTATTCGACAAGACGGCCGTGAGCGGTATCGACCAGGTACTCGACTTCCGCGGCGTCGATGACACGTTGCGTCTCGACAATGCGCTGTTCACCCGCCTGTTCACGCCCGGTGCGCTCGCCGCCGTCAATTACCGCGAGAGCAGCAACGGCCTCGCGCGCGACGCCAACGACTACATCAACTACAACACCCGTACGGGCGCGCTCTGCTACGACATCGATGGCAGCGGCAACGCTGCGCCGCTGCACTTCGCGACCTTGTTCGACGGCCACGGCGGCCATCCGGCCGCGAGCGCGCTGTCGGCGCTGGATTTCGTGGTGGTGTGACGAAGCCGCGCGGCGCTTACCGCCGTTCCAGCCGGAACAGCGGAATGACGCGGGTGGTACGCGCCTGGTAGTCGCGATAGGCGGGATAGTGGCGGGTCATGAGTTGCCACAGGCGCTCGTGCTCGGCGCCGGTGGCCAGCACCGCGCGCGCCTTGAAGACTTCCGGCCCGACCTGCACTTCGACATCCGGCGTGGCGAGGAGGTTGTGATACCACTGCGGATGGCTTTCCGAGCCGCCCTTGGAGCCGACGATCACGAACGCGTCGCCATCGCTGCCGTACAACAGCGGATGGATATAGGTCTTGCCCGACTTGCGCCCGACGGTCTTCAACAACAGGCAAGGTACGAGACCCTGACCGCCGACCGCCGTTGAATCCCACTGATGACCTTCACGCCCGCCGCTCTCCTGGTAGCGGCGCACGTGCTCGCTGATCCAGTCGGGGACCGCGCCCTGGTCGAGCGCGTCTACGGTTTCGATGAGGATGTTGTCGGTCATGTCTTGCGGCGGTGGATTGGCACGGCGCTTCAATCGTGCTTCCTGTGTTTGTCCTTTTTCTTTTCGCCCTTGCCGTGCTCGACCGGCCCGCCCTGGGCCATTTCCAGCGCCACCTTGCGGCCGCGGATCTCGCCGGCGCCGGCCAGCGCCTTGTTGGCCACCAGCTTCTCGGCGGCCGACAGCCACAGGAGATAATACTGGCTGCCGTCGTCTTCGGCGCCGGCGGCCTTGATCTCGCTGCTCAACTGCTCGGTCCACTCGGCCCAGGTGTAATGGCCCTGCTGGAACAGGTGCACGACCAGCGCAAAGGCCTTAGCTTCCCACGGAAAATTGAAAACGATTTCCTGCTCGGCGTTGGTCGGCACCAGGGGGATGTCCCGTACCGGCGGGACGCCTGCTGACGCGCCGCTCATGCCGGCATCAGGTAATCGTCGAACAGGTCGACGTACACCGAATCGTTGCGCGAGGCCTTCGGGCCCCACAGTTCCTGCGCGCTGAAGTACACGCTGTAGCAATGCTGGGGCTTCTCGCCCTTGCCGTGGGCGTGGGTATCGGGAAACAGGAACACGCCGTGGTCGCGGTCTATGCAGCCGAGCTTGTCGCGACAATAGCGCGGCAGGCGCGTGTGACCGACCGGGTTCATGTTCTTCACCACCACCATGTCGCCTTCCTTGAACTTGGGTTTGACATCCATGTCGACGCGCACGCTGGAGCCGATGAGCACGATTTTCGGCACCGCTTCCGGTGCGAGGGCTGGTGTCGCCTTGGGCGACTCACCGATGGCGTGGCCGGTGCGCAGTTCCTCGGCGGTGAGGATGCCTTTTTCCATGGCTAGCGTTTCAAACCCGTGCAGCCAGTGTTCGTAATAGGACGACTGCAGGTAGTTGGCCGCGCCCATGCGTTCGATGGCGTGGCGGAATTCGTCGACGTTGAACGCGCCGGTCGCCGACAGCGGCGCGAACAGGCCGAACACGCGCGCTTCCCAGTCATGATGAAAGACCGGCTCGTCCTTTTCGGGATTGACCGGCCCGAAGCCGTGCATGCCGCCGAGATCGTGTATGCCGTTCATGGCCGGGCCTCAACGCTTGGGCGGCGCCAGCTTGGCGACGCCTATCATGGAGTCGCGCGTGACCAGCGCCGCCAGTTCTTCTTCACTCATGCGCTCGGTACCGGCCGGACGTTGCGGCAGCACCATGTAGCGCAGCTCCGCGGTGCTGTCCCACACCCGCACTTCCACGTCGTCGTCGAGCTTGACGCCGAATTCTTTCAGCACGCCGCGCGGGTCGCTGATCACGCGCGAGCGATAGGGCGCGGCCTTGTACCAGGCCGGCGGCAGGCCGAGGGTCGGCCACGGATAGCAGGAGCACAGCGTGCACACCAGCACGTTGTGCACGGTGTCGGTGTTTTCGACCACCACCATGTCCTCGCCCTGGATGCCGGAATAGCCGAGCTCGGCGATGGCGGCCGTGCCGTTGCTGAGCAGGCGCTGCTTGTAGTCGCGGTCGACCCACGCCTTGGCGACCACGCGCGCGCCGTTGTGCGGGCCGACCTTGGTCTCGTAGGTGTCGATGAGTTCATCGACCGCGATCGGATCGATGAGGCCTTTTTCGGCCAACACCTGCTCCAGTGCCTTCACGCGCAGTTCCGGATCGGTCAGTGGCCGGTTGCCGTGCGGGTGATGATGATCGCCGTGGTGATCGTGGTCGTCGTCGTGGCGATGATGGTCGCTCATGCCTGTTCCTTGGGAATGAATTAAATCGTGTAGCAGCCGGTCGATTCGAAAGCGTGTGCCGCGCGCAGGATGGTGCTCTCGTCGAAGTGGCGGCCGATCAGCATCATGCCGATGGGCAGACCATTGGACATCGCGCAGGGCACGCTCATGGCCGGATGGCCGGTGACGTCGAAGGGCGCGGTGTTGTTCAGCATCTCGAGCGCGCGTGCGACGTATTCCTCGCGCGGGCAGTGCTTGTCCGGGATGGGCGTCGCTTTCATCGGCATGGTCGGCATCAGCAGCAGGTCGTAGTCGGCGAGCAGCGCGTTGTAGGCTTCGCGCAGCTTCCAGCCGAGGTTCTGCGCCTTGGCGTAGTAGCGGCCGTGGTAGTGGTCCTGCATGTACTGGCCGAGCAGCATCACGACCTTGGTGGTTTCGGAAAGATCGTTCGGCCGCGACAGGCGGCCGCGCGCGAAGCTGTCGAGCAGGCCGACGTTGTAATAGCCCTTCCAGTTGGTGCCCATGCTGTTGCCCTTGACCATGAGGGCGGTGGCGCCCTCGATGGCGATGCCGTTCCAGATGGCAAGGCCGTCGCGATGCATGGGAATGGAGACCTCGTCCACCACCGCGCCGAGCTGCTTGAACAGCTCCGCCGATTCGCGCACGGCGTTGTCGCTGTCGGCTTCCGAGCTGCCCGGCCAGGCGAAACCTTCGCTCACCACGCCGATGCGGAGATCGGTGACATCGCCGGTCAGGGCGCGCGTGTAGCGATCGACGCGCACGTTGCGCTGGCGCGGATCCATGCCGTCTTCACCGGCGATGACCTCGAGCAAGGTCGCACAATCGGTGACGCTGCGCGTCATCGGGCCGAGGTGGTCGAGCGTGATCTCGATGGGGAAGGCACCGGTGTAGGGCACCAGGCCATGGGTGGGCTTGAGCCCGTAGATGCCACACCAGGCGGACGGCATGCGTATCGAGCCGCCCTGGTCGCCGCCGATGGCCATGTCCACCGCGCCGCTCGCGACCAGCGCCGCGCTGCCGCTGGACGAGCCACCGGTGCTGCGCGCGACGTTGTGCGGATTCAACACCGGCGGCGTGTCGCAGGTATGGCTGGCGCCGGAGAAGCACAGGCTTTCGCATACTGCCTTGCCGGCGATCTCGCCGCCCGCGTCGAGAATACGCGTCACCAGCGTGGCATCGATGTCAGGCACGTAACCTTCCAGCACCGCGGTGCCGTTCATCATCGGCACGCCGGCCACGCAGATGTTGTCCTTGATGGCGACGGTGCGACCCTTGAGCTTGCCGCTCTTGGCGCCCTTGATGGCGCAGCGGTAGTACCAGGCATTGAGCGGATTATCGGCCGGCTCGGGGCGCCACGCCGCGCCGCGCGCATGGGCCACCGGCGGCTTGGGTTCGACGATGTCGTCGATGCGTTCGTAGGCGGCCAGCGAGCCCTGCATGAGACCCTGGAAGGACAGGAGGTCGTCGTCCGACAGGTTGAGGCCGTATTGTTCGGCGATTAGCGCGATGTCTTCCAGCGTGGGCGCTTTGATTCTCATGGCGGTCTGGCATCCCCCTGCGGGCCGTGGCTGGCGTCAATGTACACTTTTAACATTGATCGGCAAACCGTGGGGAATCACAGGTTTATGTCCGTCCGCCAGTGTTCGCGCGCGGCGCGCCGTTACCGCTATCATGGCGCCACGCGCGGCACTCGCCGCGCGGAATATTTCGATAACGTTGGCCGGCGCACGGGCCGGTGGAGGGTGCTGTCACATGTGGCGTGTTGGTATTGATGTCGGTGGAACGTTCACGGACCTTTTCGCCTGGGAGGATGGCAGCAGCCGCCAGTTGACTTCCAAGGTCCTCACCACCAAGCACGACCGCGCGGTCGGCGTGCTGAACGCGATCCGCGAAGCCGGCATCGAGCCGTCCAGCATTTCCCATCTCATGCATGGCACCACCACCGCCACCAATGCGCTGATCACGCGTGACTACCCGGAAGCGGCGATGATCACCACCGACGGTTTTCGCGACACCATCGAGATCGGGCGCCAGCATCGCGAAGCGCTGTACGACCCCTACCAGCAAAAGCCCAAGCCCATCATCAAGCGCCGCTTCCGCTACACCATCGACGAGCGCATGGATGCCAAGGGCAAGCCGGTGCGGCCGCTGGACCGCGCCAAGGCGCTGGCCATCGCCGAGAAGATCAAGGCTGCCGACATCAAGTCGGTGGCGATCGCTTTCATCAATTCCTATGTCAACGCCGCGCACGAGAACCAGATGCGCGACATCGTGCTGGAGGTCAATCCCGGCATCTACTGCGTGACCTCGGCCGACACGCGACCGGTGTTCCGCGAACATGGCCGTTTCGCCACCACCGCCATTCGCGCCGCCACCATTCCGGTCATGGAGCGCTATTTCAACCGCCTCGAGGCGAGCTTGAAGGAGGCCGGCTTCATCGGCCGTCTCATGATTTTGAAGTCCAGCGGCGGCATCACCGGCGTCGACTACGCCAAGCTGCATCCCGAGGAGCTGATTGAATCCGGCCCGGCCGGCGGCGTGGCCTACGCGGCCTATCTCTCCGAGCTGAAGGGCGATTGCCCCAATATCATCCATACCGACGTCGGCGGCACCAGCTTCGACGTGTCGATCGTCGAGAACGGCAAGGGCCTGGTCACGCGCGACCACGAAATCGAGTGGGAGATCCCGGTCATCGTGCCGATGCTCGACATCCACAGCGTCGGCGCCGGCGGTGGCTCGATAGGCTGGGTGGACGAGGGCGGTTCGCTGCGCGTCGGGCCGCACAGCGCCGGCTCCGAGCCGGGCCCGGTGTGCTACGGCCGCGGCGGCAAGCTGCCGACCATCACCGATGCCAACCTGCTGCTCGGCCGCATCGAGCCGACGCTGGGCGGCAAGATGCAGCTCGACAAGGCCGGCGCCGAGGCCGCCATGGAGCGCCTCGCCGAGGAATTCGGCCTGTCGGCCATCGAGACCGCCGACGGCATGATCCGCATCGGCTGCGAGAACATGGCGCAGGCGGTGAAGAAGGTCATCGTCGCGCGCGGTCGTGACCCGCGTGACTTCATCCTCGCCAGTTTCGGCGGCGCCGGCGCCATGCACGCCTGCTTCGTCGCCGATTCGATGAACATCCCGCGCATCATCGTGCCGGCCGAGGCCGGTGTGGCGTCGGCCTTCGGCGCCACCGCCATGGACTTGCGCCACGACCTCGAGCTCTTCTATTTCTCGCCGGTGGCCGACGCCGATGTCGCGACCATCAACCGCATGTTTGCGCAGCTCGAGAAGGACGCCCTGGCGCTGCTCGAGGCCGACGGCCTCAAGGCCGCCGACATCAAGCTCACCCGCTCGGCGCAGATGCGTTACGTCGGCCAGAGCTACGAGGTGGAGACGCCCATCCCGTCGGGCACCCTGACGGCGGCCGACCTGCCGGCCATAGCGACCGCCTTCCACAAGTGCCACGAGATGGAGTTCGGTGTCAGTTCCGACGACTTCGCGCCGGCCATCGTGGCGCTCGGCGTGACCGTGGTCGGCAAGACCGCGCGGCCGCCGGTGAAGAAGCCCGAGGCCGCCGGGCGTGACCCCATCAAGGGCCGCCGCCAGGTCTATTTTGACCGTGCCTGGCACGAGAGTAACATCTACGACGGCCATGCCTTGGCCGAGGGCGCCACGGTCCAGGGCCCCTGTATCGTCGAATTCGAACACGCATGCGCCGTGCTGCCGCCGAACGCTTCCGGCACCATCGACGCTTACGGCAACATGATGATCTCACTGTCCTGAACAGTCGTGATACCGACTGAAGGAGTCTTCGATGGATAAGAAAGTAAAAGTTGATACCGCCGTCATCGAGCAGACCAAGGTCGACCCGGTGACCTTCGAAGTTCTGCGCAGCATTTTCGAATACGCCAGTGAGCGCATGTCGACGGTGCTGAAGCGCGCTTCGTTCTCGCCCATTCTCGCCGACATGGTCGATTTCTCGAATGCCATCTACGACTACGAGTGCAAGCTGTTGTCGCAGGCCGCCAACTGCCCGATACATCTCGCGGCGATGAAGTTCAGCGCCGAGGCCATCGTCGCGCAGTATCCGCTCGAGACCATGCAGCCCGGCGATGTCTACGTGTTGAACGACCCCTACAAGGGCGGCACGCACATCAACGACATCACCTTCCTGTCGCCGATCTTCTTCGACGGCGACATCATCGCCTTCGCCGTCAGCCGCGGACACTGGATGGATCTCGGTGGCGGCGCGGCCGGTGGCCAGGCGTTCGGCGGCACCCACATCGCCGGTGAAGGCCTGCGCCTGCCGCCCTTGAAGCTGTTCGAGGCGGGCAAGGTGCGCGAAGACCTCCTGGCCATCATCTTGAACAACACGCGCACGCCGTTCTACGTGAAGGGTGACACCCAGGCCCACGTCGGCGCGCTCAAGGCCGCCACCCAGGAAATGGAACGCGCCGCCGAGAAGTACGGCATGGCGACCTTGAAGGCGGCCATGAAACAGCTGCAGGAGTACACCGAGAGGATCGTGCGCAAGTCGATTGCCGACATGCCCGACGGTGAATACGAGGCCGAGGAATACGCCGATACCGACGGCCATTCCGACAAGCCGATCCCGATCAAGGTCAAGCTCATCATCAAGGGCACCGACATCACGGTCGACTTCAGCGGCACGCCGGGCGTGGTCAAGGGCGCGATCAATTCGCCCTATGCGAACACCGCCTCGGCCACGCTCTATTCGCTGCAGTTCTTCCTCGCGCCCCACGCGCCGCAGAACCAGGGCATGTTCAACCCGATCACCATCAAGCTGCCGGAAGACTGCTGGCTGAACGCCAAGTGGCCGGCGCCGACCATCGGCTGCACCACGCTCACCTCTTCGAAGATCACGAGCGCCATCTGGCAGGCGCTGGCCAAGGCCTGCCCCGACAAGGTCACCGGCTCGACCAACGCCGAGTGCAACTGGTTCGTGTCGTCGGTGGTGGCGCCCGACGGCGCCAGCAGCGTGTTCTCCGATCTGCCGGCCGGCGGCTGGGGCGGCACGCCCTATGGCGATGGCATGAACGTGACCGAAGACGCGCTCGGCAACTGCATGAACATGCCGGCGGAAACCGCCGAGCTCTTGTTCCCGATTGCCTACGAGGCTTTCGAACTGCGCACCGACAGCGGCGGCCCCGGGCGTTTCCGCGGCGGTCTCGGCGCGGTGTTCAAGGTGCGTTACCTCGCCGATGGCGAACTGTCGATGGAATCGGCGCGCACGCTCGAAGGCAGTCCCGGTGTGAACGGCGGCGCGCGTTCCGACGTGCAACGCCAGATCAAGATCCACGCCGACGGTTCGCGCGAAGTGATCGGCGGTCTCGATGGCAAGGGCGGTTGGAAGAGCCCGCTGCTGGCGAGCGTGCCGTTCAGCTACGGCGAAACCTTCATGTTCGAATCAACCGGCGGCGGCGGCTGGGGCAGCGCCCTCGAACGCAGCGTCGCCAGCGTGCTGGATGACGTGCTCGACGAATACATTTCGGTCGACGCCGCGCGCAAACACTACGGCGTGGTAGTCGATGCCAAGACCATGAAGGTTGACGAGGCTGCCACCGACAAGCTGCGCGAGGAGATGCGTCGCGCGGCGTAGGTTCTTGGCGAGGCGGCCGCTCCTGCGGCCGCCTCGCCATCGATTGTGGGTCAGACTTCAGTCTGACATCCAATCACAGCCTTCAGAGAAAGGTTCAAGGTGTCAGACTGAAGTCTGACCCACAAGGACCTCACATACCGCAAATGCCGGTGCGACTGCCTTCACGGCTGCTTCGCCTGCTCGGGCGTGATGTTCCTCTCGGCGAACACGTCCTTCACCACCGCCAGACCATTCAAGGCCGCCGGGAAGCCGGCATACACGGCCATCTGCGTCACCACTTCCACCACTGCTTCCGGTTTGCAGCCGGCGTTCAGGGCGCCGTTGACGTGGGCGGTCAATTGGCGCTGGGCAAAACCCTGGGTGGTCAACGAGGCCACCGTCACCAGTTCACGCGTGCACAGGTCGAGCTGCGGGCGTGACACCACCTGACCGTAGGCGAAGTCGGTGATCCACTGCGCGAGATCGGGCGAGGTTTCGGCGACGCCGGCCAGCGCCTGGGCGGTGGTGCCGCCGGTGATGACATCGAGCGCCTGTTTGCCGCGGGCGCGATAGTCGGGCGCGGAGTTGCGCTCGGCGGCCACGGCGGTGGCCGTGAGCGCAATGAGCAGGGCGGCGGTGAGCGTTCTCATCATGGCGAATTCCTTGTGTTGGCGGGAGGTGACCCGAGGCCATGCACGTGCATGGGCGGCACTCGGGCAGCGCGCACTCTAGCGCCGATGTCGCGCGGCCAAGAACCGTCTATCGGGGAATAGCGAATATATCGAATACGCGCCGGAACATTAGCGCCGCGTCTTTGCACTGGACGCTCCGAGGGGCGGGCCTTACCCTAGGGCCACAAATTAAACAATAAACCGCGGCCAGCCCAACCACTGCTGTCCCCGGTGACATAACAAGATGCATCGCTACACCTCCAACGCCGGCCGCGTTCCGGCTTGGCGACGGCTGCTCGTGCTCGGCTTGTTGCTGCTGGTCAGCCAAGCCTGGGCGGGCGCGCTGTCGCCGCTGACGTGGCCCGCCGACAGTGCCGGACATCTCGCCATGGACGGCCGCTACGCCGTGCTGGTCGACGGCGCGCGCGCGCTGAACGTCGACGCCGTGCTCGCCGGTCGCCACGACGCCGAGTTCATTCCCGCCACGCGTCGCGACACCAATTTCGGTTTCACTCACGCCGAGGTGTGGCTGCGTTTCGTCATCCGCTACACATCGGCGAACAGCGCACCGCCGGTGCTGGTGCTGCCGCGTCCCTTGATCGACGACGTCGATGTCTATGCCGTCGACGCCTCGGGCCGTAGCAGTCACGTCGCGACCGGCGACAACCACCCCTTCAGCACGCGGCCCATCGCCTATCGCGGATTTGCCTTCCTGCTCGACGTCAAGGCGGGTGAGACGGTGACCTATTACCTGCGGGCGCGCAGCGAAACCGGCGCGATTTCCCTGCCCATCGAGTTGATGGACAGCGCGACGTTTCGCGCCGACAGCACCTCGGAAAATTACCTGCGCGGCGCTTTCGTGGGTTTCATGATCGGCTTGGCGCTGTGCGCGCTGACCCTGTTCGCGCTGGTGCACAACGTCGCCTACGCCTATTACTGCCAGTACCTCGTGGCGTTCGTGCTGCTGTTGTGCGCGGTCGACGGTTACGCCATGCAGTTCCTGTGGCCGAACGCACCGCTGGCCCAGCAGGTCCTGCCGGCCGCGCTGCTGGCCTTGACCAATGTCACCGGCACCCTGTTCGCGCGTACTTTCCTCAACCTGCCCGAAGTGACGCCCGCCAGTGAACCGTGGTACGCGCTCGGCGCGCTCGCGAGCGCGGCGGGCATGGCGCTGCACGTGTTTCACCACGGCGCGCTCGGCGTCTCGGTGATGATGGTGACCAGCGCGGTGTTGGGCCCGGTGGCACTGTGGGGCTGCGTGCAGGCCTGGCGTGCCGGCGACCGCATCGCCGGCTACCTGCTGTTCGGCTGGCTGGCCTTCATGTTCGGCATGAGCGTCACGCTGCTTGACGTGGTCGGTCTCATCGCCACCACCGAGTGGACGGCCAACGGTGTCTACTTTGGCGCGCTGGGTGAATTCGTGGCGCTCGCCATCGGCCTGTCGGAGCGCCTGTGGAAGCTGCAGCGCGCCCGCGAGACCCACATCGCCGCGGTCAATGCCGATCTCGCCGCGCTCAACGCCAATCTCGAAGACATGGTCAAGAGCCGCACGCGCGAACTCGAAGAGCGCAATCGCGAACTGCTCGAACTGGCGGTGCGCGACAGCCTGACGGGGCTCTACAACCACAGCACCGCCATCGAATTACTCGAGCAGTTGCTGCATCAGAGCCAGCGCTACGAGTTTCCCATCGCGACGGTGATGGTGGACATCGACAACTTCAAGCAGCTCAACGACACCTACGGCCACCAGTTGGGCGACCACGTGCTGGAAGAAGTCTCGCAGACGCTCGCCGAATCGGTGCGCGGCGCCGACGTGGTGGGGCGCTACGGCGGCGAGGAGTTCCTGATCGTCATGCCGCATGCCGACGCGCTGGCGGCGCGCGAATACGGCGAGCGCCTGCTCGGCCTCATTCGCGAGATCCACATCGGCAACAACCACATCAGTGCCAGCATCGGCGTGTCGGTGTTCCATCCGCGCGGCCATCGCGCCTCGGCGCAGGATGTCATCCGTCGCGCCGACGAAGCGCTGTACCGTTCCAAGCGCGAGGGACGCGACCGCCTGACCATCGACAGCCTGAGCCTGGTGAGCGTCAAGGGACAGCGAGCGCCGCTTCGAGAAACCGCCGCCGCGCTCCTAGTCCGGGGCGGCCCGCGCCGCGCCGCATGCCGCATTTCCGCCCGCGCCGGGAAGCAATGAACGGCGACTCCGGGTATCCTTTGCACTCCCTTCGCAACACGACGAACACCGCCATGACCGCTGCCAGCATCGAATCCTCCAGCCCGCGCACCGGCGCCGCGCCCGCCGCCCTTGCCACCCATACGCCGGTCAACAACGGGCGCATGGAAATCGCCACGCCGCTCTACGACCTCGTCATCAACGAGGTGCTGCCGGGCCTCGATATCCAGCCCGCCGCGTTCTGGACCATGCTCGAGGACGTCATCACCGAGCTCGCGCCCAAGAACAACATCCTGCTGCTCAAGCGCTACAAGCTGCAGGCGTCGATCGATACCTGGCACCAGTCCCGTTGCGATGCGCCGCACGACCATGCGCAGTACAAGAAATTCCTGGAAAAGATCGGTTACCTGCTGCCGGAAGGGCCGGACTTCAGCGTCAACCCGGTTGATATCGATGCCGAGATCGCGACCATGGCCGGGCCGCAGCTGGTGGTGCCGGTCAAGAATGCGCGCTACGCCTTGAACGCCACCAACGCGCGCTGGGGCTCGCTGTACGATGCGCTCTACGGCTCGGACGTGATCGCCGAGGCCGATGGCGCGCAGCGCGCCGGCGGCTACAACCCGGTGCGCGGTGCCAAGGTCATCGCCTACGGTCGCGCGCTGCTGGACCAGGCCGCGCCATTGGCCGACGGTTCCCACGCCCATGCCAAGGCCTACAAGGTCGTCAACGGGCAGTTGGCGGTGGTGATGGGCAACGGCGAGACGGTCGGTCTCTCGCATCCCGAGCGCTTCGCCGGTTACAACGGCACGGTCGATGCGCCGCATGAAGTGCTGCTGCGTAACAATGGTCTGCACATCATCATCCAGATCGACGCCGAACATCCGGTCGGCGTGACCGACGCCGCGCACATCAAGGACCTGGTGCTGGAGTCGGCCGTCACCACCATCCAGGACTGCGAGGATTCGGTGGCCGCCGCCGACGGCGCCGACAAGGCCGAGGTCTATCGCAACTGGCTGGGCCTCATGAAGGGCACCCTGACCGACACCTTCGAGAAGGGCGGCAAGCAGGTCACCCGCACGCTGGCGCCCGATCTCCAGTTTCTCGATCCCAAGGGTCAGCCCTTGACCTTGCACGGCCGTGCGCTGCTGCTGGTGCGCAATGTCGGCCATCTCATGACCAACGAAGCGGTGCTCTTGAAGGGCGAGGAAGTGCCGGAAGGCATCCTCGACGCGGTCATCACCGCCACCATCGCGCTCTACGATCTGCGTGGTCTAGGCACGTTGCGCAACACGCGCGCCGGCTCCATGTACATCGTCAAACCCAAGATGCACGGGCCCGAGGAAGTGGCGTTCGCCTGCGAAGTTTTCGATCGCGTCGAGGACAAGCTCGGCCTGGCGCGCCACACCCTCAAGATCGGCATCATGGACGAAGAGCGGCGCACCACCGTCAACCTCAAGGAATGCATACGCGCGGCCAAGGATCGCATCATCTTCATCAATACCGGCTTCCTCGACCGCACCGGCGACGAAATCCACACCTCCATGGAAGCGGGCGTGATGGTGCGCAAGGAGGCGATGAAGCAGGAAACCTGGATCAAGGCCTACGAGAACTGGAACGTCGATATCGGCCTGGCCTGCGGTCTGCAGGGCAAGGCGCAGATCGGCAAGGGCATGTGGGCCAAGCCCGACCTCATGAAGGAAATGGTCGAGACCAAGGACGCCCATCTCAAGGCCGGCGCGACCATCGCCTGGGTGCCGTCGTCGACCGCGGCCACCCTGCATGCCATGCACTACCACCGCATCAACGTGTGGCAGGTGCAGGACGAACTGAAGAAGCGCCCGCGCGCGCGCCTCGACGACATCCTGACCATCCCGCTGCTCGGTGACACGCCGCTGACCCGCGAGCAGGTGCAGGCCGAACTCGACAACAACTGCCAGGGCATCCTTGGCTACGTGGTGCGCTGGATCGACCTCGGCATCGGCTGCTCCAAGGTGCCGGACATCCACGACGTCGGGCTGATGGAAGACCGCGCGACCCTGCGCATCTCCAGCCAGCACATCGCCAACTGGCTGCGCCACGACTACGTACGGCGCCGTCACGTGCTCGAGACCTTCAAACGCATGGCGGTGGTGGTCGACCGCCAGAACGCCGGCGAGCCGGGCTACAAGCCGATGTCGGCCAACTTTGACGAGTCGGTGGCCTTCCAGGCGGCCTGCGAACTGGTGTTCGGCGGCGTCCATCAGCCCAATGGCTATACCGAGCCGGTGCTGCATCGACGTCGTCGCGAGCTCAAGGCGGCCGGCTACAACTGAGGGCGAGGGCGGCGTCGCACCCCGCCGCCCAGCCACGAAGGATTCGGCCTACAGCGGCATGGGAGGTTGGCCGCTACCATAATTCGGGCTGGATGATTCCGCTCGAATCACATAAGCTTTAATCTCCAAGTCCCGACAGTTAATCGGGATTCTTGCGAGCGGGTCACGGCATGCCGGCGCCTTGGGGGGCACTGACAAGGACGATTGCCGTGCCGCCCAAACCGTAGTGAGGGTGCAGGGGTTGCGCGGTCGAATTTACTCGTGGGTGGCAGGATGCTGTGTGTGGCTGTCGTTGGTGACCGGGGTCGCCGCAGCCGAGGATCCGCATGCGGCGGTATTCGCCGAGTCGCAATACCCGTCGGCGACCGCGTGCGCCGGCTGTCATCCCAAGGTGTTCTGGGAATGGGCGGTGTCCAACCACGCCTACGCGTCCATCTCCCCCATGTTCCACAAGTTCGAGCAGGCCATCAACGACCTGGCCTCGGGCACCATCGGCACCTTCTGCGTGCGCTGCCATCAACAGATAGGGACACAGATGGGCGAAGCTCGCGAAGCGCCGCTGTGGGAGCGCTCGGCCATCTCGCGCGAAGGCATCACCTGCGTCACCTGTCATCGCGTCTCGACGCAGTTCGGCAAGGTCAACGGCGAGCGCCATATCGAGCCCGGAGACATCAACGCGCCGATCTATAACAGCGGCGTCGGCAGCAACTACGGCGAGGTGGTGAGCAAGCCCGCGGAGTACGGCGTGTCGACCGCGCCCGGCCTGCCCGGCACGCCCATCCACGCCTCGCCCATCAAGTTCGATCAGATCTCCAAGAGTGAATTCTGCGTGTCCTGCCACCAGGTGGCGGTGCATCCCGGCATCAAGCTCGAAGTGGTGTGGGAGCAGTACCGCGGCGCGCCGGCCGCCAAGGAAGGCATCACCTGCCAGCAGTGCCACATGGGCAAGGTCCCGGGCGAAGCCGAGGCCGGCTACGAAAGCTGGCCGATTGCGGTGGTCAACGGCCAGACCGTCGGCGACCCCAAGCAGAAGCATTCCAATCACATGATGTTCGGGCCCGGCTATCCGATTGCCCACCCCGGCATCTTCCCCTTCAATCCGCGCGCGCAGCGCTGGTCTATCAAGGACTGGCTGAAGTTCGATTACCGCGCGCCGTGGGGCGATCCGGCCTGGGAAGACAAGGTCGAGAAGGGCGAAGTCTCGGCGGAATTTCCCGCCGAGTGGAGCAAGCGCGCCGATCGCGAGGAAGCACGTTACGTCGTTTCCCTGAACGAAAAACTGCTCAACGACAAGAAGCGTTCGCGCATCGAGATCATGGAAAACTCCATGAAGATCGACGGGCCGTTCTTCGACAGCGACCTCAAGGCCGGCAGCAAGCTCAAGCTGCATTACACCGTCACCAACGTCGATAAGGGCCACAACCTGCCATCCGGTTCGCTGGGCGCGCAGCCCGAGCTGTGGTTCAACGTCGCGGTCATCGATCCCGATGGCCAGCGCGTGTGGGAATCGGGTTACGTCGACGGCAATGGCGACATGGCCGACATCCACTCGCTGGAAGTGGCGCAGGGCAAGGTGCCGTTCGACAAGCAGCTGTTCAACCTGCAGACCAAGTTCCTGACCACCAACGTCAAGGGCACGGACCGCGAGATGTACCTGCCGGTCAACTTCGATATCGACCAGATCCCGCACATCCGTCCGCCGGGCGTGCCCACCACGGTGCTCAACCATCCGCCGTTCATCCGCATGGAAGGCCGCAGCCTGCCGCCGCTCGCCGCGCGTGACGTGAATTACACGATCCCGGCGTCGGCCTTGAGCAAGCCTGGCAAGTACAAGATCCAGTCGCGCATGCGCAGCCGCGCCGAGCCGATCTATTTCATGAAGTTCGTCGGCGCGACCGTCGACATGGAGCAATCGATCAACGAATGGATGATCGACATTCATCCGCAGGCGGCGGAGTTCGAAGTCAAATGAGCAGCCGTCAGTACACTCCTGGAGCGCTGCGCGTGAAGGCGCTCGCCATGGCGCTCGTCGCCTGCGTGGCCGGCGCGAGTGCCCACGCCGAACTGCCGCGTCGCAGCGCCGAACCCGAGCGCCCCAGCCTGCCGGCGGTGCCGGAACCGGCGGGCGGTGAAGTCCACGGCAAGGACCACGAAGCGAAAAAGCCGGTGGAGATGTCGCCCGAGGCGCAGGCCGCCGAGGTCAGCCGTGAATTGTTCGGCCCCGATCCGAGCTATGCCGACAAACCCTACGATGTCGAGGCGCAGCTCGCCATCTACGGCAACAAGCGTGCCGTCATCGGCCCGCGCCCGCCGATTGAATGGGGTTACCCCATGTACCAGTCGGGCCCGATAGGCAACGGCATCACCATCTTCGGCGACAAGAACCCGGCGCGGCCGCAGCTGTTGGTCTACGGCGATTTCCGCCTCGGCACCGCCTACAACGACAACGGCAAGGTCGACACCGCCAACATGGCGGCGCGCCTCAATCTCGATATCGATCTGCGCCTCACCGCCACCGAGCGCATTCACGCCTTCCTGCGCCCGCTGGACCGCAACAAGGTCGGCCGCGTGACGCGCGTCGAATTCGGCGGCAACCAGCGCGACCGCTTCGGCGATCACGAGATCCTGCTCGATGCCACGCCCGAGTCGCTGTTCTTCGAAGGCGATCTGGGCCAGATCGCGGCCGGCATCACCGACGAATACAACCTGCACGATATTCCGATCGCCATTGGCCTGACGCCCATGGTGCTGCAGAACGGCATCTGGATGGACGACGCCATCCTCGGCGGCGCCATCACGCTGCCGGCCCTCAACAGCCGCCTGCTCGACATCTCCAACATGGACATCACCTTTTTCGGCGGCGCCGACCGGGTGACGACCAAGTCGCAGTTGAAGGGCAAGCTGCAGGACGATCACGGCGTCAACATCTATGGCACCGCGGTCTTCATCGAAACCCGCGCCATGTACATCGAGGCGGGTTACGGCTACACCGACGATACGCGCAATCCCTTCGGCGCCGACTTCAGCTATCACAACCTCACGGCGGCGGTGACCAAGCGCTGGTTCGGCAAGGTCTCCAACTCGCTGCGCGTGATCTACAACTTCAACCAGGACCCGGGACCGGGCTTCGCCAAGACCGCCGATGGCTGGCTGTTCCTGATGGAGAACTCGCTGATCACGCACAAGCCGCTGACGCTGGTGCCCTACGCCAACTTCTTCGTCGGTTCCAAGAAGCCGCAGTCGCTGGCGCGCGACTTCGGCGCCGGCGGCGTGCTCAAGAACACCGGCATCAACTTCGAGACCGACGGCCTGACCGGTTTTCCGAAACTCGACGACACCGCCAACGATACCTATGGCGGCGCCATCGGCGTGGAATACCTGTTCAATCTCGATCAGCAGGTGGTGTTCGAAGTGGCGGGCCTGAATCCGCTCGGTCGCGACAACGATCCGGATCGCATCGCCAAGGGCCACCAGCTGGCCTTCGGCGCGCGCTACCAGCGGCCGCTATCGAAAGCCTGGATCTTCCGCACCGACGCCATCTACGGTGTCCGTGAACACGAACAAGACCTGGCCGGCATTCGTGCCGAGTTGCGCCTGAAATTCTGAACATGGTGGCCGAAGCAAAATCGAGAGCTCGCATCGCGCGTGAGTGTGGCGCCCTCGCGCTGCTCGTATTGCTGGCGGCAATGCCGGCGCGGGCGGGCGAGGCACTGCCGAGCTTGCCTGCCGACCGCGAGGCGCGCTTCGTCGGTGTCGAGACCTGCGGCTCGAGCGAATGTCATGCCTCGCCCGAGGCCTGGCGCAACGCCACGGTGTCGATGAAGGAACGTCTGATCTGGCAGGCCCACGACAAACACGCCAAGGCTTTCACGTCCCTGACCAGCGACGCCGGGCGCGCCATCGCCAACAAGCTCGGTATCGACGACGCGACCCAGGCGCCGCAGTGCCTCACCTGTCATACCACCTACGTGCCGGCCGCGCAGCGCGGGCCGAAGTTCAGCCTCGAAAATGGCGTCGGCTGTGAATCCTGTCATGGTCCGGGTGGCCAGTTCCTGTCGGCCCACGTGCAGCCCACCGCGCAGCACGCCGGCAACGTCGCGGCGGGCATGTACCCGACCGACCAGGCCGCGCCGCGTGCCGCCCTGTGCCTGTCCTGCCACCAGGGCGACGACAAGCGCATGCTCGGTCACACCCTGTACGGCGCCGGTCATCCGCGCCTGCGTTTCGAACTCGACACCTATGGCAGCCTGCAGCCATACCACTTCCTGGCGGACGCCGATTACAAGCGCCGCAAGCCCATGGCTTCGCATCTCGAGCTGTGGGCGGCGGGGCAACTGCATGCGGCCGGGCAGCTGTTGTCGCAGGTCAAGAGCGCGCATGCGCAGGGCATGTTCCCGGAGCTGGCCAACTACGATTGCCAGACCTGCCATCGGCCGATAGCCGTCGACGCGGATCACAAGCCGCGTGCCGGCGCCGCGCCGGGCGCGCTCAGTCTCAACGACGCGCCGCTGGTGGTGCTGCGCGCGCTGGCGACGCTCGCCGCGCCGGGTGAAGTCGTGGCCCTGCGCGAAGACAGCCATGCGCTGCAGGGCGCGCTGTTCGACACGGCCAAGCGCGACGCCACCATCGAAAAACTTAAAGCTCGGCTGGCAACGCTCGCTAATGCCATGAACGCGCGGCGCGAGCAGAGCGGCGACCTTGCGGCGGTGACGCGCGCCCTGTTCGCCGAAGCCCGCGCCGAACAGCCGCTGGCCTACGGCGCGGCGGAAAGCCTCGCCATGGCGCTTGCGACCTTGATCGCGGCCGACTACGAACAACAGGGCTTGAGCGCTGAGCAATACCAGCGCGCCAGTCACGCACTCGATGGGGTATATGCCGCCGTCGGTGACGAGCGGAGCTATCGTGCCAAGACATTTGTCGCCGCGCTCGACGAGCTCGCCGCCATCGTGGCCAGGTAATTGCGCAATGCGCACGGGATTGAAGTAATGAGGCGTTCAGCAACATTTTTGTCACGGCTTTCCACGCGAGCGCCGCTGCGCGGCATGGGCGTGGCGCTCACGCTGTTGCTGAGCCTGGGCGCGCTGACGGTGTACGCAGAAGAAAGCCCCGACGGTCCGCCGAAATACCTCGGCGTCGTGACCTGCGCCGGTTCCACCTGCCACGGCGCCGGCCGCCCGGTCGGCGATGCGCGCATCAGCCAGACCGAGTTCTTGAGCTGGCATCGTGACGATGCCCATTCGAAAGCCTACCGCGTGCTGATCGAAGACAAGGGCCAGCGCATCGCGCGCAATCTCGGCATCGACAATGCCGCCAACGCGCCGGAGTGTCTCACCTGTCACGCGACCTTCGTGCCCGCCGAAGTGCGCGGCAAGCGTTTCCAGTTGTCCGATGGCGTCGGTTGCGAATCCTGCCACGGCCCGGCGTCCAAGTGGCTGGGCCAGCATGTCACCGGCGAAGCCAGCCGCGAAGACAACATCCGCGCCGGCATGGTGCGCACCGAAGAACCGGTGACGCGCGCCAACCTGTGCCTGGCCTGCCATCTCGGCACCCAGGACAAGTTCGCCAACCATCGCCTGATGGGCGCCGGCCATCCGCGCCTGTCCTTCGAACTCGACACCTATACCCTGTTGCAGCCGGCGCATTACCGTGTCGACGCCGATTACCGCGAGCGCAAGCATCTCGCGCCCCACGTGCAGGTGTGGGCGATCGGCCAGACCGCCGCGGCCGCGCGTACTTTCGAGCTCTTCACCAGCGACAAATGGGCTGGCAAGGGGCCGCTGCCGGAGTTCGCGTTCTTCGACTGCCACGCCTGCCATCACGCCATGAACGAACCGCGCTGGGCGCCGCGCGAGACCACCGGCCTGCCGCCCGGCGTGCCGCGCATCAACGATGCCCACGTGCTGATGTTGCTGTACCTGACCCGGGCCATTGAACCGGCGCTGGCGGAAGACTTGCACAAGTCGCTGCTCGCCTTGCACAAGGCCAGTACCGACACGCGCGAAGCGACCATGAGCGCCGCCAATGCCTTGAAAGAGCTGGTCAAGAAAGTCGATGGCGCGGTGCGCGCGCACAACTTCAGCAAGGATGAAACGCTCGCCATTCTAGATTCGCTGGTGAAGGGCGGCGTGGCCGGTGACTATCGCGATTTCGCCGCGGCCGAGCAGGCGGTGATGGGCGTACATGCGCTGGCCGACAGCCTCACCGACGCCAAGCAGTGGAGCGAAAGCCAGGCCGGCGCCATCGCCGCCCAGATCAAGGTGCTCTATACCGTACTAGCCGATCAGAACGCCTACCAGCCAGCACGCTTCAGCGGCGAGATGCAGAACCTCGCGGCCGCGCTCAAGTAGGCGGGCATGGCCAGCGAACGTTACACCATCGCCATCGTCGGCGCCGGGCCGGGCGGTTTGAGCGCCGCCGCCCGCGCCGCCGAAACCGGCACTTCGCACGTCCTGCTGGAAGCCGCGCCGCAGCTCGCCAACACCATCTACCGTTACCAGAAGGGCAAGCACGTGATGGCCGAACCCGGCCAGCTGCCCTTGCGCGCCGCCATCAGTTTCGAGGCCGGCACGCGCGAACGTATCTTGAAGACCTGGCAGCAGGGGCTGGAAAAGTCCGGTGCCAACGTGCGCTATCGCTCGGAAGTGGTGGCGATTGAAGGCGAGCAGGGCAAGTTCCGCTTGAAGCTCGCCGACGGCAGCGAAGTGCGCGCCGAGCACGTGGTGCTGGGTATCGGCCTGCAGGGCAACCTGCGACGCATGGAAGTGCCGGGCGACACCCTGCCCGAGGTGCAGTACCAGCTCGACGATCCCGAGGCCTACTCGGGCGAGACCATCGTGGTGGTGGGCGCCGGTGACGCCGCCATCGAAAACGCGCTGGCGCTGGCCGTCAACAACAGCGTCATCATTCTCAACCGCCGTGACGAGTTCACGCGCGCCAAGGAAGGCAACCTGCGCGACATCATGCGCGGTATCGAGAGCGGCCAGCTCGATTGCATGTACAACGCCAGCCCCAAGAGCGTGAGCGCGCTCGACGATGGCCATCCGTCGCGCAAACGTCTGCGCTTGGAAGTCAAGACCAAGGACGGCGTCAGCGAAGTGCTGTGCGATCGCATCGTCGCGCGTCTCGGCGCCTTGCCGCCGCGCGCCTTCGTCGAAAGTTGCGGCGTGGTCTTCCCGAGCGACGATCCGGCGGCCGTGCCATCGGTGTCGCCGCGCTACGAATCCAACGTGCCGGGGCTCTACATCATCGGTGCGCTGGCCGGTTACCCGCTGATCAAGCAGTGCATCAACCAGGGCTACGAAGTCGTCGAGTTCATCTGCGGGCGTGACGTCGAGCCGGCCGACGAAGGCCTGTTGCGCGCCAAGTTCGCCGGCGTGCCGGGTCTGACCAAGGTCAACCTCGCGATCGTGCAGATCCGTTCCAACATTCCGCTGTTCGCCGGCTTGACGCCGTTGCAGCTGCGCGAATTCCTGCTCGACTCCGACATCCGCACGCCGACGCCGGGCGAAGTGGTGGTGCAGATCAACGACTACACCAACACCTTCTTTTCGATATTGCGCGGCTCGGTGCACATCCAGATCGATCCCGAGGATCCTTCGCACACGGTCGAGCTCGGGGTCGGCAAGTTCTTCGGCGAGATGAGCCTGATTTCCGGCCGGCGTCGCGCCGCCACCATCGTCGCCGGTCACGACTGCGTGCTGATCGAAACGCCCAGGCGTTCGATGAACAAGCTCATCCAGTCGGTCGAAGCGGTGCGCCGCACGGTCGACGAGACCTTCCTGCTGCGCGCCATCCGCATGCACATCGCGCCGGACGTGCCGGAAGACGATCTCATCGAAGTCGCGCACACCGCACGCATCCGCCAGTTCGCGCCGGGTGACGCCTTGTTCAAGGAAGGCGACGCGGCCGAATCGCTGCACCTGGTGCGCTCGGGCTCGGTCACCATCGCCCACGAGATCGGCGGGCGTGAAATCGTCATCGCCTACCTGCCGTCCGGCAACTACGTCGGTGAGCTGGCCTTGCTGACCGATTCGCCGCGTACCGCCACGGTGCGCGCGGCGGTCGCCACCGAGACCATCGAATTGCCGGGCGTGGTGTTCCGCGAACTTTTGGCCTGCTTCCCCGATCTCGAGGCGGATCTGAAGGCCAAGGCGCAGGCGCGCCTGTCGGCGAGCGCACGCCTGCGTGGCGTCAAGGCCAATGCCGGCAACATGATCGAATTCCTGGTCGCGCAGGGCATCGGCGAAGCGACCGACGTCCTGCTGATCGACGAATCGCTGTGCGTCGGCTGCGACAACTGCGAAAAAGCCTGCGCCGATACGCACAAGGGCACGTCACTGCTGGACCGCCGCGCCGGCCCGAGTTTCGCCAGCGTGCACGTGCCGACCTCGTGCCGTCATTGCGAACACCCGCATTGCATGAAGGAGTGTCCGCCGGATGCCATTCACCGCACGCCCGAAGGCGAGGTCTACATCGCCGACAACTGCATAGGCTGCGGTAACTGCGAACAGAACTGTCCCTATGGCGTGATCCAGATGGCGGTCAAGGGCGAGACCGAGAAGCCATCGTTGTGGAAGTGGCTGCTGTTCGGCCAGGGGCCGGCGCCGGGCGAGGAATTCCACAGCGAAGACAAGACGCTGCCCAAGAAGGCGGTCAAGTGCGACATGTGCAAGGACCAGTCGGGCGGCCCGGCCTGCGTGAGAGCCTGCCCGACCGGCGCGGCGATACGCGTCAGTCCCGCCGAATTCATGGCCATCGCGCGATGAGCCGCGCGTTGAACGTGCGCAATCCCCTCTGAACCCTGGCGCCGCCATGCACGAGTCCTACGTCAGTTACCGCAACTTCTTCTACCTCAAGGTCGCCGCCGGGCTGTGCGCGCTGGCAATCGTGGTCTACGGCCTGCATCAACCGCACGAGCCGCCCAACGGCGGCACCTGGCTGGGCTACACGCTGGGCACGCTGGGCGCCGCGCTGATCGGCTGGCTGGCATGGTTCGGCGTGCGCAAGCGCCGCTATTCCGGTACGACCGGGCGCCTGGTCGGCTGGCTGTCGGCGCATATCTATCTCGGCGCGTCCCTGCTCGTCATCGTCACCCTGCACAGCGGTTTCCAACTGGGTTGGAACGTGCACTCGCTGACCTACGTGCTGACCGTGCTGGTGGTGCTGAGCGGCTTCTATGGCCTGTACGTGTATGTCGGTTATCCGCGCGAACTGGCGGTCAACCGCGCCGGCCTGACCCGCGAAGCGATGATCTCGGAAGTCGCCGAGCTCGACCGCGAATGCCTGACGCTCGCCGACGAGGTCGACAAGGAAGCACACAAGGTGGTGCTGCAGTCGATCGAGGAAACCGTGCTCGGTGGCTCGGTCTTCGAGCAGCTGTTCGGTGACCCGGCGCGACGCTCGGCCAGCGCCGGTATCAACAAGAGCCTCGACGCGGTGCGACAGAAGATCGAAGCGCGCGTCGCGCGCGGCGTGCCGCAGCTGCAAAACCTCGAGAACCAGGACGCCACCGCGATCTCCTTCCTCGCCGAGCACATGATCGCCGATGGCGGCGGGCCCGAGCGTCTCGAGAAGATCACGCGCCTGTTCGAACTCATCACCCGCAAGCGCGCCATGGTCGAACGCATCCAGCGTGACATCCAGCTGCAGTCGCGCCTCGCGTTCTGGCTCTATCTCCACGTGCCGCTTTCGATTGGTCTTGTGGCCGCGTTGTTCTGCCACGTGGTCGCCGTGTTCTTCTACTGGTAGGCGACGATGCGCATCCTGGTCCGTTACGTCTCCCACAAGGGCAAGCTCAACGACACGCTGCACGAGGTGCCGCTCAGCGGCTCGCGTCTCAAGATAGGCCGCGGCACCGATCAGGACATCCACCTGTCGAACCTGCGCGTGGCCTTGGCCCATGCCGAGCTCATCGAAGGCCAGGACGGCAAGGTGCGCCTGCAATCGCACCTGGCGGCGGGCTTTCATTACAACGGCGACGTCGTGCAGTCGGCGGTGCTGACGGCCGGCGATCGTATCGAACTCGGCGGGCACATCCTGCGCGTGGGCGAGGCGGCGGGCTGCAACCTCGCGCTGGAGATTAGCGAGGACACCTCGACCCGCGGCCGCGAGATGGAAGCGGCGCTGTTGAAGCGCGCGCGTCTCGACCTCGGCGCCGCGGGCCTCTCCAAGCGCCCGGCGGCGCTGGCCGCGGCCACCCTCATCCTGGCGCTGTTCCTGCTGGTGCCGATCATCTCGGCCACCGTGCCGAGCGCCGGCAAGTGGCTGCGGGCGCTGCCCTTGTTACCCTCCGATCACGCCTGGCAGAGCGGCGCGGTCAGCGACGCCCATGCGCACTTCGGCGTGAACTGCAATTCCTGTCACACCATTCCCTTCGTGCCGACACGCAATGGCGCGTGCCTGGATTGCCACCAGAACACGCCGCACCATGTCGACACCGAGATCCTGAAGACCGGTCTGTTCAAGGGCCAACGCTGTGCGTCCTGTCATCACGAACACACCGGCAAGAGCTCGCTGGTGCGTCACGACGAGAGCCTGTGCGTGACTTGCCACCGCGACCTGAAGGACAAGGTCAAGGACACCACGCTCATCGACGTGCGAAATTTCGGCGAAGACCACCCGGAATTCCGCCCGACGCTCGTGCACCAGGTCGACGGCAAGCCGATGTCGGTGCGCGTGGCGCTGTCCGACAGCAAGGCGCTGCGCGAGACGCCCGGCATCGAGTTCTCCCACCAGGGCCATCTCGATGCCAAGGGCGTGGAGAGCCCGACGCGCGGCACGGTGAAGCTGCAATGCGCCGACTGTCACCAGACCGAGCCCGGCGGCGGTCGCATGCAGCCGGTGAGCTTCGAGAACAACTGCCACGAATGTCACCAGCTCAACATTCCCGGTGACGTGGTGCGCGAAGTGCCGCACGGCGACCTGAAGGCCGCGGTCGACGGCGTCAGCGATTATTTCCAGGCCTGGGCGCTGCGCGGCGGCTATCCGAATGCCTTCGCGCCGGGCGGCGTGCAGGCGCGCCGCCTGCCGGGCCAGCCGATCAGCGAAGCGGAGAAGCAGGACGCCCTGTCGTGGGCGGCGCGCAATGCCGAGATGACCACCGCCGAGATGCTGGCCTATACCACCTGCGGCAAGTGCCATACGGTCACGCCGACTGGCAAGGGCAACGGCGCCGAGGCGTGGCACATCGACCCGGTGCGCATTCCCAAGGCCTGGCTGCCGGGCGCCAATTTCAGTCACAAGCAGCACGACACCCAGGCCTGCACCGACTGTCACGCCAACGCCAATAAGTCCGACACCAGCGCCGACGTGATGCTGCCCGGCATCGACAGTTGCCGCACCTGCCATGGCAGCGGCGATGCCGGTGAAGGCAAGCTCGCCTCGACCTGCGTCACCTGCCACGGCTTCCATCGCGCCAAGGAGGCGCGGTTGAAGTAGGTGCGAATCACGGACATTCTGGGTCCGGGGGCCGCTTCGTAAGGCATAAACCAATGTGCGAATGAATTCGCACCTACACAAGCGACACGCCTTGCGCCATGCTTGTGCGCCATGAAGCACGTCCATCCCCAGCGCGAGGCCTTGCACCACGAGGTACATGCGCGGCCCTATGAGCGGCTGACCGCGCCACTGTTGCTCACTCACATCGGCATGACCGATGCCGATGCTTCCCATACGCATGCGCATCTATGCCAGCTGCTGCGTGACCGTCACCTGCCGCTGCCGGCGGACGATGCCAATCACTTGAGTCTCGATGTCGGCGGCGTGCAGCTGCGCTGGGAGAAGCACACCGAATTCCAGACCTATACCTTCTGGCGCGAACTGCCGGAGGACGCCGCCAATTTCAGCGTCTCGCCGCTCGCCGAACTGCCGCCCCAGTGGCTGGCCGAACTGCCCGGCCGCTGGCTCATCGGCTTGCATGTGCTGGTGTTGCCGGCCCGCGCCAGCGATGCGGCGTTGCCCGCCATCGTGCGCCATGAGCTCGATGACGACACCCTGGTCGGCTGTTCGGCGATGGAAGCGGCCGCCACGGTCTACACCGATTTCCGCCTGCGTGACGGCGGTTTCGGGCGGTGGGTGATCGTGGCCCAAGACATGACGCCACGACGGCTCGGACGGCTCGTGCAGCGCGTGGTGGAAGTCGAGACCTACCGCATGATGGCGCTGCTCGGCATGCCCGCCGCGCGCGAGGTGAGCGCGGCACTGGCCACCGCCGAACGCGACCTGGCGGCGGTCGCGGAACGCATACGCAGCGCCAGCGCCGAGGGCGAACCGGAGCTCCTGCGTCAGCTCACGCAACTGGCGGCCGATGTCGAAGGCCTGTACGCGCGTACCCACGCGCGCTTTTCGGCCAGCGCCGCCTACTTCGAACTCGTGCAAAGACGCATCGACGAGCTGCGCGAGGAGCGCACCGCCAACCTGCAGACCCTGCGCGAATTCATGGAGCGGCGGCTGTTGCCGGCCATGCAGACCTGCGCGTGGGCGGCGCGACGCCAACAGGCCTTGTCGGAACGCATCTCGCGGGTCTCGAACCTGTTGCGCACGCGCGTCGAAATCGAGCAGCAGCAGAGCAGCAAGGATCTGCTCGACGCCATGAACCGCCGTCAACACGCGCAGCTCCTGCTGCAGAGCGCGGTGGAAGGACTATCCGTGGCGGCCGTCACCTACTACGGCAGCGGCCTGGTCGGTTACCTGGCCAAGGGCGCTCATGCTTATGGTGTGAAGATCGCGCCGGAGGTGGCGGTGGCGCTCAGCATTCCCGTGATCGCCGTGGCGGTGTGGCTGGGATTGCGGCGATTACATCACCGCGTGCAGGATTCCCTGTAGCTGCTAAGCCTTGTGGGTCAGACTTCAGTCTGACAGGCACGCTTGTGGGTCAGACTTCAGTCTGACAGGCACGCTTGTGGGTCAGACTTCAGTCTGACAGGCACGCTTGTGGGTCAGACTTCAGTCTGACAGGCACGTAAGAGCGCCGGCCCGTAGTGCCGGGGAACCTAAAAGCTACCGCTGCTGGCCGGGTCGCGCCGCCCCTCGCCTATCTATCTGATATGTCTCGTCGCTGCGCGGCTCCTAGCGCGCGAGCATGCTCGCTACGCTTATTCAGAGCTTCCTGAAGTCTGACCCACAAAGGAAACCGCGCTCATTTTTGCGTGATGCTGAATCCTTCAGCGCCCCTTCCAATCCGGCGGGCGCTTTTCCGCAAACGCCGCTGCGCCTTCGATGCGATCGCTGGATTCGTACCAGGCCTTGAAGGCCGGGTAGTCGGGCTGGTGGGCCATGGCGAGTTCAAGACTGGTTTCGTCCAGACCGCGCATCACGGTGTGCTTGGAAGCCCGGATCGCGAGCGGTGCGCAGCGCAGGATGCGCTGACACCAGGACGCAACGCTGTCCTCGAGCTCATCGTGATCGACCAGCTCGGTGACGAAGCCCATGCGATAGCCTTGCTCGGCGCCGATCATGTCGGCGCTCAGGATCATGCCCATCGCCTGCTTGAGCCCGACCTGGCGGGCGAGGCGATGCATGCCGCCACCGAGCGCCACCGCGCCCACCAGCGGTTCCGGCAGGCCGAAACGTGAGCGACGCGTGGCGACGATAATGTCGCAGGCCAGCGCCACTTCGAAGCCGCCACCGACCGCCACGCCATCGACCGCCGCGATCAGCGGCTTGTCCAGATCGAAGCGTTCGATGAGGCCGGCATAGCCGCTGCGTGGATAGACGTGCATCTTGCCTTCAGCCGCGATCGATTTCAGATCGCTGCCGGCGCAGAACGCGCGCTCGCCGGCGCCCGACACCACGCCGAGGTACTGGCTGTCGTCGCGCGCGAAGTCGTCGAACGCCGCCTGCAGTTCATCGTGCATGCGCTGGTTGATGGCGTTCATCACCGCCGGGCGGTTCAAGGTGATGCGCGTGACATGCTCGGCTTTCGTGACGGTGATGCATTCGTAGTTCATGGCGGGGTTCCTGTGGGCAATGGGTGGGGTGAACGTGCGAACAAGTTCGCACCTACAAAGGTCCTTGTAGGTGCGAATTCATTCGCACATTCACAACGCCGGCACCACGTCGTGCAAGAGACTATCGCTGCTGACGGCAATCTCGTTGTCGATGAGCGCGCCGCAGCCGGTGCAGAAGAACTGCCGGAAACTCACCGCGTCGTCGATGTAACGCGCCGGGTCGCCAATCAGGGGATTGGAGCTCGACACCGGGTTGTCCTCACGAATGCAGTGATGCTTGTAGTTGTCGCTGAGCGGACCGAGTTCGGCCGAGCACTTGCTGCATGCCCAGTACTGACCCTGGCCGTCACGGCGTGCATCGAGCAGCGGGCTGGCCTGGAACACCAGCTCGCCCGGACGGCGCTTGCCGGCGCCGCCGTTCAAACGGCCACGACGGATGCGCGCGCGCTCGGCGGCGGTTGCTTCGATGTCGACATTGCCGTCAGCATCGAGCACCGCACCGTAGATGCTGCGCGCGGCTTCAGGCGTGACGGCGTAATCCTCGAGATCCTTCTCGATGTCGGCAGGCGCCCTGTCGAAGGGATCGCCGAAGCCGCCGCCACCGGTCCAGCGCACCGCGTAGACGTCGGCCGCATGCTGCTGGAAATTTTCCTGGCGCAGTTGCAGTACTTCCTCGCGACCGCTGATCTCCGAGGTGTCGCCCGGCATGGTGCGACGCTGGATGCTGTCGAAGATATTGGTCTCGCGCAGGAAGGTGTAGGCATTGGTGGTGGACGGGTAGCCACCCATCATGCCGGGCGAAGTCGGCGTGGCATTGCCCGACGACAGGGTGTCCTGGGTGATGAAGTCGGTGTTGTGCGGTATGAAACATGACTCCGCCGACAGGCCGCCGCGATACTGGCCGGCGCCGCCGGAATCCGGCAACTCCTTGCGATACAGGAACAGCACCGGGAAGCTCTGCTCGGTGTGCTCGATGTTCGGCAACTGGCAGATGGGCGTGCGCGCCTGGCCGCCGGTGTTGATGCCGTCGGCCATCGAGAATGCGCCGATGGCGCCGCCTATCGGGTCGACCAGCAGGTAACCGTAACGCTCACCCCATTGGTCGGTGCCGCGGAACAGGGTCGCCGGCCACTGGCTGGTGCCGCCGATGCACATGATGTCGCGGCGCAGCTCCTGGTCGGGGTAGATCATCTTGGAGATGACGTTGTAGGCGGGATAGAGCGAGATCTCCATGGATTGGATCGGCGCGGTCGACACCGAGGCCGGGAAGTTCGCGCAGTTGAGCGTACCCGGCGTGGGGTCGAACTCGACATGACGCAGCGCGCCGCCGCAGGCGAAGTACTGGTCCCAGCACAACAGCTCGTTTATCGCGACCATGATCGATCCGCGCCAGCCGGAGTAGGTGGCGTTCATGGCGCCTTCCTGCGCGGCCGAGCCGTCGTTGAAGAAAGTCAGCTTGGTGCCTTCCTTGCGCATGCCCAGCACCACGCGGTGGGTGCGGCGATCGCCGGGCCGGCAGGCTTCGATGTAGGTGCGGTCGTACCATTCGCCATCGGGCAGGCGCGCCATCTTCTCGAGGTAGGACTTCTCGGAATTGTCGATGACGCGCTTCATCACGCCCTTGACCGTCGACGCACCGTAGCGCTTGATGAGTTCCAGCACGCGATCGCGCGCGGTGGTGTTGCCGGCCACCTGCGCACGGAAATCCAGCGCCACCAGCTGCGGCTTGCGCGACGCGCGCAGGTAGACCGCCTCGATGTCGCGGCGGATCTCGTAGTTCTCGATGATCTTGAGGGGCGGCAGCATGATGCCTTCCTCGTACACCGATTCGGCCGACGGGCAGAAGCTGCCGGGCGTGATGCCGCCGATGTCGTACTGGTGCAGGCAGTTGGTCACCCAGCAGAACAGCTCGCCTTCCCAGAACACCGGGCACAACAGCATGACGTCCTGCTGGTGGGCGGCGCCCACCCATGGATCGTTGGCGATGAACATGTCGCCTTCATTGATGCCGGGGTTGTCGGAGCGGAACTCCATGGTCCACTTGACCTGGGTGTCGGTGACGCCGGACATGTATTGCATGTAGGGGCCGAAGTACACGAACTCGGCGTCCTCGGTCAGGATCGAGGGATTGAGATCGAGCGCATACATCGCCACCGGCGAGCCCGACAGGCGCTGGATGGTGGCGCCGTGCTCTTCGTTGATCTGCCACAGGTTGTGGCGGATGACTTCATAGGTCACCGGGTCGACATTCTCGTCCCAGGCTCGGTGCAGTTTCAGCTTGGGAGAAATGCGCAGCTCTTTCGGCGGCACGTAGGGGTTTTCGATGCCGTTGAAATCGACATCGGTCATTTCGCTGATACGTGGCATGGTGTGTCTCCCCTCAAACCCAGTTGGGATCGATCAAGAAATTGCCCAGCGCATCGACGGCGATGCGCTGGTTCGGATGCACGACCATCGAGGTCGTGGTGGTTTCGACCACGCAGGGCCCGACGATGGCATTGCCGGGTTTCAGCTTGTAGCCGTTGAAGATCGGCGTCGGCGCCAGCTTCTTCCATTCCGCCCAGTAGATGTCGCGGGTGCCGGTCTGGGCGTCGGCCGGTATCACTTCGGTGAGGTCCTTGGATGCCACCAGTTTCGGCTTCAGCGAAGTCGCCGAGGAGCGGCAGCGGAACGTGACCATCTCGAGGCGCGCGCCGCGCAGCGCGGCGCCGCGGCCGTAGAGCTGTTCGTAGCGCGCGACGAAACGCTCGCGTAGCTGCTCGAGACCGGCCTGGTCCAGCACGCCGCCATCGAGGTCCACTTCCACTTCGTTGATCTGGCCGCGATGACGCATGTCGATGGAGAAACGGAACTGGTGGCGCGTGGCATCGACGCCGTCCTCGAGCAGGTGCTCGCGACCTTTCTCGTGCAGGCCGGCCAGCATGGCATTCACTTTGGCGAGATCAAACGGCGAAGACATGATGCTGACCTGCTCATCGACATGCAGGATGTCGGCCGAGGCCGCACCGAATGCGCACCACACCGCGGCGGTATCACCCTGCGGCACGATGACCTTGGCCACGCCCAATTCGCGTGCCGCCACGCCCATGTGCACCGGGCCCGCGCCGCCGAAGGCGTAAACCACGAATTCGCGCGGGTCGAGGCCCTTGGTGACGGTCATCTTGCGGATGAGATCCGCCATTTGGAATTCGGCGATGGTCGCCACGCCGCTCGCGAATTCGTAGAGGCCCATGCCGATTTCATCGGCGAGTTTCTTGAGCGCGGCGGCGGCGGCCGCGTAGTCGAGCTTCATGGTGCCGCCGGCGTAGTTGTCCGGGTCGAGATAGCCGAGCACCAGATCGGCGTCGGTGGTGGTCGGCACGGTGCCGCCCTTGCCATAACACACCGGGCCGGGATCGGCGCCGGCGCTGTCGGGACCGACGCGCAAGGAACGCGTGGCCTTGTCGACCCTGACCTTGCTGCCGCCGCCGGTGCCGAGCGTGTGCACGTCGACCTTGGGCAGGAAGTATTCGTACTGATGCACGAGGCTCTTGTAGGTGACGATGGGCTTGGCGTTGTGAATCACGCCAACGTCGAAGGAGGTACCGCCGAGATCGGTGGTGATGATGTTCGGCGTTTCCATCAGTGTGCCGAGGAACACCGAGCCGGTGACGCCGGCGACGGGGCCCGAGTCCAGGGTCAGCAGCGGCGCTTCCTGCGCCTTGCGCACGGTGATGGTGCCGCCGGCGCACTGCGTGATCTGCAGCGGCGGCTTCAAGCCCGTGGCCTTCAGTTGCTTGTCGAGACGCGTGACATAGCCGACCGTGACCGGGCCGATGTAGGCATTCAGGGCCACCGCCGTGGTGCGCTCGTATTCACCCCACTTGGGCGCGAGTTCGGAAGAGCAGGTGACGTAGAGCTCGGGCGCCAGTTCCTGCGCGAGCTCCTTGATGCGCTTCTCGTGTTTGGGTTCGAGGAAGGACCACAGCGTGCAGATGGCCAGCGCTTCACAGCCGGCGTCGCGCAGTTCGATGATGGCCTGGCGCGCTTCGTCCTCGTTGAGCTCCACCACCACCTTGCCGAAGCAGTCGACGCGTTCCGACACGCCGCGAATGAGGCGCTTGGGGATCAGCGGCTCGGGCTTGGAACTCTCGGGTATGTGCACGATGAGTTTGATATCCTGCCCGGCCAGGCCGCGCGAGCCGCGCATGATGTGGATCACGTCGTTGTGACCCTTGGTGGTGATCAATCCGACCTTGGCGCCGCGGCGCTGGATGATGGTATTGGTGCCGACCGTGGTACCGTGGGCCAGCACGCTGATGGCGTCGAGCAGCTGCGGCAGGTCCTTGCCAATCTTGGCGGCGGCGCGCGAGATGGCCTCGATCACGCCTTCGGCGAAATTCGACGGCGTGGACGGCGCCTTGGCGATGGTGATCTGGCCGCTTTCATCCATCAGCACGCAATCGGTGAACGTACCTCCGATATCGAGGCCGCAAAGGTAGGAACTCAAAGCTGTCTCCCCTGGCTGAGCGGGCGGCGCAGCTTGTCCGGCCCCCCGAATCCATTAATAATTGAACGAGCGTTCAAAACTAAACCATCCCTCCGCATCTTGGCAAGCAAACCCCGCAAGACCGTCGACAAGACTCAACCCGGCACGCCCGAACGCATCCTCGACGCGGCCGAGAAGCTGTTCGCCGACTCGGGTTACGACGGCGTGTCGCTGCGCCACATCACGCGCGAGGCGGGCGTGGAACTGGCGCTCGCCAACTACCACTTCGGGCCCAAGCTCGAATTGTTCCGCGCGGTGGTGCGGCGCCGTGCCGAGGCCTTGAACGCGCAACGCTTCGCGCTGCTCGCCGAGCTCGATGACAGCGCCAGCATCGAACAGTTGATCCACGCTTTCACCGCGCCGTTCCTCGAACGCAGCATGCGCGGCGGGCCGGGCTGGAAGAACTACGCGCGGGTCATCGCGCAGATCACCAATTCACCGCGCTGGCAGCCGGACATCATCGCCACCGAGTTCGACCCGGTGGCCAAGGTCTTCATCGAACGCATCCTGCGCCTGTTTCCCAAGGCCCGCGAGGAAGACTTGTACTGGGGGTTCTATTTCCTGCTCGGCGCCATGACCGTCACGTTCGCCGAGACCGGCCGTGTCGATTCACTGTCGGGCGGACGCTTCAAGGCCACCGATCTCGACGCCATCCATGCGCGCATGATCCCGTTCCTGGCGGCGGGCTTTCGCGCGCTGTGCGAGGAAGGCGCGCCGCAAGCCGACGCGGATTGAAACGATAGCCGCGCTGCGCGCGACGCGGCGCGTGCCTCAATCCGCCGCGTCACTGCCGCCCGCGCGCCGCGCGCTGACCACCAGGCCCGCCACCGGCTGCGTGAATTCCTCGCGCAGCACCACCGCGTGACTGGTGAGCAACTCGAAACCCTGGGCCGCCAAGGTCTCTTCGACATAGCCCGGCGCGTGGCCGTAGCGGCCGCTGGGCTTGATTACGAAAGGCGGCGACTGCTTGCCGCCGGCGTGGATCTCCAAGGTGAATATCATCAGTCCGCCCGGCGTCAGCGCGTGGGCGGCGGCGGCGAACACTTCGGCCAGCGCGCCGAAGTAGATCAGCACGTCGGCGATGACGATGAGATCGTAGGCAGCGCCGTGCGACGACAGCCACGCGCCGAGTTCGGCTTTCTCGAGCGCGTGGTAATGCCCGCGCTCGGCGGCACGCGCCAGCATGTTGGCCGACAGGTCGATGCCGGCCAGGTGGCCCGCGCAGGGCGCCAACACCGGTCCGCACAGGCCGGTGCCGCAGCCGCCGTCCAGCACGCGCAAACCGCGCGCGCCCGGCAGGTGGCGTTCGAGCGCGGCAGCGATGTATTCGGGGCCGCGGTAGCCGAGGCTCTTGACCAGCTTACTGTCGAAATTGTCGGCGTATTCATCGAACACGGCTTCGACGAACGCATCCTCGGCGCGCCCCGGTACATCTTCGCCCGAACACGCCGCCAGCAGGTGGCGCGCGATGGGATTGTGCGGCTCCTCGGCCACCCAGGCGCGATAGATCGCCGCCGCTTCCTCGATGCGGTTCAAGGTGTAGTAGGCGATGCCGAGCATGCGCTTGGGCTTGTCGTGCAGGGGGCCCGTGACATAGGCGCGACAGTAATATTCCGCCGCTTCGTCGGCCTGGCGCCGGCGACTGTAGAGATCGCCGAGATTGTTCAGCGCCGGCACGAACGCCGGATCGCCGGCAAGCGCCTGCTGGAACGCCGCCAGCGCCTCGGGCAGCCGCTCGAGGCGCATCAACACCGCGCCGAGGTTGTTGCTGTAATTGGCGTCGCCGGGCGCGAGCTCGGCGGCCACCGCGAATGCCGCGACGGCTTCCTCCAGGCGCTCGAGTTCGGTCAGCACGTTGCCGAGATCGTTGAGCCTGTCGGCCTGGGGCGGCGCGAGATCGAGGGCCCGCGCCAGGAGGTCCAGCCCGCTCTCGCTGCGCCCGCATTGATGCTCGAGGATGCCGAGATAATGCAGGGCGCCATCGGCGTCGGGCGCATGCGCCAGGATATCGAGATACGCCTGCCGCGCTTCATCGAGCCGGCCGTCGCCATGGAGCTTGAGGGCGTGGGAGAGCGAAGACATGATGTTGATGACGCAGCCCTGTCGGAGTGAATTCGTGCGCCATTCAAACGTGCCGCGCGGGCCTTTTCAATGCACGAATGCAATCGATGCGCGCAGACCCGATGTCAGGCCATGATCGGGCTGCGCCGACGCGGACGTCTTCCGCGTTTATCATCGTCGCAACGCCCGAACAGGAGACTTCACCATGAGCGAGCCCGCCGTGCTCTCCGGCCTCGACGCCCGCGGCGTCGCCACCGTGACCTTGAACCGCCCCGCGCTCAACAACGCCTACAACGCCGACCTGCTCGAGGGCCTCATCGAGACCTGTGCCGCGTTGGCCGCCGATCCGCGGGTGCGGGTGATGGTGGTACGCGGCAACGGCGCGCACTTCCAGGCCGGCGCCGATCTCAAGTGGTTGCGCCAGGTGGCTGCGATGGACGCCGCCACCAACCACGCCGCTTCGACCGCCACCGCCGAAGCGATGCGCAGCCTCAATGAAATGCCCAAGCCGACGCTGGCCCTGGTGCACGGCTTCTGCGTCGGCGGCGGCACTGGCATCGTCGCATCCTGCGACATCGTCATCGCCGAGCGCGACGCCATGTTCGCCATCAGCGAGGCGCGCTGGGGCATGGCGGCGACCATCATCTTCCCGCAGCTGGTGGCGGCCATGGGGCTGCGCAACGTGCGGCGCTATGCGTTGTCGGGCGAGCGCTTCGATGCGCGCCGTGCCGAGGCCTTGGGGCTCGTGCACGAGGTGTGCGACACCGGCCAGCTCGACGCCTGCGCCGCGCCCATCATCGATGCGTTGTTGAAAGTCGCGCCGGAGGCGCAGGCCTTGAGCAAGCTGTCGGCGCTGCGCTGCGCCCACGCCACGATCGACGATGCGCTGTTCGCGCGGCTGGTCGACGAGCACGCGACCAAGCGGCGCAGTGCCGAAGCGACCGAGGGCCTGGCCAGCTTCGCCGACAAGCGCGAGGGCGCATGGTACACGTCATGATTGCTTGAACGTGCGTGCAACGGCGCGCGCGTCGATGTTCAAGGCGCGTTGCAGCACGCGCATCTTGAACGAACGTGCAAGCGATGATGGACGAAAGCGCACGCGCTGCTTGATCGTCCGCAAGCATTCGTTCTTTTCTTAGTTGTTATACTCGACGCCGGTCGCGTCGCGCAGGCGTGACCACTCTACTTTGCCTGGTCGACTCCGCCGTTGTCGCGCGGACGGCCGCCTGTTGATTGCCGCCAGGACGACGCGATGAAAATCTGTATCACCGAGTATCTCCTTATCGACCTGGTCAACGAACGCTGGCAGTGTCGACGCTGCGCGCGCGACCTCGGCAATGCGCGTGACAACTACAAGCGCGGTTTGTTGGTGCATGACCGCGATCCGCGTGAAGTCCATCGTCCCCTCATCGACCCCGACAAGTACGCCTATACCTTCTCACCGGACCCGGCCTATACCGCCTTGCTCGAGTATTACTGTCCGGGCTGCGGCACGCTGGTGGAAACCGAGTACACCGTGCCGGGCCATCCACCGATCCGCGACATCGAACTCGACATCGATTCGCTGAAGGCGAAGGCCGCGGCATGGGCCGCCGCCCACGGTGGCAGCCTGCCGTCGCCGGAAAGCCTGCAACGCCCGCAGCGCCGCGCGCGTCACGTGCACGGCCGGGAGGCTTGAGCATGAGCGGTGACATGAATCGCGTGTCGGTCGACATCGGCGGCACCTTCACCGACTGCTTCGTGGCCTGGGCCGGGCGCCACGTGCAGGCCAAGGCGCTCACCACCCATCACAACCTCGCCACCGGTTTCAACGAAGCGCTGGAGCTCGCGGTCGCCGAGCTCGGCATCAGCAAGCGTGAGCTGTTGTCGCGGGTCGATTCGGTGCGCTATGCCACCACCCTCGGCACCAACGCGCTCATCGAGCGGCGCGGGCCGCGCATCGGCCTGTTGGTCACGGCCGGCTTCGACAGCACCGTGCCGCTGTCGCGCGCCCGCGGCCACGGCGATGGCTTGTCGTTCGAACGGCAGCACGACGTGCCGCGCGCGCGGCGTCCCGATCCGCTGGTGCCGACACCGCTCATCCGCGCGGTGCGCGAACGCATTGGTTACAACGGCGCGGTGCTGATGGCGGTCGATGACGACGACGTGCGCGCGCAGCTGCGCGCGTTGGTCGACGAGGGCGCCGAAACCCTGGTGGTGTCGCTCACCAACAGCGTCGTCAACCCGCTGCACGAACTGCGCGTGCGCGAATTGTTCCTGGAGGAATACCCCGGCCATTTCCTCGGCGCGGTGCCGGTGTTGCTGGCGCACCAGGTAGCGGGGCGCAAGGGTGAATACACGCGCTCGATGTCGGCCATCGTCGACGGCTTCCTGCACAACGTCATGTACCACGGCCTCGGCGCACTGGAGATGAGCCTGCGCGCCAACGGCTACGCCAAGCCGATGCTCATCAACCACAACTCGGGCGGCATGGCGCAGTTGAATTCCACCGATGCCCTCGAGACCGTGCATTCCGGGCCGGTGGCGGGCATCGCGGCGTCGGAGCACCTGTCGGTGGCCGGCGGCCTCGGCAATGTCATCGCCACCGACATGGGCGGCACCAGTTTCGACATCGGCATCGTCACCGCCGATGGTGAGCGCCATTACGACTTCAATCCCGTCATCGACCGCTGGCTGGTGAGCGTGCCGATGGTGCACCTCGTCACGCTCGGCGCGGGCGGCGGCTCGATAGCCTCCTACGACGCGCTGCTGAAGCGCGTCAAGATCGGGCCCGAGTCGGCGGGCTCGAATCCGGGGCCGGCCTGCTATGGCCGCGGCGGCCGCGACGCGACCGTCACCGACGCCGACCTGCTGCTCGGTTATCTCGACCCGGACAACTACGCGCGCGGCCGCATCAAGCTCAATACCCGTCGTGCCGAGCGAGCCATGCACGACGCTTTCGGTGCCACGCTCGGCGGCGACGTGGTGTCGGCCTCGCGCATCATCAAGCACACGGTCGATCACACCATGGCCAACGGCATCGCCACGGAGCTGCGCGCACGCGGCTACTCGCCGTCGGAATTCACCATGCTGGCCTACGGTGGCAACGGCCCCCTGCATGCCTGCGGCATTGCCAGCGCCTTGGGCGTGAAACGCGTGCTGGTGCCGCCGTTCTCCTCGGTGTTCTCGGCGCTCGGCGCCGGCAATGTCGACCAGCTGCACATCCACGAGCAGTCCATCTACACCGTGGTGTTCCACACCGTGTTGAAGAAGGTGCTGACCGACTACGGGCCGCTCAATGCCACCATCGAGGATCTCAAGCGCCGCGGTCGCGAAGACCTCACGCGCCAGGGCGTGGCGGTGGAAGACATCCGCTACCGGCTCGAATTCGACATGCGTTACGGCAACCAGCGCGCCGAGACCGCGGTCAATTTCGACATCGAACGTTTCGCCAGCGTCAACGACGTGCTGGCGCTGATCGCGGCGTTTCACCGTCGCTACGGCGAACGCTTCGGCGCCGGTTCGCAGGCCTCCGAGGCCGGCGTGCGCATCAACACGGTGCGCGTGTCGTCCTTCGTCGAGCGTGCCAAGGTGCCGCTCGGTCGCATCATGCCGCCGCCGCAACGCCTGGCGGTCGAGTGCCTGGGTACGCGTGACTGTCATTTCATCGGTGTCGATGCGCCGCTCGCCACGCGCCTCTACGACGAGCGCGCGCTCGAACCCGGCAGCAGCATCGATGGGCCGGCCATCGTCACCACCTCGGCCACCACCTATCTCGTCGAACCGGGCTGGAATTTCCATGCCGCCGAACAAGGCGCGGCGTGGTTGACCGGCGGCTGACCCCACGAGCACATCAACATGAAAGATCATCACCAGCACGCCGCCTCGGGCGCCACTCTCAACCAGGAAGAGCAGCGCCTGCTCGACGAGTTCCTGAACGAGAACCGCCTGTTCTACGCACCGGACCCGGACATCATGCGCAATCACAAGCTCGCGCCGCGCAGCGCCGTGGAAGAGCGCGTGCTGAACGCGGCGCTTGACGACAACATCATCAACCTGGTGCGCGGGCGCTTCAATTCGGCGCTAGACGAAGTGTTCACCATGGTCGAGCAGACCGGCGTCGCGCCCGGCGCCAAGTGGGGCGACCTGGTGTCGGCGCTGTTCACGGCCTCGGGCGATCTGACGCAGATGGGGCCGCACGGCATCGTCGGCTTCGCCGCCGTGTCGCACTACCCGGTGCAGTTCGTGCGCAAGTACTGGATGCACGACGCCTCGGTGGGCGTGCGCGACGGCGATGCCTTCATCCACAACGACGCGCGCTACGGCAACATCCACAACACCGACCAGTCGATGATCATGCCGGTGTTCCACGATGGCGAAGTGGTGTGCTGGATAGCCTCGACCATCCACGAGGGTGAGAATGGCGCCATCGAACCGGGCGGCATGCCGGCCATCGCCGAATCGAAATTCGACGAGGGCTTGAAGATGTGCCCGTTCAAGTGCGCCGAGAATTTCGAATTGAAGCGCGACTTGGTCACTTTCCTGCAGAACTCGGTGCGCGATCCCAAGCTGCAATTCTTCGACATGAAGGTCAAGCTGCAGGCCTGCGTGCGTCTGCGCGAACGCATGCTCGCCATCATCGAGGAATTCGGTTGCGATTACGTGGTGGCGACCCTGCGCCGCACGCTGGAAGACACCGAGGCCGAGGTCAAGCGTCGCATCGAGGCCATGCCCGACGGCGTGTGCCGCATCAACACCTATATCGACACCTCGCTCCGCGAGCACGTGCTGGCCAAGTGGCCCATCGCCATCACCGTCAAGGGCGACGCCATGAGCTTCGACTTTCGCGGCGCCTGCCCGGAGCTGCGCAATCGCTCCATCAACGCCGCCTTGGGTTCCCTGAAAGCCTCGCTGCTGTCGAACGTGGTGCTCTATATCTGGCCGGACCTGCCGGCCAACCAGGGCGCCTTCAGTCCGATAGACATCATCACCAATCGCAATTCGCTGCTCGATCCATCCGACGACGCGCCGAACGCCATGAGCCTGTTGCCGCTGTTCCGCGCGCTGTCGACGCCGAGCCTGGTGATGGCGAAGTTCCTGTACTGCATGCCGACGCGCTACACCGCCATCAACGCCAGCCATTACAACCAGCCGGCGACCTTCGTCTACGGCGGGCTCACCCAGCACATCGAAGTGACCGGCAACTTCTGCGCCGACATCAACGGCAATGGCGCCGGCGGCCGCGAGGACAACGACGGCGAACATGCCATGTCGCCGACTTTCGGTTCCTTCGCCGACACCGGCGAATTCGAACTGGCCGAAGAGGAACTGCCGTTCGTGCGCCTGGTGGCGCAGAAGCTCACCGTCGATCGCATGGGCTTCGGCAAACACCGCGGCGGCCTCGGCTACGAGCAGATAGTGACGGTCAAGGGTTCCGACCAGTTCGGTTTCATGACCGGCCAGTGCGGCGCCAAGCATCCCTCGGCCTACGGCCTGTTCGGCGGCTATGCCTGCCCGGCCTATCCGCTCGCCAAGATCAAGGACGTCAACGTGTTCGACACCATGCGCGACGCGCCCGAGCGCATCCGTTTCAGCATGGTCGAACTCATGAACGAACAGGCCATACCCGGTGGTCGCTACGTGATGCAGGACGCCGGCATGCCGTTCGAGATCTGTGCCGAGGGCGAGGTCTACATGATCTGCCAGGGCGCGGGCGGTGGCTATGGCGACGTGCTCGAACGCGAACCGGCGCTGGTGATGCAGGACATCGAGGATGCGATCCTGACGCCGGCCGTGGCGCGCGAGGTCTACGCAGTGGTGTTCGACGAACACACGCGCCTGGTCGATGAAGCGGCGACCGCGGCGCGGCGCGCGGAACTGCGCCAGGCGCGCATCGCGCGCGGTCGGCCTTTCGACGAGTTCTGCGCCGAGTGGGTCAAGCCCGCGCCCGACGCGGCGCTGCCGTTCTTCGGCGCGTGGGGCGACAACGCCGGTCCCATCCTGGCCAACGCGCCGGGCGCGGCGCCCATCGTCATGGCGCCGGACGCCGTACAGGGCGTGATGCTCGGCAACCCCAAGGACCGGCGTATCGCCGAACTGGAAGCCGAGGTCGCGGCGCTGCGCACGCGGCTCGCCACCGTGGCCGCGCGCTGAACACGCGCGACCAAGACGAGGAAGCAAATCATGGTGCAACAAGGCGACCTACTCTGGACCCCGGACGCGGCGCGCGTCGAACGCGCGGAACTGACGCGCTTCATGCGCTGGCTGGCCGCCGAGCGCGACGTGCATGTTGGCGACTACGAAAGCCTGCGCGCATGGTCGGTGGCCGACATCGAGCAGTTCTGGGCGGCGGTGTGGGACTTCTACGCCATCAAGACCTCGCAGCCCTTCACAAAGGTGCTGGGCAAACGCGACATGCCGGGCGCCGAGTGGTTTCCCGGCGCGCGTTTGAATTTCGTCGAACACGTGATGCGTCACGCGCGGCCCGGCGAGGCGGCGATCAAGTACGCCGCCGAGCACATTCCGCTCACCGAGCTGACGTGGGACGAGCTGGCCGCGCAGGTCGCGCGCTTCGCCACCGCGCTGCGTGGTTTCGGCGTCAAGCCGGGCGATCGCGTGGTGGCTTTCATGCCCAATATTCCCCACACCATGGTGGCCTTCCTGGCCGCCGCCAGTCTCGGCGCGGTGTGGTCGTGCTGTTCGACCGATTTCGGCGTGCCGAGTGTGCTCGACAGATTCGCGCAGGTAGAGCCGACCGTGCTGGTCTGCGCCGACGGATATCTCTACAACGGCAAGCCCTACGATCGGCGCGGCGAAGTGGAAGAAATAGTCGCGGCCCTGCCGTCGCTGCGCCAGGTGGTGATGGTTCGCTATCTCGATCCGCGGGCGAGCTTGCCGGCTGGCGCGCTCGACTGGCAGACGCTGATGGACAGCACGCCCGCCGAGCCCTTGGTGTGTGAACAGGTGCCGGCTGATCATCCGCTGTGGATAGTCTATTCGTCGGGTACCACCGGCCTGCCCAAGGCCATCGTGCACGGCCATGGCGGCATCACGGTCGAGCTGCACAAGGGCCTCGGCCTGCACTGCGATCTTAAGCCTGGCTCAGTGCTGTTCTTCTACACCACCTCGGGCTGGATCATGTGGAACGTGATGGTCGGCTGCCTGGCGGTGGGTGCGACGGCGGTGTTGTACGACGGCCACCCGGCCGCGCCGCAGGTAGACGTGCTGTGGCGCATCGCCGCCGCGGCGCGCGCCACGCTGTTCGGCGCCAGTCCGACCTATGTCGGTCTCATGCAGAAGAGCGGCGTCAAGCCCAGCGACATCGATGCCTGGGACGCACTGGAAGGCATTCTCCTGTCCGGCTCGCCGGTCACGCCCGAATCCATGCAGTGGCTGTACGACAACGTGCGTCGTGACCTGTGGGTGACCTCGCAGAGCGGCGGCACCGACATCGCCGCGGGCTTCGTCACCGGCAGCGTGCTGACGCCGGTGTATGCGGGCGAGATCCAGGTGCGTGGCCTCGGCGTCGACGTGCATGCCTTCAACGAGTTCGGCCAGTCGGTGCTGGACGAAGTAGGCGAACTGGTGGTGGTGCAGCCGATGCCGACCATGCCGCTCTATTTCTGGAACGATGCGGACAACCGCCGCTACCTCGATTCCTATTTCCGCGAGTTCCCCGGCTGCTGGCGCCACGGCGATTTCCTGGAAATCAACCGCCGCGGCGGCTGCTTCATCCAGGGCCGCTCCGATTCCACCCTCAACCGTTACGGCGTGCGCATCGGCACCGCCGAGATCTATCGCACCGTCGAACGCGTGGAGGGCGTCGAGGACAGCCTCATCGTCAATCTCGACCTGCCGGGCGGGCGTTTCTTCATGCCGATGTTCGTGCGCCTGGCGGCCGGCGTGACGCTGGACGAGGCGCTGGTCAAACGCATCAACGACGCGCTGGCCACCGCCTGCTCGCCGCGTCACGTGCCGGACAGGATCTACGCCGTCGACGCCATACCCTACACCCTGACCGGCAAGAAACTCGAAGTGCCGGTGCGCAAGATCCTCATGGGCTACGAGCTCGGCAAGGCGGTCAGTCGCGATGCCATGCAAAATCCCGCGTCGCTCGATTACTTCATCGCCTTCGCCAAGCAACAGGCGGACTACCGCATCGATGCGTAGGTGGGAAGTCATTCGCACATCGATGGTGCGTGGTTGCGCTTGAATGTGCGAATGAATTCGCACCTACGGCACGACGTTGCGCGCCTCTCGGCGTGAGCATGTGAATATTCACCGCAAGCTTGGTTGCAGCAGGCGCGTGGCCGATGGCAAATTCGCGCCACGCTGCATGACGATACGCGCCCTCGCTCGGCGCGCCGCGCAGCATGCTTTGGACACGCGTAAGGATGGTTGGCAATGGCGAAGCGCATCGTGTTGTGCCTGGACGGAACCTGGAACGAAGAGGGCCAGACCGACCACGGCGTGGAGGTCGAAACCAATGTCCTCAAGCTCTACAAGGCGCTCGTCAACTCGCCCGCGCAGGTCGACCGCTACTTCGCCGGGGTCGGCACGCGGCCCTTCGAGAAAATCAGCGGCGGCGCTTTCGGCTGGGGCCTGTTCAACCAGATCAAGGACGCCTATCGCGCCTTGATCCGGGTCTACGACGCGGGCGACCAGATCTTCATCTTCGGCTTTTCACGCGGCGCCTACTCGGCGCGCAGCCTGGCCGGCATGGTGTTGCGCTGTGGCGTGCTGCGCAAGGATGTCGATCACAGGCGGCTGGCCATCGAACCGCGCCTGGCCGACGTGCTCACCACCACCCAGGATCCCAACCTGCTGCCCGATGCGACCGACAAGGTCTTCGCGCTCTACAAACATGGCTACGACGTGCGTAACCGCGACGACATCGCGCTGTTCAAGGCGCGCAACTGTCACGACGCCGACATTCATTTCATCGGCGTGTGGGATACGGTCGGTGCGCTGGGCCTGCCGGACAAGCTGGTGATCCCGGCGTTGCGCGGCATCGATTCGAAACTGCGCGAGGAGTGGTTCGGCTTTCTCGACACCGAATTGAGTCCCCGCGTCAACGCGGCCTGTCATGCGCTGGCCATCGACGAGCGACGCGAACCCTTCCTGCCCACGCTGTGGACCGATGCGCGCGGCCTGCCGCCGCGCATCAACCAAGCCGGCAGCGGCGTCAAGCAGGTGTGGTTCGCCGGCGCCCATTCCAATGTCGGCGGCGGCTATGCCGATACCGGGTTGTCGGACATCGCCCTGACCTGGATGGCGCGCGCCGCCGCGCAGCAGGGTCTCAGCGTCGACGGCGCGCTCTTTCAACGCGCCGCGCCCGACGCCACTGCGCTGCGGCGCGATTCCCTGGGTGAATTCCTGGCGCCGGGCGGCGGCCAGAAGCACAAGCTGCTGGCGCTGGGCGCGCTGGTCGAACGTTTCGGCGGCGCCATCCACGACATCGCGCGTTCGCAAATCGAAGTCGACCGACCCATCGCGCGCGGCTCGGCCATCCATCATTCGGTGAATGCGCGCCTCGAGGCCGACAGCGTGGTGGAGCCCGGCCGGCGCGGCAGCTACCAGCCACCGCCGACGCTCAAGCTCGACCCCGCCGGCGCGCGACAGGTCGACCTCGAGCGCTATACCATCGAAGCGCCGTGATGACGGCCATGCGCCACCACGGGTGACAAACAAGGGAAGGGGACGCCATGTGCATCAAGAGCAGCGTCGGCCAGAGCGGCCGCAACGATTTGGTGGATGTCACCATCGTGCAGATCCTGTTGAACCTCAACCTGCCGCGCTTCGCCGATCCCAAGCCCGCCGCGTTGAAACCCGATGGCCGCATCGGCCCCGGTACCTTGAAGACCCTGGCGCGTTTCGAAACCGAAGTCATGAAGCTGCCGTCCTCGGATCTGATGGTGGTTCCGGCCGATGCCACCATCAAGGCCTTGCTGGCCGGGCTGCCGGCCGGGCCGAGTAAGGAAAAGCTGGCGGTGGTGATGCCGCAGGCGACGCCCAAGCGCATCGATCTCTACTTCGAACCGCTGGTGGCGGGCATGCGCAAGTACGCCATCACCACGCCGCTGCGCATCGCGCATTTCATCGCCCAGCTCGCGCATGAATCCGGCGCCTTCCGTTACGCCGAGGAGCTGGCCGATGGGCGTGCCTACGAAGGGCGCGTCGATCTCGGCAACACCCAGGCCGGCGACGGGCCGCGCTACAAGGGCCGCGGTCTCATCCAACTCACCGGCCGCGCCAATTACGCCGCCTACAGCAAGGCCAGTGGCGTCGATTATCTCGCCAAGCCGGACAAGCTCGCGAGCGATCCCTACGCGGCGGTGGATGTCGCCTGCTGGTTCTGGCAGACGCGCGATCTGAACAAGCTCGCCGACGCCGACGACGTGCGCGGCATCACGCGGCGCATCAACGGTGGCTTCAACGGCATCGATGATCGCATCGATTACCTCGCGCGCGGCAAGGCGGTGCTGGGGCTGGCGTGAGTGGGAAGGCATGACTGTGAAAGTCAGACTGAAGTCTGACCCACGAGCAAAGCGCGCATCGAATTTCTGTGGGGCACGCTCGACTCTGACCCACCATCAAAGCGCTCATTGAATTCCTGTGGGTCAGACTTCAGTCTGACACTTCATCTGCGGCCGCCGCGCTTCGCGCGGCGTCACACCATGCCAGCGCCGGAATGCACGGCTGAAGGCCGCCTGGCTGTCGTAGCCGAGCAGGTTGGCCACCTGTCCGAAGCTGAGATCGCTGCGTTGGACATGGCGCAGGGCCAGGTCGCTGCGCACATCATCGGTCAACTCGCGGTAACTGGTGCCGGCTTCGGTCAGGCGCCTTTGCAGCGTGCGTGAAGCCATGCCCAAGGCCGCGCCCATGGCCTGCATGCCGCGGTGTTCGTCGTGCCGCAGCAAGGTGCCGAGCAGGGCTTTGACCTGCGCCACCACTGCGCGCGACGGACTGGCCGATTGACGCAGCAGGCTGCGATGCACGCGTGCGCGCACCGCGCCCGAGCCCATGGCCGCCTTCAAGGTGCGCCCGTCGACCAGCAGCGCGTCGCGGTCCTGGCCGAAGCGCACGCCATGGCCGAAGAATTCCACGTAGGGCCGCGGGTCATGAGGCACGTCGCGCAACAGCACACGCGGTGGGTGCCAGGCGGGGCGCGCCAGGCTCGCTGCCACGAACAGGCGGATGCAGCCCAGGGTGAGGTGGATGATCTGGCGCTCGCCCCAGCGTCCGATCGGCAGGAAGTCGTAGCGCAGCCACGCATCGTTGCCGTCCTTGTGCATGGCGAGGCTGCCGGCATCGGTGTAGATGCCGTAAAGCGCGGCGAAGTCGCGCAGGGCCGCGCCCACCGAGTCGGCGGCGCGCATGATCATCCAGCCCTGGCCGAGGATGCCGAGCGGCAGACGCTGCGCATGACGCAGGGCGAAGTCGGGCGCCTGGCAGGCGCGGGCCGCGAGTTCCAGGAAATCCACCATTGCCGCCGCGCGTACGAACAGGTCCGGTTCGTCGAAGGCGCGCGCATGGAGTTGCGCGCGGCTGGCGAGCGCCAGCGGGTCCTGACCACACTCGACGATCAGTTCACGCGCGCCGACCAGCGCCCCGGAAATGATGACGGCGTCGTGCAGGGCCACGGCGTGGCGTCAAATGGATAAAGTTTGGCGCGTCATGCACAAAGGCTAGACCAGCGATTCCCATAATCAAGTAAGGGCCCTGGTCAAAATTATCTCGTCAACACCGAGGGTGCGACTGGGTGGTCGCGGCAAGGCGCGATTCGCAGGTAATAGCGTGCTATTGCCAAGAATCGCAACGCCGCAGCGGCCAGCCAGGCGCGGCCGAATGTCGAGATAATTTTGACCAGGGCCCTAAGGCCAGACACGCTCCAGCGTGCGCCTGTCATTCACAAGGGGAGAGCTCATGAACCAATACGATACCGTCATCAAGAACGGCACCATCATCGATGGTACCGGTCTGCCACGCTTCCACGGCGACATCGCCATCCGCCACGGCCGCATCGCCAAGATTGGCCGCATCGATGCAAGCCAGGCACGCGAAGTCATCGACGCCAGCGGTCTCATCGTTGCGCCGGGCTTCGTCGACCTGCATACCCATTACGATGCCCAGGTGCATTGGGACCCGTACTGCACCATCTCCGGCTGGCACGGCGTGACTTCCGTCGCCATCGGCAACTGCGGCTTCGGCTTCGCGCCGGCGCGCCCCGAAGTGCGCGAACGGCTGCTGCGCATGATGACGCGTACCGAGCAGATCCCCTACGAATCGATGGTCGAAGGCATGGGGCTCGATTGGGATTGGGAGACCTTGCCGGAGTGGATGGATCACCTCGAGCGCATTCCCAAGGGCGTCAACCTGTTGAGCTACGTGCCGCTCAACCCGGTGCTGGTGCACGTGATGGGCCTCGAAGCGGCCAAGGCCGGGCGCATGCCCAGCGCCGACGAGATGGGCGAAATCAAGCGCGTGGTGCACGAAGCCATGGACGCCGGCATGATGGGCTGGAGCTGCCAGCGCTTCGGCAAGAATTCCATGCAGGCCGATTACGACGGCACGCCCATGCCGACCGACGTCATGCCCGACGAAACCCTGCTCGCGCTCGCTGACGTGCTGGCCGATCGCGGCGAGGGCTTCATCGAGATGATCAACGCCACCACCGGCGAGCCGCTCAAGACCAACGATCCCAAGGACAGCAAGTTCGTCGAGGAGATCGCGCGCCGCTCGGGCCGCCCGGTGCTGTACAACGCCATCATCGCCATGGATGCGCCCGGCTATGAAACCGCCCATCACGCCGCCCTGAAATGGCTGGACGAATGCTTCGCCGACGGTAAGCGCATCTATGGCCAGGCGGTCACGGTGCGCGCCGCCTACCAGTTCACGCTCGAGCACTGGAATCTCTACGATTCGAGCCCGGCCTGGAATGAACTGACGCAAGGCAGCATCGCCGAGCGCATCGACAAGATGCGCAGCGCCGACATGCGTGGCCGCCTGATTGCCGATGAAGAGATCCTGGTGACCACCGGCGTCGGTGGCCCCATCAGCGGTCTCATCGTGCAGGAGACCCCCGATCATCCGGAGCTCGCACACTACTGCGGACGCACGCTCGGCGAGATTGCGGCGGCGGAGGGCAAGCATCACATCGAGGCCATGCTCGACATCGGCATCGCCGGTTCCCTGAAAGTGCTGTTCCGCACCAACGAGTTGTCGAGCACCGATCACAAGAAGGTCGGCGAGCTGGTGCGCAACCAGCACATCATGCCGGGCATCTCCGACGGTGGCGCGCATACCAAGTTCTTCACCGGCGGTTCCTTCACCACCGACATGATCACCTGGCTGGTGCGCGAGACCGGCGAACTGACGCTCGAACAGGCGCACTACCGCCTGAGCTACCTGCCGGCGCAGGCCGCGGGTTTCCTCGACAGCGGTTTCCTGCGCGAAGGCGCGCCGGCCGACATCGTGGTCTACGACTTCGAGAACCTCAAGCGCGTGCCGGAAGTGGACTACGAAGTGGCCTACGACTTTCCCGCCAACGAGTGGCGACGCATCCAGCGCGCCGAGGGCTATCGCTGGATCCTGGTGAACGGCGTGGTGACCTTCAAGGACGGTGTCTGCACCCAGGCCACGCCCGGGCAGTTGCTGCGTTTGAATCGCTGGCAGTCCGCCGCGGCGGCCGAGCCACTCGCCAGCGCCGGCTGAGCCGGCGCCCTGGCCATGCGCGGCTGGATGGACTCAGCCGCGCGTCGCCGCGTCGAGACTGTCGAGATCGTCGACGGCGGTGGCGATGCGTTCGATCATTTCCACCGACACCGCCGCGGGCTGCATGGCCGGCAGCCAGCGTGAGTGGCACAAGGTGATGGTCCACATCCACAGCGCGTGCAGCATCTGCGCGCGGTAATGCTTCCAGGCGAAATCGGTGTCGATGTAGACGCCGGCGGTGTTGCAGAGGATCTCGAGATAGCGCGCCAGCAGCGCGCGCTCCCAGGCGCGGCGGTCTTCGACCGTCAAGGCCGCCGACAGCGCGTAGGCGATGTCGCGCGACCAATGGCCCTGCGCCACGCACTGCCAGTCGAACAGGCCCATGCGTCCGCGCAGGTTGCGATACCAGTTGCCGATGTGCACGTCCGAATGCAGCAGGCCGCGCGGGCCCTGGCGATGGATGGCGCTGGCGGCGACCGTCGCCGGCCAGATCTCGTCGAGGCGCTTCATGAGCCGCGCCGGTACGCGTTCGCGCATGCGCAGCATGGCCTTGCGCGTGTAGTGCTCGGTGGCCATCTTGCGCGCGCCGATCTCGAACCAGTCGGCGAAATTGGCCAGCCAGCGCCACTCGTTGTCGAGCCGCGCGCTGTCGTAGGCGTGGGCATGCAATTGCGCGAGCAGGTCGACCATGCTTTCGGCCATCTCGCGCGAGACATAGGTGTCGGCATCGCAGAAGCGCGCGCCGCGCGTGGTGGCAATGTCTTCCAGCACGTTGATGCCGGCCAGCGTGTCGCGATCGAAGGCGGTGTGATAGCCGTGCGGCGCTTCGATGGCGAGCGCCGGGCGAATCTCCCGGTAGAAACGTCCTTCGGCGCGTGCCGTGCCGTTGTAGCCGCCGATCATGCGCGTCAGGACATTGGGCAGGGTCTTGGTGAATACCGCCATCGGCAGGCGCGCGATGTGGCCCGCCTCGTTGTAGCGCAACAGGAAGCGATGCCGTTGATGGGTGCCGGCCGATTCGCCCATGACGTCGAACCCGAGCACCTGGGCGCCGGGATGGCCGGCGCACAACACCGCCGTCCACCAGGCGGGAGTCAGCACCGCCACCGAACTCGGCACATCCTCGGCGCGCGTCGCCATCTGCGGACGAATGCGCTCGCGCAGCACCTGGCCGGCAATGCGCAGGGCGGTCATGGCCACGGAATCTTCGCGTCGCGCCATCGATGCTTTACCGCGCGCTGGTGCACTGCGCCGCGTGCTGGGCGGCGAGGTGCAGGAGATCCGTGGCGACGTAGGTCCAGTCGTGCTCGGCGTGCATCTCCGCCGCGTAGGAATAGTCGACGCCGGGTTCCGGCACCGCCGGCCGTATCGCGCCGCCGAACTCCAGCGGCCGCATCACGAACGCGGTCTGCATGCCATGGCCGGCGGCGAAATGCAGGTCGAACTGGTGAGCGGCCACCATGCAGCACTGCGCAGGCTCGAGATTGAGGGCACGCGCCGCGTGCAGGTACACATCGGGATGCGGCTTGTACTGGCGCGCGAGGGACGAGCCCAGGATCACGTCCCACGGCAGTCCGGCATGACGCGCGAGCGCCGCCATGTCGTCGAAGTTGCCGTTGCTGAGCGGCGCGACCAGCGCGTGGGCCTTGAGGGCGGTGAGGCCCGGCACCGCATCGGGCCACGGCTCGAGACGCCGCCAGGTGCTGGTCAGTTCATCGAGTTCCTGCGCGCTCAAACGCGCGGGGAAATGCCGCCCGACCAGTTCCGCGAGGTCTTCGCGCTGCATGTCGAACAGCGGCCGGAACGGACGACCCTCCATGACGTGACGGCCGACCGACTTCATGTAGGCGTTGCGCCACGCGACCGCCAGCGTGGCGGTATCGCGCTCCACGCCCTGGCGCTCGGCCAGCGCCGTCAGCGCGCGTTTCATGGGCTGGAAGAAGTCGCACACCGTGCCATAGGTATCGAACAGGAAGGCGCGGATCGGCACCGTGCCGCGGGGCGGCGTGCGATTGGGCTCGGGGCGCAGTCGCGCCGTGGTAGTGGCAGTCGTCATGGCGCCTGATTCTGCCATGCCACGGGCGGCGATGGCGTCGTCGAGCCGGCAAACAAGTGTGTGATGGAACGTGCGTAATAGGCGACCAGCGCCTGCTCGGCGCCGTTCAGGCGATACAGCCCATCTTCCACCAGCACCAGGCGCCGGACTTCCATCATCGCCAGTCCGTTGTCGATGGCCTGGCTGCTGGCGGCGTCGTGCATCAGATAGCGATTGCCGTCGCGGCGCAGGCTGTCGAGCCGCTCCTGCAGCGCGGCCTTGAGTTCGAGCGCGGTGTAGCGGCGTGTGGGCGCGGCGAGCAGGGTCAGGGCGATGAGCGGCACCGACAGCACCGGGATGTTGGCGGCCACCTCGGCCATCAGCTGTTCCGCGAGCACGGCGACCTTGGCGTGACGCTGCGCGGCGTCGCCGGCGCGGAAGTCGACGCCGCCCTGCGCGCAGTAGTCGCGCAAGGACAACGGCCGTCCGAACTGCACGGCGGCGTGACCGAAGCGCCGCCATTCGTTGCGTAAGCGCAGCGCGAGGTTGCGGCCGATGAAGGCCAGCGTGTTGCGCGTCGCGGTGAGCGCGCCGGGCGCGGTGACGCTGTCGTCGGCCGACAACAACAAACTGCGATCCTCCAGCACACGGTCGTAGTTGACGCCGACCGGAATGAACACCACGTCGCGCTCGGCTTGCGCGTCGAAGTTGCGCACCATGTAGTCGATGAGGCCGAGCTTGGGCGGCCGCAGGTGGCCGTCGCGACTCAATCCGCCTTCGGGAAACACCGCCTGCACGATGCCGCCCTCGATGGCCATCTGCACGTAGCGCGCCAGCACCTTACGATAGAGTTCATCGCCGGAATTGCGCCGCACGAAATACGCGCCCATCGAGCGGATCAACTGCTGCACCGGCCACACGCGTGCCCATTCGCCCACCGCGTAACTCAGCGCGGCGTGACGCACCACCATGTACGACGCCAGCACGTAGTCCATGTTGGAACGATGATTGATGACGAACACCAGGCTCGAACGCGGCGCGATGCCGAGAAACGCCTGCTTGTCGGCGTAGGCCACGCGCACCCGGTACAGCATGCGCACCAGCGCGCGCGCCAGCGCGCTGCCGATGCGGAAATACATGTAGGCATTGAAGGACGGACAGATCTCGGTCGCGTAGCGGCGCACGCGTTCGATGGCGACGGCCGGTGGCACGCCCTGCTGCGCGGCCCAGGCTTGCGCCACTTCCAGCACCTGCGGGTCGTAGGTCAGGCGGTCGATCAGCACCTGGCGACGGTTCAACTTGAAGGGCGGCAGCTCCAGGCGCAGGCGGCGATTCATCTGTTCGATGGCCTGGTTGACCTTGCGTCGAAACAGCCAGCGCACGCTCGGCACCAACACGCGTTCGGCCAACAGCCAGGCACCGGCGGCCAGCAGCACGAGCAGCAGCCACAGCGGGACGGCGACGGGATGGGTCATGGCGGGGGCCGGCTTGGGATGCTCGGCATTGTGCTACAGGCGGCGACCGCGCCGCCAACGGCGCCGTTGCCGTCAGGCGCGCGCCACCAGCACTTTCAAGCCCGGCTTCAGCGCCAGTCGCTTACGTACGATGCGCAGGCCGTGGGCGGCGAGCAGCCGGTCCAGCGTCTTGCGGTTGAAGTAGTACAGGTGTTCGGAAGGTTTGAGTTCGTTCCATGTCGCGAGCTCGCGCGGCACGCGCCAATGGCCGATGTCCGGGGTGCCGATGTCGATCACGCCGCCGGGCGCGAGTATGCGCGCCAGCTCGGCCACGAAGCGGTTGAGATCCGGCACGTGCTCGATGACGTCGTAGGCCGAGATCACGTCGAAGTGTGCATCGGGATAATGCTGATCCTCGAGCACGCCGCAGGCGAGGCGCGACAGGCCGAGGGTGTCGCGGCCATAGGCGATGCCATCGGCTTCGATGTCGACGCCCCAGGCTTCGAAGCCGGCCTCGGTGGCGGCCTTCACCACGAAGCCGGCCGAGCAGCCGACATCCAGCCAGCGACCACTGTCGCGGCCGATGCGTGCCACGCGTTTGCGCGCACGAATGATCTTTGCTTCGGCCTTGCGCGTGTAGCCGGCGCTGTAGGCGGCGTCGTAGTGCTCGCGTATGTGCGCGAACGGCGGGCGTGGATTGATGAGCGTCAGCGCGCAGCCCGTGCAGCGCACGAACGGTTCGCCGCCTTTGTCGAACAGGTGACGGAACTGCTCGCCGCCGCACACCGGGCAGGCGATCAAGTCCCAGTCGTCACGCCGCAAGTCAGTGCTCATGGCGCGATTGCGCCCCGGCCGCGCCTGCCGTGACAATGAAGCGGCGGCGCGTGGGCCGCGATGGGGGAGACATGAGCAAGCATTTCAAGCCGAGCGGCGTCGTCACCGTGACCACCGACTTCGGCCATCGTGGACCGTTCGTCGGCACCATGAAGGGCGTGATCGTGAGCCGCTTTCCGGCGGCCCGCATCATCGATCTCACCCATGAAGCCTATGTGCACTGGCCGGCCGAAGCCGGCTTCTGGATTGCGCGATCCTACCACTACTTCCCGAGCGGCACGGTGCACCTGGCGGTGGTCGATCCGGGCGTCGGCACCGACCGGAGCGTGCTCTTGGCGCTCGGCGACGGCCACGCCTTCCTCGCGCCCGACAACGGCCTGCTGGCCGAGGTCATCGAGAAAACCGCCGCGACGGTGTTTCGCCTGCGCGACGAACTCATCGAGGCCCATGCCCTCGGCGACATCAGTGCGACTTTCCACGGCCGCGACGTGTTCGCGCCGCTCGCCGCCAGGCTCGCGGCCGGCGAACTCGACAGCGGTGCGCTCGGCAAGCCGACCTCCGATTACGTACCCTCGATCATCGAGCCCGCCGAGCGACGCGGCGCGCAGTTGACGGGCGTGGTCATCACCACCGATCACTTCGGCAATCTCATCTCCAATATCGAACGCGCCGACATCGAAGCCTTCAAGCGGCCGTTGGTGCAGGCGGGTGGCCACGAGATGCCCTTGTTGCGCACCTATGGCGATGCACGGCCCGGCGCCCTGCTCGGGCTCATCAATTCCTTCGGCGTGCTGGAAATCGCCTGCGCCGAGCAGAACGCCGCCGAGACGCTGGGCATCGGGCGCGGCGCGCCGATCAAGGTGGTCGAACGGCCCTGACGTGGATGCCTTGCGACGTGAACGACGCTCGCCGCGTACGCGGTCTCGCCTACCATCCCGACGCTTACGACGAGCATTTCGCGCTGCGCGTGCCGGCGGTGCTGTGGCTGGTGATGGCGTGGGCCGTGCACCCGCTGGTCCTGCTGGCACTCGGCCACCTGCCGCAAAGCGGCAACGAGTTTGCCTACGTGGCGCGCCTGGTCGAAGCGCCCGCGCTGCTCGCCACGCTGCCGGCCGTGGCGGTATTGGTGGCCGCCGCGCGGCGCCGACCGGCGGCGGGCGCGCTGACCCGCGGTACGTGGCGCCACGGTCGCTGGCTGTTGCTCATCGCGCTTGTCGCCAATTTCAGCCTGTGCCTGCCGCACCCGCATGGCGCCTGGTTGGCGCTGCGCATGGGCGCCGATGTCGCGGCGGCCTCGGCGCTGCTGACGGTGGCGCGGGTGCGCGATACCTTCGCCGATTTCCCTGTCGATGAGCGCGCCTGAGATCGGCCGCCACAGTTCGCGCGGCGCGGGCCGATAGAAGCCGCAGCGCCGCGCATCATCGACGCGCGACGCCAGTCATCCATCATCTTGCGGGGACGCCATGAACGCTGCCGAATTGTTTGTCCAAGCCCTGGAGCGCGAGGGCGTGAAGTACATCTTCGGCATTCCCGGCGAAGAGAACCTCGCGTTTCTCGACGCGCTGTCGCGCTCCACGCAGATTCGCCTCATTCTGACCCGTCACGAACAGGCGGCCGGTTTCATGGCCGCCACCTACGGACGCCTCACCGGCCATGCCGGTGTATGCCTGGCGACGCTCGGACCGGGCGCGACCAACTTCGTGACCGCCGCCGCCTATGCGCAGCTGGGCGGCATGCCGATGATGATGATCACCGGCCAGAAGCCGATCAAATCGTCCAAGCAGGGGCGCTTCCAGATCATCGACGTGGTCGACATGATGCGGCCCATCACCAAGTACACCCACCAAATAGCCTCGGCCGACAACATCGCTTCACGGGTGCGTGAATCGTTCCGCCTCGCAGAGGAAGAAAAACCAGGCGCGGTGCATCTCGAATTTCCCGAAGACATCGCCGAGGAAGAAACCGACACCGTGCCGATCGCGCGCAGCATGGTGCGTCGCGCGATCCCGGAGGACAAGGCCATCCGCGCCGCCGTGCATCGACTCGAGAAGGCACGCACGCCGGTGCTGATCGTGGGCGCCGGCGCCAATCGCAAGATCACCTCGCGCATGCTCCAGCAGTTCATCGAACACACCGGCATGCCGTTCGTCACCACCCAGCTCGGCAAGGGCGTGATCGACGAGCGTCATGCGCAGTTCGTCGGCAACGCCGCCTTGTCGGCCGGTGACTTCGTGCACCGCGCCATCGAGAGCGCCGACGTCATCGTCAACGTCGGCCACGACGTGATCGAAAAGCCACCGTTCTTCATGAAGCACGGCGGCCCCGAGGTCATTCACGTCAATTTCCGCTCGGCCGAAGTCGACCCGGTGTATTTCCCGCAGATCGAAGTGGTGGGCGACATCGCCAACGCCATCTGGCAGATGAAGCAGACCATCGCGCCGCAGCCGCACTGGGATTTCACCCGCATCGACGCCATCCGCCGCGCCGGCGATGCGCATTGCGCCGAGGGCGCCGATGACGCGCGCTTTCCCGTCTACCCGCAGCGACTGGTCGCCGAGGTGCGCAACGCCATGCCGTCCGACGGCATCATCGCGCTCGACAACGGCGTGTACAAAATCTGGTTCGCGCGCAACTACAAGGCGCACGTGCCCAATTCGGTGCTGCTCGACAATGCCCTTGCCACCATGGGCGCCGGTCTGCCGTCGGCCATGGCCGCGCGCCTGGTGCATCCCGAGCGCAAGATCATGGCCATCTGCGGCGACGGCGGCTTCATGATGAACAGCCAGGAACTCGAGACCGCGGTGCGCCTGAAGATGAACCTCACGGTGCTGATCCTGCGCGACGATGCCTACGGCATGATCCGCTGGAAGCAGGCCAACATGGGCTTCGAGGATTGGGGGCTGACCTATGGCAATCCCGATTTCGTGCGCTACGTCGAGAGCTACGGCGGCCATGGCCATCGCGTGGCGAGCGCCGCCGAACTCGGCCCCTTGCTGGCCGCGTGCCTGGCGGCCGAGGGCGTGCACCTCATTGACTGCCCGGTGGACTACAGCGACAACGATCGCATCCTCAACAACGAGCTCAAACGCCTGAGCGCGGCCATCTGAGCGACGCTTGGCGCCCTCAAAGCCGGCGCAGGTCGACGAAGCTGCCGCTCGCCAGCGTCGCGAGCCTTGGCCGGGCGGCCTCGATGCGCGCCGCGACGGTGTCGGCATCGGGCATGTCGGCGCTGCCGTGGGCATCATGCAGGCGCTTGATCGAAGGGAAGCGTGCGACGTCCACCTCGCGCAACGCGCTCTGCATGTCGGTGTCGATCAGCCCCGGCGCCAGCGCCAGCAGCTGCGTGCCGGGCAATTCATGCGCGTAGAGTTGCGCAAGCATGTTGAGCGTGGCCTTGGACAACGCGTAGCCGCCCCAGCCATGGTTGCCGACCACGCCGGCCCCGGAGGAGATCATCACGACGCGGCGCGGTGCATGAGCGCGCGCGGCCAGCCAGTCGATGATGGCCTTGTTGGCCCACACGTTGATATCCATCACGCGGTTGATGTCGGCCTGCGCCAGCTCGCGCAGGTTGGCGATGCGGCCGAGGACACCGGCGTTCAGCCATACCTCGTCGAGCATCACTTCGGCCGGCACGAAGCGCGTCAGTGCTGGTGCGATGCCGTCGAGATGCGCAAGGTCCAAGGCCAGCTCGTGCAGCGCGCCGGGCCGCGGCGAATAGCGGCCGCGGCTGACGCCGTAGACCGTCTCGCCGCGCGCCAGCGCACGCCGCGTCAGGGCCGCGCCGAGGCCGCGGCTGTGGCCGGTGATGAGTTGGGGCATGGCGTTCTCCGCGAATCGTTCCGTCCCATTGTAGGTGCGAATTCATTCGCACATTAACCGTCGCAACGCGCGCCTTTACCAGACGCTGCAAGTGCGAATAAATTCGCACCTACAGCAATTCGGGATCACGGGAATGCCATGAGCGTCGATCAATTGAGCGAATCGAAATTGCGTCTGCGACGCGGCCAGAAGTGGTCCCTGTACCCGGCCGAGGTGCTGCCGGCGTGGGTGGCGGACATGGATTTCGAAGTCGCCGAGCCGATCCGCGCGGCGCTCGCCGAGCGCGTCGCCAACAACGATCTCGGTTACCCGCTGGCGCCGGCGCGCACCCGCTTGCCGGCCTTGTTCGCGGCGCGGGTCGCGGAACGCTTCGGCTGGCATATCGATCCGGCCGAAGTGGTGGTGCTGAGCGACGTGGTGCAGGGTCTGTATGTCGGGCTCGAGACCTTGAGCGCGGCGGGCGACGGCGTGTTGATCCAGACCCCCATCTACCCGCCGTTCCTGCACGCGGCGGCGGAGACCGGCAGGCGCGCGGTGCTGAGTCCGCTGGTGGCGACGGCGACAGGCTACGCGATAGATTTCGACGCGCTGGAGGCGGCGGTCGATGGCGGCACGCGGGTGCTGATGCTGTGCAGTCCGCACAATCCCAGCGGCCGGGCCTTCACCCGTGATGAATTGTCCAGGCTGGCGGCACTGGCCGTGCGCCACGATCTCATCATCATCTCCGACGAGATCCATGCCGAGCTCATGTTGAACGGCGAGCGTCACATCCCCATCGCGTCGCTCTCGCCCGAGGTCGCCGCGCGCACCGTGACCCTGATGTCGGCCAGCAAGGCGTTCAATATCGCCGGGCTGTGCATGGCGTTCGCGCATTTCGGTTCGAGTGCGCTGCGCGAGCGCTTCCAGCGCCTGCCGGCCCACACGCGCGGCGGCACCAACACGCTGGCCATCGCCGCCGTCGAGGCCGCGTGGACGGCCGGCCAGCCGTGGCTGGACGAAGTGGTCGCGTATCTTCGCGCCAATCGCGATCACGTCGCCGCCCATGTTCGCGAGCACTGGCCGGCGGTGCGGCATTTTCCGCCGCAGGCCACTTACCTAGCGTGGCTGGACATGCGCGGCCTCGGCTTGCCCGGCAATGCACAGGAATTCTTCTTGAAGCGGGCGCGCGTGGCCTTGAGTGACGGGCGCGCATTCGGCGAGGAGGGCGAGGGCTTCGTGCGGCTCAACTTCGCCACCTCGCGCGCGCTGCTCGACGAAGTGCTGGCGCGCATGGACGAAGCACTCGCAGCGCATTCCGTGTAGGTGCGAATTCATTCGCACACTGTCACCATGTCGGGCGAAGCCGACCCACACGCCTTTGTGGGTCAGGCTTCAGCCTGACATTGAGAGCAGTGTGCGAATGAATTCGCACCTACCGTACGCGACAATCGCCTACGGCTGCTTGTAGACCCACGACAACAGCGCGTTCTGCAGCTCCGTGCCGATGCCGTAGTTGGCGTTGGCGTAATTGACCATCACGTTGACCGCGTAGGTCTTGCCGTTCTGGGCGTGCACGTAGCCCGCCACCGCCGAGACATTCTGCAGACTGCCGGTCTTCAGATGCATGCGGCCGCGCTCGGCGCCGGTGCGGAAGCGTCGCCGCATGGTGCCATCCACGCCGGCGATCGACAGCGACGCCATGAACTCCGGCATGTGCGGTGCATGCCAGGCCTGGCGCAGCAGCGCGGTCATGAAGCGCGACGACACGCGCGTGGTGCGCGACAAGCCCGAGCCGTTGTCGATCACGATGCCGGTGACGTCGAGCCCGCGCGACTGCAAGTGCTTGAGCAGCGTCGCTTCACCCTGTGCCCGCGTCACCGGGCGCGCGTTGTCCTTGGCGCCGATGGTGAACAACAACATGCGCGCCATGAGGTTGTTGCTCCACTTGTTGAGCGGACGAATGATTTCCGCCAGCGGTCGCGATTGCCAGGTCAACAGCGCGCGCGCCTTGGGCGGCTTGGCCTCGACGCGGAAGCCGCCCTTGAGCGTACCGCCCCACTGCAACCACAGGGCCTTGAAGGCGCCATAGGTATAGGCGGGCGGCGTCATGATTGCGCGCGAGGTCTGGAAGCGATCGCAGCGCGCCGGCATCTGGCCGCCGAACTCGATCTGCTCGGTGCCCATCGCCGCGCCCGCGGCGACCGGATGCAGCGCGGCGGTCAGGCTGTTGCCCTTGCACGGCCCGTTGGTGAGCTTGACGTGGTTGACGATGTCGAGATTGGCGAGCTCCGGCACCGTGGTGATGTCGACCTTGCCGGTGGCGGGATTGGCGTCGAACACGAAATCGATGGACTTGAAGTTCACCATCATGGCGCTGGGCAGCACGTTGTACAGCGCATCGCCCTTGCCGTCGAAGGCCGCCGGGTCGTCTTCCTCGACCATGAACTCGCTGTCGTCGATGATGATGTCACCTTCGATGTGACGGATGCCGGAGCGGCGGATCTGGCCGACCAGCGCCCAGAAATCCTCGATCACGAGAAACGGGTCGCCATAGCCCTTGATGACCAGGTCGCCCTTCAAGGTCTCACCGCTGATCTGGCCATGGGTGAAGATGCGGGTCGGCAGCGTGTAGGTCGGCCCGAACATGTCGAGCGCGGCCCAGGTGGTGACGACCTTGGCGGTCGACGCCGGGTTGCGCAGCGTATCGACGTTCAGCGCGAGACGCGGGGTGTTCTCGTCGACCGCCTGCACCTCGATGCTGACGGCGCTGGCCGGGATCTTGTGGCGCGTCATGACCTTCTGCACGGCGTCGGGCAGACCGCTGGCGGCGGCCGCCGCCAGCGGCGGGACAGTGAGGAGGACGCAAGCCACCGCCAGCGCGGTGGCGCGTAGAAACTTCATGCCGAGGAAATTCCGAATGGGAGGCGCTTGGTCTCAGGACTTGGGGGCGGCAACGCGATGCTTGCCGTGATATTCCTTGTTCGGTTGCATATCGACGGCGCTCGCCACGCGGTTGGTCATGTTATAGAAGGCCGCGACGTTGGCGATGTCCCAGATGTCCTTCTCGCTGAAGCCGACATCGCGCAGCGCCTGGCGGTCGGGCTCGTCGATTTCGTCGCAGTGTAGGGTGAGCTTGGCGGCGAAATGCAGCATCGCGCCGTGGCGCGGCGAGAGTTCGGCGGCGCGGAAATTCATCACCATCAATTCGCCGAGCGCCGGGTCGCCGGAATACTCGCGCACCGCCGCGCCGTGGGCGGTCAGGCAGTAGAAGCAATGGTTCTGCGAGGACACCACCACCGCGATCATTTCGCGCTCGAGATGGGAGAGCCCCGACTCGCCGAACATCAGCGCATTGTAGAAACGCGAGAACGTGCGCAGCTGCTCGGCATCGTGGCTGTAGGCCGCCAGCACGTTGGGCACCATGCCGAGTTTCTTGTCGCAGACTGAAAAATACTTCTGCAAATCCTCGGGCAGTTCCTCGCGCGTGGGCAAAGGAATGTCGAGCGCCATGATGTGGTCGCGAAGAGCCATGAGATCCCCCAAGGTCAAGTGTGTGATGCGGTCAAGAGGCGTCAGGCGAACAGGTCGCCCTGGGCCCGCCTATTGTAAACCGCCGGCTCGCGGGCGTCGCCGAGCGCGGCGTGGAAAATATGCGGCTCGCCACGGCCGGCATCGACGATGTGCGTGACCGCCAGGCCCGCGCGCTGCAGATGATCGGCCAGCAGCTGGCGATGGCAGTGGCGATAATCGGCTTCGGCGCACATGACCGCGCAGCGCCGCGCCCGCGCCAGCGTGACGAGCGCCGCGCAGGCGTCGCGGAACGGCGGGCTCAGCATGTGATCGGCATAGCCGCGCAGGGCCGGGTCATCGAGCGCGATGTTGGGCGTATCGGCGCGCGGCGTGCGACGCCCGCCCAAGGTCTCGCCCCACCACTGGTACTCGATACCGGCGGCGCCGAGATAATCGGCCAGCGCGCCGCGTTCGAAATGCGGGTGACGGCGCGAGCGTGGCTGACGGCGCACGTCCACCACCAGCGCGATGTCGAAGGCGCGCAGGCGCTCGAGGAAGGCCGCCGGCGCGAGATTGCTGTGGCCGATGCTGAAGATCACGACGCGGCGCCGGTCCAGCGCGCGAGATAGGCGGCTAGGTGCAGACGTTCGAATTCCTCGGCCGACCAGGCGCGCCTTTCGAGTTCGCGGTGATGGGCGGGCGCCAGCACGTAGGTGTGCGCAGCGCGCGCGCCGCCGCCGGCATCGCGCACCAGCACGCGCTCGCGGCGATACAGCGGACTCTCCCAAGCATCGAGGCGCTGCCACAGGAGTTCGTCGAGACCCTCGCACAACAGGCCGCTGGTCGAGGCGCCGGGCTCGCCGACGATGGCGGGATAGACGCGGCGTCGCAGCCGATAGCGCGCATAGCCGGCGAGCGTGCCGGCGGCGCGCGGCAAGTCTCGGCCGCACACCGCGCCGAGCACGGCCGGCGACATGAGCGTGCCGTAGACGAACAGCCGACCGGCGGCGTCGTCTGCCGTCAAATCACACCCGCCGTCTTGAGTTCAGCGATGGCCTCGGCGTCCAGCCCCAGCAGCTCGCCGTAGACCGCGTCGTTGTAGGCGCCGAGCCCGGGCCCCGGCCAGTCGGTCTTGCCGGGCGTGCGTTCGAGCAGCGGCACGATGGCCGGGATATTGAGCGGCTGGCCGTCGATGGTGACTTCCTGGAACAGGCCGCGCGCGCGGTAGTGGGGGTCTTCGAACATGTCGCGCGCATCGTAGATGGGCCCGGCGGCGACGCCGGCCTCGTCGAGGATGGCCAGCGCCTCGGCGGCGTTCATCGAGCTCGCCCACTGCTGCACGGCGCCATCCACTTCGTCCTGGTGACGTACGCGGCCGGCGTTGTCGGCGAGGCGCGGGTCGCTGGCCATGCCCGCTTTGCCCATGGCCTCGACCAGGCGTTTGAACATCGGGTTGGTGTTGGCGCCGATCACGATGAGCTTGCCGTCGGCGCAGCGATAGGTGTTGGACGGCACGATGCCGGTCAGGGTCGAGCCCGAGGGCTGTCGGATCACGCCGTTGCCGTCGTATTCCGGGATCACGCCTTCCATGAGATTGAAGATGGCTTCGAAGATCGCGACGTCGACGACCTGGCCGAGGCCGTCCTTGTGGCGGCCGATGTAGGCGAGCAGTACGCCCAGTGCCGCGTGGATGCCGGCCAGGGTGTCACCCATGGACAGATTGGGGCGCACCGGTGGCTGGTCCGGAAAGCCGTTCACGTAGCGGAAACCGCCGTAGGCCTCGCACACCGAGGCGAAGCCGGCCTTGGGCGCATTGGGGCCGGTCTGGCCGTAACCGGAGATGCGCGTGTAGATGAGGCCCGGATTGCGCGCCTTGAGCGCGTCGGGTCCCAGGCCCCATTTCTCCATGATGCCGGGACGGAAGTTCTCGACGAACACGTCGGCGCGCGCTGCCAGGTCGGCGAGCAGCGCGCGGCCGCGCTCGGTGCGCAGATCCAGCGTCACGCATTTCTTGTTGCGTGCCAGGCTCGCCCACCACAGCGAGGTGCCGTTGCGCATCTCGCGCCAGCCGCGTATCGGGTCGCCGCCGTCGGGCGGCTCGACCTTGATCACCTCGGCGCCGAAGTAGCCGAGGATGGTGCCGGTGAACGGTCCGGCCAGCAGCTGGCCGGCTTCGATGACGCGCATACCGGCCAGCGGCCGGCTGTCGGGATGGGGTGTGTTCATGTCTTAAGGTTTCACGCTTGGCTGGCGGCATTCGGCGGCGCGCGGCGGGGGGCGCGTCGCAGCAGCCAAAGCATAATCGAGATGCCGAGCAGGTTGGCGATTTCGTCGAGCAGCGAGGCGCTGCGGTCGGGCGTCAGGCTCTGCAGGTATTCGATGCCGGCGCCGAGCAGGCCGAGCCCCACCGCGATACGCGGCCACAGCGGGCGCGCATAGCCGCGGCTGAAGCACAGCATGAGGCTGCCGTACATGGCGATGTGCACCAGTTTGTCGGCGTTCCAGACGTCGAGTTCGGCCGCTATCGACACCGTCGTCAAGGACAGCCACAGCACCACTCCCACCGCCAGCCACGCCACGGCGCGCCAGGCGGTCGGCGGCATCGAGTCGAACAATTTGAGAAGCATGTGGGATCCCGGCTGCGTGACGGTGGAGGGGGCGCCGCCCGCGGCCGCTATTGCGGGTATGAAAAGGCGGATACGGCAAGGCTGGCTGGCGATTGTACTGGGCTTGTGCGCGGCCGTTGCACAGGCGGGCGACTACGAGGACGCCGAGCGCGCCCTGGCCGACGGTCGTCGCGAACAGGCGCTCAACAGTTTCGGCGCGCTGGCGGCGTAGGGCGACGCGCGCGTGCAGTTCATCCTGGCCGGCATGTACGAGCGTGGTGAAGGCGTGACGCGCGATCCCGGCCAGGCGCTCGACTGGTATCACAAGAGCGCCGAGCAGGGCCACGGCCCGGCGGAGCTGCGCCTGGCCCAGGCCTTCGATGAGCGCGCCAGCAACAAGAAGGACAAGGCCGAGGCGCGGCGCTGGTTCGGGCGCGCCGCCCAGCATGGCGTGGCGGACGCCGTGCGGCGCCTCGAAGCCTACGCGGAACACGGCGACGTGGAGGCGCAACTGCAACTCGGCCGCATGTACTACCACGGGCGCGGCGTCGCGCGCAGCGATAACGACGCCTACGCGTGGTTTCACCGTGCCGCCGAGCAGAACGCCGAACAGGCGATTTTCGCCATCGGCCGCATGTACGAGCGCGGCCGTGGCCGCGAGCAGTCCTGGAAAGAAGCGGTGGCCGCCTATCAACGTGCCTCGGCGCTGGGCTACGTGCCGGCGACCTACAACCTTGCGCGTCTGTATCGACTCGGCCAGGGCATCGGCGCCAATACCGACATGGCGCGCGTGCTGTACGAACGCGCCGCCGAGGCCGGCTCGCTGCCGGCGCAGTTGAGTCTCGCCATGCTCTACGAGGCCGGCGTCAACTGGCCGCAGGATCTCGGTCGCGCCGTGCAATGGTACCGGCAGGCGTTGGCGCAGGGCAGCGCCGAAGCCGCGCTCAATCTCGGCTACCTCAATGCCGTGGGTCGCGGCGTGCGCAAGGACGCCGTCGAGGCCTATGCGTTGTTCACGTTCGCCGCCAGTCGCGAGCAGGGCCTGGCCGCCGCCAACCTGGCCTCGATCGCGCCCGCGCTCAGCAGCGCCGAGAAAGCCGACGCCGAAAAACGCGCGCGCGGCTACGGGCTTGCCGAGCCGCAACGCAGCGCCGCGCTCGCACGCTGACGCGCCACGCCGGCGCTCGGGAAAATTTCCCAACCGCAGCTCTACTTTTCAACCCGGTTGCGGCGTGCATCGCCGCGCGCCCCCGCCTAGCCTGTGTTCCGGCCGCCGTATCACCCGATGCGTCACGGCCGTGGGCCGGCAAGGATCGCCGCCCCACTTCTCGCGATGGCGCTTGCCTGGGATCGGCACGCCAACGCGGGCCTGAGCGTTTGGCTGACCGAGGGAACGAGCAATGCAGACAAGGATGTTTGCGTGCGTCGCGGCGTTTTGGCGCGCGTACGGCAGGAGCATGACGACGGTGGCGATGATGGCCGCAACAGTGGGAGCGATGCGCGCCGAGGGGGCAATCCCGGGCAACACCCTGCCCTCGGAAGCGTGGGCCGCGCGTGTGACCAACCAGGACACGCCGCCGTCTTCGAACATCATGCTGTGGGGCTACTACCCGTCGCCCGGCGAAGCCTTCATCGCCGCGGACCAGTACGCCGTCAGCCATGGGCCGCTGCTCGACAAGGCGCAACGCATGTTCAGCACCGGCCTGGTCGAGGCCCTGCCCGGCATGACGGTCGAGTTCGATCCCGATCCGGACCGCGACGGCGAAATCGACACCCGTCTGTACACCGAGTCCTTGTCCCAATTCGGCGCTTCCCCGCGCAACTGTTCGGTCGGCGACGGCGCTGCGTTCCGCACCGGCTTTTCCATCTCGTCCCACGCCGGGCTGGTCTACGAGCCGGCCGAGGGCGTGATGCGCACGCCCGGGCCGCTGATCAAGGGCCTGTGCGAACGTGTCTACTGCCAAGGCGCGTCGGGATGCAGCGGCCAGGGCGAAGTCGATGCGTTCCTGCGCCGTGCCGTCGCGACGTTCCGTGTCACCTACGAGCCCGCCAAGGGCCTGTGCGACACCGACCGCAAGCTGGTGTTCGAGGACTTGCTCGGTCGTTCGAGCGGTGGGCAGAGTTGTGAAGTGGTGGGCGGTCTCAACCCGGGCGCCAACCTCGGCGGTGACTGCCCGGCGCTGGCCAACGGTTCGAACCCGGTCAATACCGTCACCGGCAACAAGTACCAGCGTGAGTCGGACTATGGCGGCACCGTGCACGGCGAACTGGCCTTCGTGCGCTACTACAACAGCCTGTTGACCGCTCACCACGACATGGGGCTGGGCTGGCGTCATTCCTATAGCACAAGCCTGACCGTCACCACCGCGAGGAACGGCGACCAATCGGCACGCCTCACGCGTGCCGACGGCCGCGTGCTGGTGTTCAATCGGCCGGTCGGCAAGGCGGTGTTCGGCGCGGACGCGCTCACCGTCGGCAGCTTTCGCGCCTTGCCCGGCGCCAATGTCTTTGAATACACCGATGGTGACGACGTGCGCGAGCGCTTTGAATTGGCGGTCTCGCGCAGCGCGTCGCGGGGCACCATCACGCACCTGTTGCTCAGCAACCGTCATGACCCGCGCAGCGGGCGGCGCGAGACCCTGGTCTACGACCAGCGTCGACTGCTGTCGGCGGTGCAGGGACGCTTCGGCCGGACCTTGGGCTTCGTGCATGACGCCGCCGGCCGCCTGCGTACCATGACCGATGCGTCAGGGCGGCGCTACAGCTATGAATACGATCGCCTCGGCCATCTCACCAGCGTCACCTATCCCGATCTCGACGACCATGTCGATGACGTGGCAAGCCGCGCCAACAACCCCGTGCGGGTCTATCGTTACGACGATCCGGATTGGCCCAAGGGCCTGACCGATATCGTCGACGAAAGCGGTGCGGTGTTTGCCCACTGGGATTACGACAAGCTCGGCCGTGCCCTTTCCAGCGAGCACGCCGGCGGCGTGCAACGCGTGGCGTTCGACTACCAAGCCGCCTACACCGCCATCACCGACGCGTTTGGCCACACGCGCAGCTACAACACCCAGGTCGAATCGGGCGTGGGCCTGATCTCGGCCGTGAGCGGTGGCGACTGCAATTTCTGCGGCGCCGGGCCCTTGGCCTCCACCACCTACGACGGCAATGGCCAACGCAACCTCGTCACCGATCACGCCGGCAACGTGACGGATTTCGACTACGACGCGGGTGGCCTGTTGTTGCGCAAGAGCGAGGGCATCGGCGCCGAACAGCGTGTCACCACCACCACCTGGCTGGCGAATTTGCGCCTGCCCGCCACGGTCAGCGTTGCCGATGGCGCCGGTCGCCTCGTATCACGTACCCGCAATGATTACTGGGGCGCCCAGTTGAAGCGTCAGACCGAGGAAGAACTGCTCGCCGGCGGCGCCGCGCGTGTCACAACCTACGAATACTTCGGTGAAGAAGACGCCAACGATCCGCGCAGCGGCCTGTTGAAGAGCGTCGACGGCCCGCGCAGCGACGTGCTGGACGTCACCCGCTATGACTACGACGCCGTCACCGGCAATCTCGTGAGCGTCACCAACGCGCTCGGACATGTGACGCGTTATACCGCGCACGATGCCGAGGGGCGGGCATTGACGGAAGTGGATGCCAACGGTGTCGAGACACGCTTCCAATACGATGCGCGCGGCCACTTGCTGTCGCGCACGGTGGACGGTGCGGAGACGCGCATGGAATACGATGCGCGCGGGCTGCTCATCGCCACGGCGTTCGCCGATGGCTCCACGCAACACTACGGCTACGACGCCGCGCAGCGACTGGTGCGTGTGACGAACGGCACCGGCACCACGGTTGAATACAGCCTCGATGCCCTTGGCAATCGTATCGAGGAGCGCTACCTCGACAGCGCGGGCGCGACGGTCTCGCGGCAGGCTCGTATTTACAACCGCCAAAACCAGCTCGAGCAACTGATAGGGGGCGCCGGCCAGACCACCACGTTTGCTTACGATGACAATGGACGCCTGCAAACCATCGGCGACCCGCGCGGTGGGGGGCTCAGCGCGCAACGCGAGTACGACAGCCTGGGTCGAGAAACGGCGAGCACCGACAATCTCGGCGCTGTCACCCGCACGCAGTACGACCATCAGGACCAGGTCGTCGCCGTCACCGACCCGCGCGGACTCGTCACCACCTACAGCCGCGACGGCCTGGGTAATGCACTCGAGACCGTCAGCCCCGATGCCGGCCGCAGCCGCGACGAATACGATGCCGCCGGCAATCGAGTTCGCCACGTCTATCAACAGAAACCCGGCATCGATATCGCGATCGGCTACCAGTTCGACGCGCTCAATCGTCTGACGAAAATCGACTACCCCAACGACGCGGATGTCATTTACGGCTATGACGAAGGCCCGCCTGCGCGTAACGGCATGGGTCGCCTGACCAGCATGCGCGACGCGAGTGGCCTGACCACCATGGACTACGACGCGCGAGGCCATCTGCGTCGGCGCCTGTTGGCCAGCCCCAAGGGCAGCTTCGAACTCAACTTCGAAGTTGGTGGCGGCGGCTTCGTCACGCAGGTCCGGTATCCCGGTTCGGTGGTAGTCGATGTGACGCGCGACAGCTCAGGGCGCGTCGTCGCCGTGGCGGCGACCCGTGCCGGCGCGACCCTCCCCATCGCCTCGGAGATCGGCTATCACGCCTTGGGCGGTATCTCGCGACTGCGTTTCGGCAACGGCCTCGTCGAATCGCGGGACTACTACCAAGCGGGCCGCCTTGCGGCCATCAACAGCTCCGCCGCGAACCTGCCGAGCTACCGCTACCCCCTGTACGACGCAGCCAACAACCTGCTGCGCATCGAAGGCGCGCATGCCGGGTCGGGCGCCCTGCGCAGTGACGTCAGGAGCTTCAGCTACGACGCAGGAGACCGCCTGGTGGCGGAAGACAGCACGCTGCGCAACGAGCGCAGAACCTATGGCTACGACGCCAACGGCAATCGCACCGACTACCAGGTCAGCAGCCTCGGCGGCACATCGATTCGTACGGAACGATTTACCGTCGAATCGACCTCCAACAGGATCCATGGCAGCGCCCCGCGCGCCGATGACTACGACGCGGCTGGCAACATGACCCGTGAGGTACGCGCGCTGGTCACGTCGGGCAGCGGAACCGTGACTACGCCATCCGGCCTGGTCTTGACCTACAACGATGCGGGACGCGTGCAACGCACCACCACCGTCTCCGGTTACGGCATTTTGGATGCGGTCTACAACGGCCTCGGCCAGCGAGCCATGAGAACCAGTAACAGCGGCGTCCGCTCGCCGGACATCTACCTGTACGGTCAGGACGGCGAACTGATGTCGGTGGTGTCGCGCAGCGAAGCGGGCAAAATCATCTACCAGAACTATGTGTGGCTGGACGGGCGCCCCATCGCCGAGGTGGTGGTGATCCCGTCGCAGTCGTCCGTGCGCGTCAACTACATCCACGTCAACCAGGTAAATCAGCCCCTCTACATGACCGGCGCCAGCGGCGCGCTGACCTGGGCCTGGATAGCGGGCGATGCCTTTGGCCAGGATTCGACAGCCGTGACGGACCCGGACGGCGATGGGATACGGGAAGCACCCCAGATAGGTGGGCTGTTCGCGGGGCAGGTGAGGGAAACGCCGTACGTGAGCAATGGCTTTCGCGATTACGACGCGAAGTCCGGGCGGTATATTGAGAGTGATCCGATTGGGCTTGCGGGTGGCTTGAATCCCTACGCTTATGTAGGCGGCAACCCGGTCAATTCCGCGGATCCCTACGGATTGACTCAATGTGATATCGATGTGGCTCTCGAATACGCAACGAAAAATCTTACTGGCAAGCCGCTTCCAGACCCGGACAAGCGGAGGCTTCCAAGCCAGAACGCGAAATGGTGCCCACCTGCGCCGGTTGTCGTGGCAGACACCGGTAACAGAGACTTCGCGCGGTCAAATTTTCGAGTCTAGGACGACGTTTGCGTGAACACGGAGACTTAATAAAGTACCTGGATGCCTGAGTGATGCGAACAGGCAAGGGATTTTTTCGACACAATAGTTCACGAAGGAGCTCACCGGTCGATGCCTGCGGGCGCCCGCATATCAGGACCATGTAATACGGATTAGGTTTCGAAAGTCGACTGCGAGAATGATCGAAAGGCTCGATCTCCAAGTTTACCTGGCGGCAAGGGAAATTTGCAAATGTTGCGGTCCATAAAATATATGAGTAGAGTTTTAAAACATATGGGTTTGATTGGTGTTCTTCTGAGTTTTGCGGCGGTTCAGAACGCTATGGCGAACGCCTGAATGCGCTTGAGTCGACCTTGATTTGAAAGATGCCGCTCGCCGACTTCGTGTTTTTTCGGCCAGATTTCGCTAAATCGATGCGGGCCCAAGCGAGTCGGTTGAATACCGAGAATTTCGCCTGCCGAAAGAAATTTGGATGCCGAATCTTCGTACTCAGGAGGAAAATGAAGGTGGATTCGAGAATCAGGAGCTTCAGGAGATCTGGGGCGAGGTGTTCGAATTTCAGGATTCTCGAGAATCGAAAGCCGAATCGGGACAGCCGAATTCGAATGGAGATTCAATCTGCCCGATGCTCGCCACGATTGGGCAACGTTTACCTGGTTTTCAGTCGATGGGAATCACACAACTGACAATGCATGGGGACTCGATTGTGAGGATTTCAAGTCGACGACGTTCAGGGCTTTTCGCGGCTTTCGCAAGACCGAGCAAGACAAGGTGTCCAGGTGAATGGGAGCTTTGGCTGCGAAGTAAATTTTGAAATTCGGATTGGACCCAGTATCAGCAGAACTTCTCTGGGTGGGTAGATTCCGTGAAATCCTAACCTACCTACCCCCCGTGGCACCCGAAACCACGCCGCGTACAAGGCCGGCAAGAACAACAAGGTCATCACCGTTGCCGCGATCAACCCGCCCATGATCGCCACTGCCATCGGCCCGAAGAACACGCTGCGCGACAAGGGGATCATGGCCAGCACCGCCGCCAGGGCGGTGAGTACGATCGGGCGGAAGCGCCGTACCGTGGCTTCCACCACGGCTTCGAAAGGCGGGCGGCCGTGTTCGAGGTCCTGACGGATCTGGTCGATGAGGATCACGCTGTTGCGCATGATCATGCCGAACAGGGCGATGGTGCCGAGCATGGCCACGAAACCAAAAGGCTGACGGAACAGCATCAGGAACAGCGCCACGCCGATGATGCCCAGCGGCGCGGTCATGACCACCATGGTGGTCTGTGAGAAGCTGCGTAGCTGCAGCATCAGCACCGTCAGCACCGTCAGCAGGAACAGCGGCATGCCGGCCATCACGCTGCCCTGGCCCTTGCCGGCCTCGTCGACAGTGCCGCCGAGTTCGAGGCGGTAGCCGCGCGGCAGTGCGTCGCCGATTGCCTTGATGTCGGGCGCGAGCATGGCCACCACTTCCGGCGGCTGGATGGCGGAGTAGATGTCGGCGCGCACCGTGATGGTCGGGATACGGTCGCGACGCCACAGGATGCCGTCTTCGAAACCGTAGTCGATGTCGGCGACCTGCGACAGCGGAATGCTGTCGCCCCCCTGTGTCGGCACGGCGAGGCTCCCGATCAGTTCCAGGCGCTGACGCTCCCGCGGCGGGCCGCGCAATTCAATGTCGATGAGATCGTTGTCCTCGCGGAAGGATGACGGCGACAGGCCATTGATGGAGGCGTCGAGGATGCGCGCCACGTCGGCGCTGCTGACGCCGAGCGCGCGCGCCCGGTCCTGGTCGATCTGGACGTGTATGGTCTTCGATTGTTCGGCGGTGTCGAGGTGCACGCCGGCCGCGTAGGGGTTGGCGCGCAGCAGCGATGCGACCTTGTCGGCGTGCACGCGCGCCACGGCACGGTCCGGGCCCGCCACCCGGTATTGCAGCACGTAGCCGACCGGCGGGCCATTCTCGATACGGTTCACTCGCCAGCGCAGATCCGGGAACAGGGTCGGGAAGATCTCGAGCAGGTGGCTCCTGACCCGTTCGCGCGCGGCGAAGTCATGGGTGTTCAACACGAACTGGCTGAAGCTCTGCGCGGGCAATTGCTGGTCCAGCGGCAGGATGAATCGCGGCGCGCCGCTGCCGACGTAGGCCGCGTAGCTGTCCACGCCGTCGAGCTTGCCCAATACCTCTTCAAGTCGCCGGGCCGCGGCGTCGGTCTGCGCGATCGAGGCGCCTTCCGGCAGCTTGAGATCCACCAGCAGTTCGAGCCGTGTCGAATCGGGAAAGAACTGCTGCGGCACCTTGCCGAAGACCACCACGCTGGCCGCGAAAATGGCGACGGTGGCGGTGATGGTCAGCCAACGGTGACGCACGCAGAACTGTACGACGGCGCGCACGCGGTTGTAGAAACGCGTGTGGTAGACGGCGTGCTCATCGTGCACCGCGCCGTTTTCCGACAGGCCTTTCTCCGGCAGCAGCAGGTAGCCGAGCAACGGCACGAACAGCACCGCGGCGGCCCACGACAGCAGCAGCGCGATGACGGTCACCTGGAATATCGCCACCGTGTATTCGCCGGTGCTGCTCTTGGCGGTGGCAATCGGCAGGAAGCCGGCGGCGGTGATCAGCGTGCCGGACAACATCGGAAAAGCGGTGGTGGCGTAGGCAAAGCTCGCGGCCTGCACGCGGTCAAAGCCTTCCTCGAGTTTTACCGCCATCATTTCAACCGCGATGATGGCGTCGTCGACCAGCAGGCCGAGCGCAATCACCAGCGCGCCGAGCGAAGTCTTGTGCAGGCCGATGTCGAAGTAATACATCGCGGCAAAAGTCATGGCCAGGACCAGCGGAATGGACAAGGCCACCACCAGCCCGGTCCTCACCCCCAGCGATACGAAGCACACCACCAGCACGATGACCACGGCCTCGGCCAGGGCCCGCACGAATTCCGAGATCGAATCGCTGACCGCGCGCGGCTGGTCGGCAAGACGCGCGAGACTCATGCCCAATGGCACGTCGTGATTGAGCTTTTCGAACTCGGCATCCAGTTGCTTGCCGAGACGGATGATGTCGCCGCCCTGTTCCATCGACACCGCGATGCCGATGGCGGGTTCGCCGTTGAAGCGCAGGCGCGGCGCCGGCGGATCTTCGTAGCCGCGATAGACCTCGGCCACGTCGCCGATGCGGAACGTGCGTCCGGCGTATTGAATGGGCAGGTTGCGCACGTCGTCGACGGTTTTGAGTGCGCCGCTGACGCGCACGAAAATCTTGTCGGTGGCGGTGTCGAGCGAGCCGCCGCTCACCACTTCGTTCTGGGCGGCCAGGGTCTCTGCGATCAGGCGCGGCGGAATGCCGAGCTTGGCGCGCCGGCTGTTGCTGACGTCGATGAAGATGCGTTCTTCCTGCAGGCCGAGGAACTGCACCTTGGCGACGTCCTGGATGCGCAGCAGGCGTTCGCGGATGCGTTCGGCGTAGTCCTTCAGTTCCGCATAGCTGAAGTCGCGGCCCATCAGCGCGTAGATATTGCCGAAGGTGTCGGCGAACTCGTCGTTGAACGACGGGCCGATGATGCCGGCGGGCAAGGTGTGGCGGATGTCGCCGATCTTCTTGCGTACCTGGTAATAGTTTTCCGGCATGGTGGCCGGCGGCAGATCCTCGCGAAAGATGACGAAGATCTGCGATTCACCGGGTCGCGAATAGGAGCGCAGGTAATCCAGCGCGTACAGCTCTTGCAGCTTGGCTTCGATCTTGTCGGTGACGAGTCGGTCGACTTCGTCGGCGCTGGCGCCCGGCCAGGCGGTGCGTACGACCATGATGCGGAACGTGAAGGGCGGGTCTTCCGATTGGCCGAGATGAAAATACGACCATACGCCGATGGCGCCCAGCAGCACCATGAAATAGGTGACCAGGGGGCGATTGCGCAGCGCCCATGCGCTCAGGTTGAAAGCCGACATCGGAAGAGGTCAGAGCGCGGCCTTGTCCGAGCGCGGGATGGCTTGCACCGCCATGCCGGCGGCGAGTCGGTGCACGCCGGCGCTGACCAGGCGATCCTGCTCTGACAGCGGGCCGCTGATCAGCACTTCACCGTCGAGATAGCGCAGCACTTCCACCGGTACCGCTTCGACGGTCGTGCCCTTACCCGCATCGCGTATGCGCCATACGGCCGGACGATTGGCCTCGATGCTGCCGAGCGCGGTGGCGGGCAGGCGGAAGCTGTGGGCCTCGGCCGCGGCGCTCAGCAGCACGGTGGCGGTGGCGCCGAGTTGCACATGCTCATCGGCATCGATGAGGGTGACGCGCGCGAGATGGGTGCGGGTCGCGGTGTCGGCCTGGGGATCGATGTCGCGCACGCGGCCACGGTAATGGCGCCCCGGATTGCTCAGCACTTCGACGGCGATGTTGTCGGCCTCGCGCAGTACGTCGATGCGGCCTTCGGGCACGTTCACGTGCACCTCGCGTTCACCGTCGGCGGCGAAACGCAGCACCGGCTGGCCGGCGCTGACCACGTTGCCGGGCTCGGCCATGATCTGGGTGACGACCCCCGCGGCGTCGGCGGTAAGCTGCGTGTAGCGCGATTGGTTGGCGGCCAGATCGAACTGGCTCTGGGCCTGGTCGAGACGGGCCTCGGCGAGGCGCGTCAGGTTGATGCGTTGGTCCAATTGGGACTGGCCGACGAACGCACGCGCACGGAGATCGCGGTAGCGCTGTTCCTCGGCGCGCGCCAGCGACAGGTCGGCCTCGGCGGCGGCCACGGTCGAACGCGCGGCGGCGAGATTGAGGCGGGCGTCGACCGGGTCCAGCACCGCCAGCAGGGTGCCGCGTTCGACATGGGCGCCCATGTCGACCTTGCGCGCCGCGACCTTGCCGGCCACACGGAACGAAAGATCCGCCTCGGTGCGGGCATGGATGGCGCCCGGCAAGGCGTCGCCGTCGGCCGGGCCGCGCAGGGGGCGCGGGGCTTCCACCACCACCGGGCGCGGGCCGCTCACGGGCGGCGGCGGTGCGCTGCAGGCGCCGAGGGCGAGGCAGAAGGCGAGTGCCGGCCACGGGCCGAGGCAAGCGCGCATAGGGGGACTCCAGTCCTAGAGATACTGAACTGGATAGTAGATTAAATAGGAAGCCGATGAAACGCGCGCGGTGGAAAAACTGACCGGAAGTGGGGAGACGGGCCGCGCAAGCCCGCCTCCCGGCCAGGCTCAGATGAACTTGGCGTACTTGTCGAGCAGCGGCAGCACCACGTCGGCCTTGGCGGCCGGCACCGGGAAGATGGTACGGGTCACGCCCTTGTCGGCCAGGCCCTTCAGCGGATCGGCGTCCTGCGGCGCCATCGCGAAGAACATGCCGAGCGTGATCTCGGACGGGTCGCGACCGCGGCGCTTGCAGGCCGCATGGACTTCCTTGAGGCCGCCGTCGAAATCGTACATGCCGCCGATGGGCATCCAGCCGGTGCAGAATTCGGCGATGTGATCGGCGGTCTTGGGGCCGGCCGCGCCGCCCATGACGATCGGCGGGTAGGGCTTCTGGGTCGGCTTGGGATAGGCCCAGCTCTTCTCGAAATCGATGTGTCCGCCCTTGTAGCTCGCTTCGTCCTTGGTCCACAACTCGCGCATCAACAGGATGTTGTCGCGCAGGATCTCGCGGCGCTGCTTGAAGTCGAGCTTGTGATTGCGCATTTCTTCCACGCACCAGCCGTAGCCGATGCCGAGTTCGAAACGGCCGCCGGAGATCATGTCGAGACTCGCCACTTCCTTGGCCAGCCAGATCGGATCGCGCTGCGCGACCAGCGTGATACCGGTGCCGAGACGCAGCTTGGTGGTGACCGCCGCGCAGGCCGCAAACGCGACGAACTGGTCATGGGTGCGCCAATATTCTTCCGGCAGCGGCGGCGCGCCGGCGCGTCCGCCCCAGGGTGTCTCGCGGCTGGTGGGAATGTGGCTGTGCTCGGGGAACCACAGGGACTCAAAGCCGCGTTCTTCGCAGGCCTTGGCCAGTTGCACGGGCTGTATGGCCGTATCCGTCGGGAACATGATGATGCCGATATCCATCGAGACCTCCTTCTTCAATCTGTTTCTTTATGAAGCAGCGAAAGTAGGCGATTGGGTGGGTAAAGGCAACGCGCCTGAAGCAGGTGAGGTAGGTGCGAATTTATTCGCACACCGATTGGCCACCCACAAAAAAGCCCGGCAATGCCGGGCTCTTTCGATCACATGACAACCCGCCTCAGAACGGGATGCCGTGCGCACCTGCCTGCATGAACATCAGCATCGGAATCGACAGCATGGTGTTGGTACGGGACGCGAGGAAGGCCACGCGACGCGCGGTGGCCTTCTCGGCATCGCTGGCCTGCACGATGCCCAGGATCTTTTTCTGGTTCGGCCAGATCAGCATCCACACGTTGAACAGCATGATGGTGCCAAGCCAGGAGCCGAAACCGATGGCGGTCAGGCTGGGATTATGCGCGCCGATGCCGAGGGAGAAAGCGCCGTGCAGCGAGTACTGCGGCGCGGTGGCGAGAAAGATCGCACCCGTCAGCCAGGTCACCAACGCCGCCCAGCGGAACCAGAACAGCGCGCGCGGCGCGACATACTTGCCGATGGCGGCCGGCCCGGGACCGTCCTTGTCGGCATTGGCGGCGGCCATGGCCGGCACCTGCACGAAATTGAAGTAGTAGAGTAGGCCAATCCACATCACGCCGGCGACGATATGCAGCCAGCGATCGATCATCATAATTGCCATGATTCGAGCTCCCGGGTTCGTATTGATTAAGCAGCCGTGGCCTTGCTCAGGCGCCGGCGATGGCTTTGGCGGCGAACGCCAGGATGACGGCCAGCACGACGCCGGCAATGACGGTGCCCTGTATGGTTTCCAGTGGATTCATGATGAGTGCCCCCCAAGTGGTGATGCCGTATTCGAGTTTATTGCGCGGCAAGTCGACGCCTCGACCCGCCGGGCAATTGTCACGGACGAAGCACGAAAATTCAAACACCGCGCGCCATACACGCACCTGTTGTGCGGGATTAGCGCAAGCTCAATCGAACCATGACGAAGCCGGCGGATAGGACAGCAACACGCCCACGAATACCACGCCGCCGACCCAGTTGTTGTTGAGAAAGGCGGCGAAGCAGCCGGCGCGGCTGCGGTCGCGAATGAGGTATTGCTGATAGACGAACAGCGCCGCCGCGACCAGCAGCGCGCCATCGTAAGGCCAGCCGAGCTCGGCGCGTCGGCCGATGAGATAGAGATTGGACAACATGAGGCATTGCAGACCGCCGATGATGATGCGATCGGCGTCGGCGAACAGGATGGCGGTAGAGCGTATGCCGAGCCGCAGGTCGTCATCGCGATCGACCATCGCGTACTGCGTGTCGTAGATCACCGCCCACAACACCGCGGTGCTGAACAAAAGCCATGCAAGGGGCGACAGTGCGCCGCTTTGCGCGGTGAACGCCATCGGCACGGCCCAGCCGAACGCGGCGCCGAGATGCACCTGCGGCAGATGGGTGTAGCGCTTGGCGAAAGGATAGGTGATGGCGAGCGCCGCGCCGCCGAAGGACAGCAGTATCGTCGCGCGATTGGTCGCCAGCACCAGCGCCAGCGCGATGCACAACAGCACTGCGAACAGCAGCAGGGCCTCGCGCGGCGTGACGGCGCCGGTCGGCAGCGGCCGTTCCCGCGTGCGTTCCACGTGGCCGTCGAAATTGCGGTCGGCGTAGTCGTTGATCACGCAGCCCGCGGAACGCATCACCACCGTGCCGAGCACGAAAATCACCAGCACGTCGAGACGCGGCACGCCGGCCGCCGCTATCCACAGCGCCCACAGCATCGGCCACAGCAGCAACAGTATGCCTATCGGGCGATGCAGGCGCGCAAGCCGCGCGTATTGCACGAGGCGATGACGCCAGTCGGGGCCGGCGCCGTGCTTGGTGGCGTGGGAACGAACGCTGCTCATACGTTGGCGTATTCTACTTTGTCGGCGAGCCAGCGTTGCACCAGCGCGTCGACCAGCCGCGGGTAGTCGTTGAGCACGGTGGTGGCGGTGGCCTGCACATCGCGCAGCTGCGCCGCGTCGCGCACGAGATCGGCGATGCGAAATTGCGCGATGCCGGTCTGACGTGTGCCCAGCAGCTCGCCGGGACCGCGCAGCTCGAGGTCGCGATCGGCGATCACGAAGCCATCGGTGGTGGCGCGCATGGTCTCGAGGCGTTTGCGCGCCATGTGCGACAAGGGCGGTTTATACAGCAACACGCAATCGGCGTGCTGCGCGCCACGGCCGACGCGGCCGCGCAGCTGGTGCAACTGCGAAAGGCCGAGCCGCTCGGCGTTCTCGATCACCATGAGGCTGGCATTGGGCACGTCGACGCCGACCTCGATGACGGTGGTGGCGACCAGCAGGGCGGTTTCGCCGCGCGCGAAGGCCGCCATCTGCGCATCCTTGTCCTTGTCCGGCAGGCGGCCGTGCACGAGTCCGACGCTGATATTCGGCAGCGCCGCCGCCAGCTGCTGCGCGGTGTCGGTGGCGGCCTGGTGTTCCAGCACATCGGATTCGTCGATCAAGGGGCACACCCAGTACACCTGCCGTCCTTCGCGCACCATCTCGGCGATGCGCGCGACGATGTCGGCACGCTTGCTCTCGGCCAGCACCACGGTGCGTACCGGTTTGCGACTCGGCGGCAGCTCATCGAGGATGGATACATCGAGATCGGCGTAGGCGCTCATGGCCAGCGTGCGCGGGATCGGCGTCGCGGTCATGATCAACTGGTGCGGGCGAAAGCCGTCGCGCGCGCCCTTGTCACGCAAGGCCAGGCGCTGCTCGACACCAAATCGGTGTTGTTCGTCGACGATGATGAGGCCGAGGCGGCCATAGCGCACATCCTGCTGGAACAGGGCGTGGGTGCCGACCGCAAGCGCCGGTTCAGCGCTTTCCAGGCGCGCGTACAGTGGCTTGCGCTGGCTCTTGGTCAGGCGGCTGGTGAGCAACATCGACTCGATGCCCAAGGGTTCGAACCAGCGGCGCAGGGTCGTCGCGTGTTGCTCGGCCAGCAGTTCGGTCGGCGCCATCAAGGCCACCTGGTAGCCGGCTTCGAGCATGTCGGCCGCCACGGCCGCCGCCACCGCGGTCTTGCCGGCGCCGACGTCGCCTTGCAGGAGGCGCAGCATCGGCAGGCCGCGCGCAAGATCGGCTTCCACTTCGGCGATGACGCGCTGCTGCGCGCCGGTCAAGGTGAAACCGAAGCCGGCCATGAGACGTTCCTTGAGCGCCCGCGCCTGCACCGTCGGCGCGCCGAAATCGCGCGCCTGTTCGCGCAGTCGCTTCAAGCTCAACTGGTAGGCCAGCAGTTCCTCGAACACCAGGCGTCGCTGCGCGGGATGGCTGGACTCGGCCAGCATGTCGACGTCGGCATCCGGCGGCGGACGGTGCACGAACTCCAGCGCTTCGCGCAGTGACGGCAGCGCGAGCTTGCGCAGGATCTCCGGCGGCAACAGTTCATGGGTGTTGCCGTCGGCATGCGCGAGCAGGGCCAGCGCCTGGTTGGTGAGATGGCGCAGGCGGTTCTGCTGCAGGCCTTCGGTGGTCGGATAGATGGGCGTCAGCTCGGCGTCGACCGCCAGCGGCTGGTCGTTGGCCAGCACCAGGCATTCGGGGTGCACCATCTCGAAAGAGTTCGGGCCGCGCCGCACTTCGCCGAAGCAGCGCACGCGTCGCCCCACTGCCAGGCGCTGCTGTTGCGCGCTGTTGAAATGAAAGAAGCGCAGGTGGATGGCGCCACTGCCATCGGCGATGCGTACCACCAGCGCGCGACGGCGGCCGAACACCACCTGCGCCACTTCGACGACGCCTTCGACCTGCGCTTCACGGCCCAGGCGCAGCGCGCCTATCGGTGTCAGGCGCGTGCGGTCCTGGTAGCGCAGCGGCAGGTGAAAAAGCAGGTCGCCGATACGCGCGATACGCAGCCTGGCGAGATGCTCGGCGACTTTCTCGCCGACGCCGTTCAAGCGCGTGACGGGTTCATCCAGCGCGAGGGGGCTGGCCACCGGGCGTGCTCGTCAGCGGCGCACGATGCTCAGCGCGGGCGCGCGAGGATGGCGTCCATTTCGACCGCCGCGCCGCGCGGCAGCGCCGCCACGCCGATCGCCGCGCGCGCCGGGTAAGGCTGGGTGAAGTAGGTGGCCATCACTTCGTTGACCAGCGCGAAGTGCGAAAGATCGGTCAGGAACACGTTGAGCTTCACGCAATCGTCGAGCGTCGCGCCGGCGGCCTTGGCCACCGCCGCGAGATTGTCGAACACGCGTTCGATCTGCGCGCGCATCGGTCCCTCGATCATCTGGCCGCTGTGCGGATCAAGTGGGATCTGACCCGACAGGTAGATGCTGTCGCCGCTGACGATGCCCTGCGAGTAGGTGCCGATGGCGGACGGAGCATCGCTGGTGACGATGGCCTGCTTGGTCATGGGAGGAACTCCTGCTTCAGGCGCGCTTGCGATGCACGCGCGCGACGGTGTCGATGTTACGCAGCACGCGGATCACGTCGGCGAGATGCTTGCGATGATGCACGCCGATGGTGAGCCGCATGGTCGAGGAGTGTTCGTCACGTTCGACTATTTCGATGGCTTCGATGTTGGCGTTCTGATCGGCGCAGCCGGCCGCGATGGTGGCCAGCACGCCGCGCTGGTTGACCACGTCGATGACGATTTCGACGCTGAATTCGCGGTCCAGATCCGGCGCCCACTCGACATCCACCCAGCGGTCCGGCGCGCTGCGGAAGTCGATGACGTTCTTGCACGATGGGTGGTGTATGACGATGCCGCGGCCGGCGGTGATGAAGCCCATGATCGGGTCGCCCGGTATCGGGTAACAGCACTTGGGAATACTTACCACCATGCCCTCGGTGCCGTGGATGAGCAGCGGCCCCGGCGAGTCGCCGGGCGCCCCGCGGCGTGCCGGGCGCTCGAGCTTGTCCTCGGCCACGGTGCTGACCAGCGCGCGCGCCACCAGCGGCGCGGGCCGCACGCCGAGACCGATGTTGGCCAGCAGTTCTTCCATGCTCTTCAGGTTGAAGCTGGCCAGCGCGGCGCGCACGCGCGCCGGGTCGAGGGTGTCGATGGAACTCGCGAAGTTTTCGAGTTCACGGTTCAACATGCGCTTGCCGAGCACGCTGGCCTCATCCTCGTGCAGGTTCTTCAGGAAGTGACGGATATTGGCACGTGCCTTGCCGGTCACTACGAAATTGAGCCAGGCCGGATTTGGGCGTGCGCCCGGCGCGGTCACGATCTCGACCGTGTCGCCGGTCTTGAGCCGCGTGCGCAGCGGCACCAGGCGCCGATTGATGCGACAGCCCACGCACTTGTTGCCGATGTCGGTATGAATGGCGTAGGCCATGTCGATGGCGGTCGCGCCACGCGGCATCTCCATGATCGCGCCCTTGGGCGTGAACACGTAGACCTCGTCGGGAAACAGATCGACCTTGACGTTCTCCAGGAACTCCTGCGAATTGCCGGCGCGGCGCTGCAGTTCGATGACGCCGCGCAGCCATTCACGGGCGCGCTTGTGCGCGCTCTTGGCGGCGCTGTCACCGGTCTTGTACAGCCAATGCGCGGCGATGCCGGCCTCGGCGACGTGATCCATCTCGTTGGTGCGGATCTGCACTTCCAGCGGCACGCCGAAAGGCCCGAACAACACCGTGTGCAAGGACTGGTAGCCGTTGGCCTTGGGGATCGCGATGTAATCCTTGAAGGTGCCCGGCACCGGCTTGTACAGGCCGTGGATCACGCCCAGCGTGCGATAACAGGTGTCGACCGAATCGACGATGATGCGAAACGCGTAGACGTCGTGCACCTCGGTCAGGTGCAGGTGCTTCTGACGCATCTTGCGATAGATGCTGTACAGGTGCTTCTCGCGTCCCACCACGTGCGCGACCAGTTCTTCCTGGCGCAGGTGGCGCTTGATGCGGTTCTTGATCTTGGTGACGACTTCGCTACGGTTGCCACGAATCTTCTGGATGAAGCGCTTCAGCACGTCGTGGCGCTGCGGGTAGAGCGCCTGGAAGCCGAGTTCCTCGAGTTCGAGACGTATGGCGTTCATGCCGAGGCGCTGGGCGATGGGCGCGTAGATGTCGAGCGTCTCGCGCGCGATGCGGCGACGCTTGTCGGGCCTGAGCGCGCCGAGGGTGCGCATGTTGTGCAGGCGGTCGGCGAGCTTGACCAGGATGACGCGGATGTCGTCGGCCATCGCCATCAACATCTTCTGGAAGTTCTGCGCCTGGGCCTCGGCGTGGGACTCGAATTCGATCTGGGTGAGCTTGGACAGCCCGTCGACGATGTCCGCCACTTCACCGCCGAACTGTTCGGCGATCTCTTCCTTGGGTACCAGGGAATCCTCGATCACGTCGTGCAGCATGGCCGCGATCAGTGTTTCGTGATCCATGTGCATGTCGGCGAGGATGCCGGCCACCGCCAGCGGATGCTGGATGTAGGGCTCGCCGCTCTTGCGGGTCTGGCCTTCGTGGGCGTCGGCGCCGAAGCGGTAGGCGCGGCGCACGTCCTTGATCTGGTCGGGCGTGAGGTAGGCGCGGATGCGCCGGCACAGGTCGTCGATGCGCAGCGGCGGCGCTTCGAACTGCAGGGTGGGGGCGCTCATGGGCGGACCTCGCGCGGCGCCGGCCGCGCCGCGAGCGGGCGGGCAGAGGCTGGGCGCCCGTGCTTCATGTGCCGCCCGCCATGGTTCCGAGCGTCGAGGACGACGGGCGGCGCGGGTCAGAAATCGCTGTCGGAGTCGGGTGCAGCAACTTGCTGTTCGGCGAACTCGGCAGCCATCTCGTATTCCTCGGCGGCACGCTCCTTGGCGTCGATTTCATCGAGGATCTCGGCGTTCATGAGGCCCGCGGCGATTTCGCGCAGGGCCACCACCGTGGGCTTGTCATTCTCCGGGTCGACCAGCGGGTGGGCGCCCATCGCGATCTGGCGAGCGCGGCGGCTGGCGACCAGTACGAGGTCAAAACGGTTATCGACGGCGGACAGGCAATCTTCGACGGTGACGCGGGCCATGGGGCAAGTCCTGGGGCGGATGAAAATCTTGGGCCGGCGATAATAACAAAGCCACCCTCAGGGCGCCACGAGCCGGCCGAGCATGGCGGCATGGCGCTGCACCTGCACTTCGCGCCGCAGCCGCGAGGCGCTGACGATCGAGACCAGGGATGCGGCCGCGCGCTCGAAGTCGTCGTTGATCACGAGGTAGTCGTACTCGCCGAAATGTGACATTTCGTTGACCGCGTCGCGCATGCGGCGCACGATGTTTTCAGGCTTGTCTCCCCGGTTGTTCAGGCGCCGCTCCAGCTCTTCGATGGACGGCGGGAGGATGAATATCGATATGGTCGCGGCCATGGCGGCACGGATGGTGCGGGCCCCCTGCCAATCGATCTCCAGGATCACGTCCTCGCCGGCGCCGAGGCGTTCGGCGACCGGCGCGCGCGCGGTGCCGTAGTAATGATCGAACACCCGCGCATGCTCGAGGAACTCGCCGGCCTCGACCATGGACTGGAAGGCGGTTTGGTCGACGAAGTGGTAGTCGATGCCGTCGCGCTCGCCGGCGCGCCGCGCGCGCGTGGTGTGGGAGGTCGAGACCCTGAGGTTGCCGGCGCGCTCCAGCAGCGCGCGCACCAGCGAGGTCTTGCCGCCGCCCGACGGCGCCGACACCACGAACAGGTGGCCGCTCGCGGCCGCCGCTGCCGCGCCGCTCATGGCCACACCGCGCCGAACGCGCACGCACACATAGTCTTGATCGAGTACACGGACGGACTCATGACGATACTGGCTGGCAACTGCCGCTATTGTGCCACGGTTGATGCGGTCCGGCCCGTGCCTGGCGGAGTCGCGACGCGCGATGCCGGGTGCCTCATCGGGCAGGCGGGTGCGCACGCGTTCGGGGCTGCCGCCAGGCACTGTTCAACCCACACTTCATGTCAGCCGCTATTCCGGCTAGGGAATAGTCGCGGCGGCATTGTGCTGCCCGCAATTTAATGGGAGACGTTTTGCCATGGCCACGCCGACACTTTCGAACCTGAACGCCGCTGAAGAATTTCGCACGGCGCTCCTGGACCTCACGGACATGGTGCCCGGCGGCACTGGCACCATCACCATCGTGTTCGACATCGCGCCGACCGCCGGCACGCTCGAATTCGTGCCCGCCACCACCGACAACCTGCCGCTGGAGGATCTCGGCGGCGGCCAGTATCGCCTGGTGGGCGACGAAGCGAGCCTGACGCCGACCCTGGCGCACCTGGGTTTCGTGCCGGCCCCGGGCTTTGCCGGCACCTTCGACATGCAGGTGCAGGTGCAGAACGCGGAAGGCACGCTCGAGGGCAGCAAGACCTTCAGCTACCAACTCCAGGACGGCGATGCCCTGGCGCTCGGCGACGGCAGCAGCGAAATCTTCCTGTTCAAGACCCTGGCCGGCAGTGCCTCGGTCGACGCCGGCACCGGCGCGGACACCCTCCGGGTCACCGGCGGCGACGCCCTCACCATCGATTTCTCGCAGGCCGGCCAGCAGGTCACCAGCGGTTCGCCGGACGTCACCTACAGTGCTTTCGAAAACCTCGACGCCGCCACCGCCAGCGGCAATCTCGACGTCACGCTGGCCGCGGCCAGCACCTCGATAGTCACCGGCAGCGGCGCCGACACCGTCGCCTTTCGCGACGTGGTCGCGAGCGTCAACGCCGGCGGCGGCAGCGATACGCTGAAGCTCGACACCGATCTGCTGTCGGCACCGGCCGCCAGCACGGCCATGACCATCAACCTTGCCGCCGCCAACGCCAACCAGGTCAGTGCCGGCGCGCCGGCCGGGGCGTCGTGGCAGAATTTCGAGAACCTCGACGCGGGCGCCTGGGACAAGAACCTGACCGTCACCGCCAATGCCGCCGGCAGCGTGATCGCGACCGGCAGCGGTCTCGACACCGTGACCCTGGGCGCGGGCGCCGACAGTGTCAGCACCGGCGCGGGCAATGACCGCGTCAACGGCGCCATCGGCGCCGGCGACACTATAGATCTCGGCATCGGCAACGACACCGCGACCTTCGCCAGCAGCGCGAGCGGCGTGGTGAGCGGCGGCGCGGATGTCGATACGCTGCTCCACACCGGCGGCGCGGCGACCATCAACCTTGCCACCAACAGCCATTTCACCGGCTTCGAGAACCTGTCGGCCAGCACCGCCACCGGCGCGCTCACTTTCACCGGCGTCGCCGCCACCACCGCGGTGACGACCGGCGCCGGCAATGACGTCATCAATGTCGCCGCCGCCACCGGCGCCGTCAGCATCAAGGCCGGCGCCGGCAACAACACCATCACCGGCGGCGCCGGCAACGACTCCATCACCTTGAGCACGGGCACCGACAATATCCGCGGTGGCGGTGGCAACGACACCATCGTCGGCAACCTGACCGTGGGCGACCGCGTGCTGCTCGATGGCGGCGACGACACCATCAACCTGCCGACCACCGCCATCGCCGTCACGGTCGACGGCGGCGCGGGCTCCGACACCCTGGTGGTGCGTGGCTCGGCCGCGCAGACCTTCAACTTCGCCGCCAGCGACGACAACGGCGCACTGGCCGGCAAGTACACCAATTTCGAGAACATCAATGGCAGCGCCGCGACAGGTGCATTGACCGTGACCGGCGTGGCCGGCACCACGCGTGTCACCACCGGCGCCGGCGCGGACGTCATCAACGTCGCCGCCGCCGCCCAGGGTGTGACCGTCAATGCCGGCAACGGCATCAACACCGTCACCGGCTCGGCTTTCGCCGACACCTTCACGCTTGGTTCCGGCAAGGACGTCATCAATGCCGGCAACGGTGCCGACACCGTCAACGGCGCGCTGACCGCCGGCGACCAGGTGCTGCTGCTAGGCAGCAGCGATACCTTCCTGTATCGCGCCCTGAGCGCCACCGGCACGCTGGTCGATGGCGGCACCGGCGTCGACACCCTGCAGTACACCGGCAGCACCGCCAAGACCTTCAACTTCGCCAGCGCCGCCGACAACGTGTCGGCGGAGACCGGCCTTTACAAGGCGTTCGAGAACCTCGATGCCAGCGCCGCGACCGGCGCCGTGACCGTGACCGGCGCCACCACCACCACGCGCATCAGCGGCGGCAGCGGCGCCGACATCATCACCGCCACCACCGCCACCGGCGGTGTGCGCGTCGATGCCGGCGCGGGCAACGATCGCGTCACCACCGGTGCCGGCGCCGATACCATCGTGTATGGCGCGGGCACCGACACGGTCGATGCCGGGGCCGGCATCGACGAACTCGAGGTGGGCGCCGGCGCCGGCGCGCTGACCATCAATTTCGCGGTGGCGGCGGGCGCCGACCAGGTCAGCAGCGCCAGCACCTACAAGAATCTCGAAAATCTCGACGGCGCGAGCGCCGACGGCGCGCTCACCGTGACCTTGGGCGCGCAGACCCGCGCCGTCACCACCGGCAGCGGCGACGACACCGTCAATACCGGCGCCCTGACCACCGTCACGGCCGCCATCGCGCTGGGCGCGGGCGATGACAGCGTGGTGGTCACCACCACCAATACCCATCTTGCCGGCGCCACCTTGAGCGGCGTTGAACACCTGGTGATTTCCAATAACGTCGACGCCACGCTGTCGATCGCGCAGAACGCGCTGCTCGACAGCGCCGCCGGCACCAACACCGTGACGCTCGCCGCGGCCGGCACCGCGCAGGGCGCGGCCGAGGTCGAGAGCTACCGTCTCGCCAACGGCGTCAACGATTTCACGCTCGGCGCGGGCGCGCAGAACGTCACCGGCGGCACCGGCAATGACACCGTGCATACCAACGGCCTGTCGAATCTCACCGGCACGCTCGCACTGGGCGGCGGTAGCGACGCGCTGGTCATCGACATCACCGCCACCGACATCAGCGCCATGACCTTGAGCGCCGTCGAATCCGTGGTGCTCGCCACCGACGTCAACGCCAGCATGAGCATCGCGCAGAACGCGCTGGTGGCCGGCGCCGCCGGTGTCAACACCGTCACATTGGTCGCGGCGGGCACCGCCAGCGGCGCGGCGGAGGTCGAGATCTACCGGCTCGCCGATGGCGCCAACACCTTTACCCTGGGCGCGGCGGCGCAGAGCGTGATCGGCGGCAGCGGCGACGATTCCATCAAGAGCGGCACGCTCGCCAGCGTCACAGGTGTCCTGGAGGGTGTCGGCGGCGATGACGTGCTGCTGATTGAAAGCGACGCGACGGTCGCCGCCACGCTCTTCAACATCGATGCCGTGCATCTGGCCAGCGGCGTCGATGTCACCACCGACATCGACACCGACAATCTCATCACCAGTGCGGTGGGCGTCAACAGCGTGACCTTGACCAATGCCGGCACCGTGACCGGCAATGTCGACATCGAAAGCTATCAGCTTGCCGATGGCGGCAACGACTTCACGCTCGGCGCGAGCGCGCAGAACGTCAGCGGCGGCAGCGGCGATGACGTGTTCAACAGCGATGCACTCACCAGTCTCACCGGCACGCTGGTTGGCGGCGGCGGTAACGACGTGCTCAACATCCAGAGCAGCATGCAGTTGAGCGCCACGCTGACCGACATCGACACTATTGCCATCGCCAGCAACGTCGACCTCACCACCATCATCGCCGACAACGCCCTGATCGGCAGCGCGGCGGGCAGCAACTTCGTGACCCTGCTCGACGCCGGCACCCTGACCGGCGCGGCCGAGATCGAGGCCTATCGCCTCGCCGACGGCGGCAATACCTTCACGCTCGGCAGCGACAGCCAGTCGGTGATCGGTGGTAGCGGCGACGACGTGGTGCACAGCGGCGCATTCACCGCCTTGACCGGTACCTACACGCTCGACGGCGGTGATGACAGCGTGGTGCTGGACACCGATCTCACCGATCTGAGCGCCGCCACCCTGACCGCGGTCGAACACCTGGCCTTGGCCAACGACGTCGACGCCACCATCACGCTGGCGCAAAACGCGCTGCTCGACGCCGCGCTGGGCGACAACACCGTGACCCTGTCCGACGCCGGCACCGCCAGCGGCGCGGCCAGCGTCGAGAAATACGTGCTGGCCAATGGCGCCAACAGCTTCACCCTGGGCGCGGCCGCGCAGGCCGTGGACGGCGGCAGCGGCGACGACGTCGTGCATACCGGCACGCTCGCTTCGCTGACCAGCCTCCTGTCGCTCGGCGGCGGCGCCGACACGCTGGTGGTGGATACCACTGACACCGACATCAGCGGCCTCGGCCTGACTTCGGTCGAAGCTGTCACGCTCGGCAACAATGTCGACGCCACCATGACCATCGCCGAGAACGCGCTCGTCACCGGCGCGCTCGGTACCAATACCGTGACCTTGAGCGATGCCGGCAGCGCCACCGGCCAGGCCGAGGTCGAGAATTACCAGCTCGCCGATGGCGGCAACACCTTCACGCTGGGCGCAGCGGCACAGAATGTCACCGGCGGCAGCGGTGACGACGCCTTCAATACCGGCGCGCAAGTCACCGTGTCGGGCGTGTTGAACGGCGCCAGCGGCAACGACGTCGTCAACGTCGACGCCAGCGCCACCCTGAGCGCCACGCTGTCGAACATCGACGCGGTCAATCTCGGCAACAACGTCAACCTCACCACCAGCATCGCCAACAATGCCTTGTTGAACACCGCCACCGGCACCAACACCGTCACGCTCGCGGAGGCGGGCACGGCCAGCGGCGCGGCGGCGGTCGAGAACTACGTGTTGGCCGACGGCGCCAACAGTTTCACGCTCGGCGCGGCGGCGCAGAACGTCACGGGCGGCAGCGGTGACGATGTCGTGCACAGCGGCGCGCTGGCGACCGTCAGCGGCACCCTGTCGCTGGGCGTCGGCAACGACAAGCTGGTGGTCGACACCACCGGCGCCAACATCGCGGCGGCGACCTTGAACTCGGTCGAGGCCATCGATCTCGCCAACAACGTCAGCATCACCACCAGCCTCGTCAACAATGCGCTGCTGGCCGCGGCGCTCGGCACCAACACCGTGACCCTGTCGGCGGCCGGCACCGCCAGCGGCGCGGCGGAGGTCGAGAACTACGTGCTGGCCAACGGCAGCAACAGCTTCACCCTCGGCGCAAGTGCGCAGAATGTCAGCGGCGGCAGCGGCGACGACGCCTTGACGAGCGGCGCGCTCACCACCGTCAGTGGCACCTTGGACGGCGGCAGCGGCAACGACACGCTGACCATGGAGCAGAGCGCGACCCTGTCGGCAAGCCTCGGCAACATCGACGCGGTCAATCTCGCCAACAACGTCAACCTCACCACCAGCATCGCCAACAATGCACTGATTGCGACTGCGCTCGGCAGCAATACCGTCACGCTCGACGCGGCCGGCGTCGCGAGTGGCGCGGCGGAAGTCGAAAGCTACGTGCTCGCCAACGGCGCCAACACCTTCACGCTCGGCGCGAGCGCGCAGAACGTCAGCGGTGGCACGGGCGACGACAGCTTGAAGAGCGGCGCACAGAGCACCGTCAGCGGCACGCTGGACGGCGTCTCCGGCAACGACACGTTGACCGTCGAACAGAACGCGACCGTCACGGCCACGCTCACCAACATCGACGCGCTCAATCTCGCCAACAACGTCAACCTCACCACCAGCATCGCCAACAATGCCCTGGTCGGCAGCGCGCTCGGCAGCAATACCGTGACGCTCGACGCGGCCGGCGTTGCGAGCGGCGCGGCGGAAGTGGAGAACTACGTGCTGGCCAACGGCAGCAACACCTTCACGCTTGGCGCGAGTGCGCAGAACGTGACCGGCGGCACGGGCGATGACAGCTTGAAGACCGGCGCCCTCACCACCGTCAGCGGCACGCTGGACGGCGTGAGCGGTAATGACACGCTGACGGTCGAACTGAGCGGCACACTGTCCGCGACCTTGACCAACATCGATGCGGTGATCCTGGCCAACAACGTCAACCTGACGACCAGCATCACCAACAACGCCCTGATCACGACCGCGGCCGGCAGCAATACCGTCACCCTGTCGGATGCCGGCACGGCGAGCGGCGCCGCGCAGGTCGAGAATTACCAGCTGGCCGATGGCGGCAACATCTTCACGCTGGCCGCCGCGGCGCAGAACGTGACGGGCGGCAGTGGCGCGGACGTGGTGCACACGGGCGCCTTGACCAGCGTCAGCGGCACGCTGGCGCTGGGCGGCGGCAGTGACACGCTGGTGGTCGACACCACCGCCACCAATATTTCCACCGCCACCTTGACGAGCGTCGAGACGCTGCAGCTTGGCAGCAACGTCGACGCCAGCATGAGCATCGCGCAGCACGCATTGCTGGCCAGCGCGGCCGGCGCCAACACCGTGACCTTGACCGATGCCGGCAGCGTCAGCGGCGCGGCCGAGGTCGAAAGCTACCAGCTCGCCAATGGCGGCAACAGTTTCACGCTGGGCGCCAATGGCCAGGACGTCAGCGGTGGCAGCGGCATCGACGTCATCACTGCCATTGATACGCAACTTGCCGGTGCGGTACTCGACGGCGGCGGTGCGCGCGATACCGTGGTGGTGACCAGCAGCGCACCTGGCGTCAGTGCCATCGGCGGCACCATCAACAACTTTGAAGTGATCGATCTGACCGGCGTGGTCAACGGCGCAACGTTCACCGCCACCGCGACGGTCGAGGAAGTGCGCGGCGGCGCCGGCGCGGACGACTTGAGCGTGGCGGCCGTGGTCGGTGGCGCAAACGTCAGTGCCGGGACCGGCGCCGACACCGTCACCGGCGGCGCCGGCAACGATGTCATCGACGTCGGTGTCGACAACGATGCGGACCTGGTCAATGCCGGTGGCGGCAGCGATACCGTCACCAATTTCGGCGCGGGCGACACCATTAATTACGAAGGCGGCGCCGATACCGCGACCTATGCAGCGGTGACCGCCACCGTCGATGGCGGCACCGGCGGCGGCGTGGACACCCTCACGGTAACCGCGACCAGCGGCGCCATGAGCTTTGATTTCTCACGCACCAACCAGCAACAGATCCTGGCCGGCGGCACCGGCACCTACAGCAATTTCGAGAACCTGGCCGCTGGTGCGGCGGGCGTCGATGACGCCATCACCGTCGTGATGAGCGCCTCCACCACCGCCGTGACCACCGGCAGTGGCGACGACACCATCACATTCCGCAGCCAGAGCGTCAGCGTCGATGCCGGCGCCGGCGCCGATACCCTGGTGATGGGCGGCAGCGGCGTGATCGTCGTCGACTTGTCGGCGGCCGGCGACCAGGTCGGCGGCACCGGCTCTTACACCGGCTTTGAAAACCTCGACGGCTCGGCCTCGAGCGCGACCTTGGTGGTGATTGGCGGTGAGAACACCGCAACGGTCCGTACCGGCTCGGGCAACGACTCCCTGTCCGGCGGTGAGAGCCTTGATGGCGGTGCCGGCAACAACAACATCACCGCCGATACGCGCACCACCACCGTGGTGGCGGGCAGTGGTAACGACAACCTCGACGCCAGCGCGGCGGCCCAGGGCGTCACGGTCAATCTTGGTGACGGCGCCAACCAGGTGCTGGGCTCCGGCTTCGCTGACATCATCACGCTCGGCGCCGGCGCTGACATCGTCAACGCCGGCGCCGGCAGCGACGACATCATCGGCGTGGTGAGCGCGGGCGATGCCCTCAATCTCGAAGGCGGTGACGACACCTTCACCTACCAGGCTTTGAACGGTGCGGGCTCGTCGGTCGATGGTGGCGACGACAGCGACACGCTGGTGGTGGGCGCCGGCGGCAGCGCGCTGAGCATCGATTTTTCCAACACCAACGATCAGATTGCCGCCGAGACCGGCAGCTATCGCAATTTCGAAAATCTCGCGGCCGGCAACGCCACGGTCGATCTGACCGTGATCACCGGCAGCGCGGGCGGCGTCATCGTCACCGGCAGCGGTGACGACGATGTCACGGTCAGCGCCGCCAACGACGATGTTTCCACCGGCGCCGGCGATGACGTCATCAACGTCACCGCCGCGACGCTGAACTCGGCCATCGACGCCGGCGCCAACACCGCCACCGGCGACACCTTGAACGTGCTCGGCGGCGGCACGCTGGGCATGAGCGTGACCGCGGTCGGCATCGAGAACGTATCACTGGCGGTGGCCACCGATTTCACCGCCAACGCACTTGGCGGCCTGCGCATCACCGGTTCGGCCGGCGACGACACCATCACCGTCGGCGCCGCCGACCAGGTGGTCGCGGGTGCGGGCGGCGACGATGTCATCAAGGTCAGCGACGCCGTGCTGGCCGGCACCTTGAGCGTCGACGGTGGCGCCGCCAACAGCGGCGACACCTTGGCCGTCACCAGCGATGCCACCGTGATCGACGGCGATTTCGCCCAGGTGGTGAGCATCGAAACCCTGCAGCTCGCGGCCGATGCCGCCGATGATGCGCAGAGCGTGACGGTCGGCGCAGCTGCCGAAGCCGGTGGCCTGCTCGCCATCGACACCACCGCCGCCGGCGCCGACGATGACATCACCATCGACGCCAGTGGCTTCAGCGCCGCCCTCGCCATCAACACCGGTGCGGGCGCCGATCACATCGTGCTCGGCGCCGGTGGCAGCACCGTCAATGCCGGCGCGGGTGACAACACCGTCACCGTCGGCGCCGCCAACGACGGCATTCAAGACGACAACATCACCAGCGCCGGCGGTGACGATTACTTCCTGGTCAGCGATGCGCGACTGACGGGCAACCTCGACATCTCCGCCGGCGGTGGCAGCGACTCGCTGGAAGTCACGAGCGACGCCAGCGTGGTCGACGCGGATCTCGCCGGACTCGTCAGCGTCGAGCGCCTGCTGCTCGGCGCCGATGCCGGTGATGACGCCCAGGCCGTGACCTTGGGCGCCAACGCCATGGCCGCCGGCCTCACCGGCGTGGCGGTGGTCGACACCGCCACCAACGACGACATCAGCGTCGATGCCAGCGCCTTCAACAATGCGCTCGCCATCGATACCGGCGCCGGCGACGACCAGCTCGTGCTCGGCAGCGGCGGCAGCGTGGTCGACGCGCGGGGAGGCAACAACGTCATCACCGTCGGTGGCGCCAACGACGGCAGCCAAGACGACAGCATCGTCACGCAGGGCGGCAACGACCGCGTGCTGGTCAGCGATGCGCAACTCACCCATTTCCTGTCGGTGTCGGCGGGCGCCGGCAGCGATACGCTCGAGCTCACCAGCGACGCCGACATTGTCGACGCTGACCTCGCGGGTCTCGCAGGCGTGGAAATCCTCGCGCTGACGACCGATGCGGGCGACGACGCCCAGGGCATCACGCTCGGCACGGCGGCGCTGGCGGCCGGCGTCACCACCGTCGACGGCACCGCCGCCGGCGGCGACGACGCCCTCACCATCGACAGCCAGGCATTCAGCGGCGCCTTGACCATCAACACCGCGGCTGGCGCCGATGCCATCACGCTGGGCGCCGGCGGCAGCGTGGTCGACAGCGGCGACGGCAACGATCTGGTGGTGGTGGGCGCGGCCAACGATGCCGACACCCATGACGTGATCAGCACCGGCCTCGGCGCCGATGCAGTGCAGGTCGACAGCGCCCTGTTCACCGAGCACCTGGTGCTCGATGGCGGCAATGCCAACGATACCCTGCGTATCAATCTCGACGTGTCGGTGGTGGACGCCGATTTCACGCAGGTCACCAGTGTCGAAGCCATCGCGCTGATTGCCGACGCGAGCGGCAACCTCAACGAAATCACTCTCGGCAGCGCGGCGGCGGCCAGTGGCCTGGCCAGCATCGACGCCACGCCCGGCGGCAGTGACGACGTGCTGCACCTGGATGCGCGCGCCTTTGCCAACGCCCTGAACGTCACGAGCGGCGCGGCGGCCGACGTCATCGAACTCGGTGGCGGCGGCAGCACGGTAAATGCCGGCAACGGCAACAACATCATCACCGTCGGCGCCGTCAACGACGGCGTGACCGACGATGCCATCACCGCCGGCAGCGGCGACGACCGGGTGCGCAGCACCAATGCGCAGTTGACCGATCAGCTGTCGATCAACGCCGGCACCGGCCTCGACACCGTGGAGGTGACGAGCGACGCGAGCGTGGTCGATGCCGACTTCAGCCAACTCGTCAGCGTCGAGGTCCTGGGCTTGTCGGCCGACGCCGGCGACAACGCGCAGAGCGTGGTGCTCGGCGCGCAAGCGGCGAGCGCCGGGCTCACCCACGTCGACGCCAGCGGCGTCGGCGCCGAACGACGCCATCGGCATTGACGCCAGCGGCTTCGCCAACGCGCTCGCCATCGACACCGCGGCCGGTGACGATGTCATCGTGCTCGGCGCCGGCGGCAGCGTGGTCGACGCCGGCGACGGCGACAACGACATCACGCTTGGCGCCGCCAACGACGGCGTGCACGACGATGTCATCACCGCCGGCGCGGGCGCCGATCGCATCGTGGCCACCAGCGCCCAGGTCAATAGCCATCTCACGCTCGACGCCGGCGCCGGCAGCGACACGCTGGAAGTCAACACCGACGCCGCGCTGGTCGATGTCGACTTCGGCGGCGTCGACGCCCTGGAAACCCTCAAGCTGGTGGCCAACGCGGCGGACGATGATCAGAGCCTGACCTTGGGCAGCGCCGCGGTCGGCGCCGGCATCACCACGGTCGACGCGCTCGGCATAGGCGCCGACGACAGCCTCACCATCAACGCGGCCGGATTCAATGCCGCGCTCGGCATCGTCTCGGCGGCCAGCACCGATGTCATCTTCCTCGGCGCCGGCGGCAGCACCGTCAATAGCGGCGATGGCAACGACACGGTGTTCAGCGCCGCCGTCAATGACGGCACGCTGGACGATCACCTCGATACCGGCACCGGCAACGACATCATCCACATCGACAGCGACAACTTCACCGCGAATTTCGTGCTCGACGGCGGTGAGGACTTCGACGTGCTGCGCCTGAACGGCGACGTCGCGGTGGTCGACGCGGATTTCACCCATCTCGCCCGCGTCGAGAAACTGGAAGTCATCGCCGACGCCGGCGGCAACCTGCATACCCTGACCCTGGACAGCGCGGCGGCGGCGGCCGGCATCGGCAGCGTGGATGCGACTTCGGCGGGTGGCGACGATGTCATCGTGATCGATGCGCAGGGCTTCGCCAATGCGCTCAGCATCGATACCGGCGCGGCCAACGATGTCATCACCCTGGGCGCCGGCGGCAGCATCGTGCATGCCGGCGACGGCAACAACACCATCGTGGTGGGCGCCGCCAACGACGGCGTGCACGACGACGAGATCACCACCGGCGCCGGCAACGATCTCATCAAGACCGACGACGCGCGTTTCAGCAACGCGCTCCTGGTCAGCGCCGGCGCCGGCACCGATACCCTGGAAGTGACCGACGACGCGGCGGTACTCGATGCCGCGCTGACGCAGGTGACGAGCGTCGAAGTGCTGAAGCTGTCCGGCAACGCCGCCGACGATGCGCAGTCGGTGACGCTCGCGGCGCACGCGGCAAGCGCCGGCCTGACCACGCTCAACGCCACCGCGCTCGGCGCCGGCGATGTTTTGACAGTCGACGCCAGCGCCTTCGCCAATGCACTGACCATCCAGAGCGCCGCCGGTGATGACCTCATCACGCTCGGTGGCGGCGGCAGCGTGGTCAATGCCGGCGGTGGTGACAACACCGTGTTCGTCGGCGCCGACAACGACGGTGTGCACGACGATCACATCACCACCGGCACCGGCGCTGACGTGGTGAACCTCGCCGATGCGCAGCTCAGTGCCAACTTCAGCTTCAGCGCCGGCGCTGGTCGCGATGAAATCAGGATCACCAGCGATGCGTCGCTGGCCGACGCCGACCTGGCGGGCCTGACCAGCGTCGAAGTCCTGACCTTGACGGTCGATGCCGCGGATGACGCGCAGAGCGTGGTGCTCGGCGCCAATGCCGAAGCGGCGGGCATCCACACCGTCGACGGCATCGGCATCATCAGCACCGACGCGCTCAGCATCGACGCCAGTGCCTTCAGCCATGGCCTCACCATCACCACCAGCCTCGGCGACGACGTGGTGATCCTCGGCAGCGGCGGTACGTTCGTCACCACCCTGGACGGCGCGGACACCGTCACGGTGGGCGCGGCCAACGACGGCAGCAACAACGACGATATCGATAGCGGCGACGGCAACGACCTGGTCAAGACCACGGACGCGCGACTGACCGCCAATCTCAGCGTGATCGGCGGTCTCGGCACCGACACCTTGGAAGTCATCAGCGACGCCACGGTATCGGATGCCGATTTCACCAACCTGCGCGGCATCGAGCGGCTCACGCTCAGCGCCGATGCCGGCGATGATGCCCAGAGCATCGTGCTCGGCAGCCTCGCGCACAGCGCCGGACTGCTCGCGGTCGATACCACCGCCGCCGGCAGTGACGATGGCATCAGCATCGATGCCAGCGCCTTCAGCGCGGGCCTGTCGATCGCGAGCGGTGCGGGCGACGATGTCATCACCCTCGGTAGCGCCGGCAGCACGGTCACCAGTGGCCTCGGCGACGACACCGTCACGGCCGGCGCTAGCCAGGACGACATCGATACCGGCGCGGGCGACGACACCATCCATGTCTCCGCCACCACCATCGCGGCCGACATCGACGGCGGCGCCGACACCGGCGCGGGCGACACCCTCAGCGTGACCGGCGGCGGCGCCGTGCTGATGGGCGCCAGCGTCGTCAATGTCGAGAAGGTGAGCCTGGTCAGCGCCACCGATTTCATCGCCAATGCCATCAGCGGCCTGGCCATCACCGGTTCGGGCGGCGACGACCTCGTACATGTCGGCGCCGGCGACCAGGTCGTGGCGGGTGCGGGCGGCGACGATATCGTCGACGTCGAAGACAGTGAATTGAGCGCGGCCTTGTTCGTCGACGGCGGCGCGCACACCACGGGCGATATCCTGTTGGTGTCGACCGACGCCTCGGTGGCCGACGCCGACCTCGCCAATGTCACCACCATGGAAGTACTCAAACTCGGCGTCGACGCCGCGGATCACGTGCAGAGCGTGACCCTGGCCGCCAACGCGGCGGCGGCCGGCTTCACCCATCTCGACACCACGCTGGTGGGCAGCGGCGAGAGCGTCAATATCGACAGCACGGGCTTTGCCAATGCCTTGACCATCGACGGCGGCGCCGGCAGCGAAGTGGTGTTGCTGGGCACCGGCGGCAGCGTCGTCAACGCCGACGCGGGCGTCGACCATGTGACCGTTGGCGCGGACAACGACGGCGTGCACGACGACGTCATCCATCTCGGCGCCAGCAGCGATCGGGTGGAACTCGTCGATTCGCAGCTCAGCGCGCACCTGACGGTGTCCGGCGATGACGGCACGGACCGGCTCGAGGTGACGGACGATGTCTCGTTGGCCGACGCGGATCTCGCCGGCATCACCACGCTGGAGGTGTTGGTGCTGAAGGGCGACGCGGCGGACAACGCGCAGAGCGTGGAGTTTGCCGGCAATGCGCTCGGCGCGGGCTTCACCACCATCGACGCCAGTGACGTCGGTGCGAATGACGCGGTGTCTGTCGACGCGGCGGCGTTCAGCGCCGGGCTCACCCTCACCACCAGCAGCGGCGATGACATCATCGTGCTCGGCGCCGGTGGCAGCGTGGTCAATGCCGGTAACGGCGCCAACACCGTCACGGTCGGCGCCGCGACCGACAGCGTCACGACCGGCGGCGGCGACGACTTGATCAAGGTCGACGACGGCAAGCTTGGCAGCCTGCTCGGCGTGGCGGCGGGCAACGGCGTCGATACGCTGGAGGTGACGAGCGATGCGGATATCGCGTTCGGCGAATTCGCCGGCATGACGGGCGTCGAAGTGCTGAAGCTGAGTGGCAATGCGGCCGACGATGCGCAACTCGTGTTCCTCGGCGCCGATGCCGAGGCCATGGGCCTCACCACCATCGACAGCACCACGCTCGACAGTGGCGACAGCCTTGCGCTGCGCCTGTCCACGTTCAGCAACGCGCTGACCATCAACACCGGCGCGGGCGATGACGACATCACGCTCGGCAGCGGCGGCAGCGTGGTCGACAGCGGCAACGGCAACGATGTCATCACCGTGGGCGCGGCCAATGACGGCGTGACCGACGATCACATCACGGCCGGCGACGGCCATGACCAGGTTTTCGTGCTCGCGGCGCAGCTCAGCAGTCATCTGGAGATCGCCGCCGGCAACGGCATCGATGCCTTGAACCTGGCGTCGGACAGCGCCGTGAGCGACGCCGACTTCACCCTGATGACCGCTCTCGAACAGGTGATGTTCGATTTCGACGCGGCCGACAACGCGCAAAGCATCACCGTCGCGGGTCTCGCCGCGGCGGCCGGTGTCAATCGCATCGACGCACGCTTTGCCGGCAGCGATGATGCGATCGCGATCGACGCCAGCGGTTTTGCCAATGCGCTGACCATCGTCACCAATGGCGCCGCGGACTCCATCGTGCTCGGCACCGGCGGCAGCGTGGTCGATGCCGGTAACGGCGACAACATCATCACCATCGGCGCCGACAACGACGGTGTGCATGACGACGACATCACCACCGGTAGCGGCGCGGACCTGTTCCATGTCACCGACGCACGGCTGAGCGGCAATCTCGCCATCGCGGCGGGCGGCGGCGTCGATGTGCTCCTCCTCGATAGCGATGCCGACGTGGCGGATGCCGATTTCGCCCAGATGAGCAGCGTCGAGGTGTTCCGCTTCGGCGTCGATGCCGGCGACGATGCGCAGGGCGTGGTGCTGGCGGCCAACGCCATGGCCGCCGGTGTGGCCACGGTCGACATCAGCCAGGCCGGCGCCAACGATGCGGTGACGGTCGATGCCAGCGCCTACACCACTGACCTCACCGTCATCCTGCATGGCGGCGCCGACATCGTCACGCTCGGCAGCGGCAACGACACGCTGCTGGGCGGCGTGAGCGCTGGCGACAGCATCAACCTCGGCGCCGGCAACGATTCGTTCGCCATCACCACCCTGGCGGCGGTGACCATCGACGGCGGCACCGATCTCGACACGCTGGTCATCGGCGCGGGCGCCGGCTCGCGGCAACTGGACTTCTCCAACGGCGTCGACCAGTTGAGCGGTTTCGGTACCTATCTCAACTTCGAGAACCTGCAGGCGGACGCCGCCAATGGCACCTTGTCGGTGATTGCCGGCGATGGCACCACAAGCATCGTCACCGGCAGCAAGATCGACCAGGTCGACGCCGGGCTGGCAGACCAGGGCGTCAGCATCAGCACGGGCGCCTCGGGCGACAGCGTCATCGGCAGCGCACACAACGACAGCATCGACGGCGGCGCGGGCGAAGATTTCATCGCCGGTGGCGACGGCAACGACGCTCTCACCGGTGGCGCCGGAGCGGACACCTTCGTGTTCGACAACGCGCTCAGTGACAGTACCAATGTCGATACCATCAGCGACTTCGTCAGCGGCGCCGACCTGTTCCAACTCAATCTCGACATCTTCTCCGCTTTGCAGGCCACCGATGGCGTGCTGGATGCCGACAATTTCCTGGCGGGCGCCGGCGCGGTGGCCAGCAACGGCAACCAGCACATCATCCTCGATACCACCTCCGGCTCGCTGTTCTACGATGCCGACGGTCTGGGTGGCGTGGCGCAGGTCGAGTTCGCCCGCCTCGGCGGCGCGCACACGGCGGTGGCGACGGATTTCGTGATTGGCTGACGAGTCATGCGGCGGGTGCGATTTCGTTCGCACCCGCGCTCATGGCGGCCGTCGAGTGTGCTGGTTTCCGTTCAACAACAACTCGCGCATGCGGAGCCGTCACGCACAGGCATGACTAGCCGCACGCATGCGGTGCGTGTGCCTTGGTGAATGTGGATGCGAGGGTGAAGGCGGTGGGCCGCGGCCCGCCGCGAGCAGGGCGAAACTAGCGGGCCGTGGCCAGCGGTCGCGCGTAAGCCCGTTCCAGCGGCGCTGGCGTACCGCCGGCAATGTCCCAGGTCTTGGAAAGCAAGGCCGGGATGTTGTCCGCCAGCACCGGGCGGCTGAAGTAATAGCCCTGCAGCGTGTCGCAACCGAGCAATTTCAGCATTTGCGCCTGTTCGCGTGTCTCGACCCCTTCGGCCGTGACGCGCATGCCGAGGCTGTGGGCCATGGCCAGCACCGCGCGGATGATCGCCTCGTTTTCGCCACCGCCCATGAGGCCGTTGACGAAGCACTTGTCGATCTTGATGTTGTAGATGGGCATGCGCGTCAGGTAGGCAAGCGACGAGTAGCCGGTGCCGAAATCGTCCAGTGCGATGCGCACGCCGTTGTCGCGCAACAGCTCGAGGGCGGCACGCGCCGAGGCGGAATTCTCCATGAGCGCACCTTCCGTCACTTCCAGTTCCAGCCACTGCGGCGCGAGCCCGGTGTCAGCCAGGATCGCGAGCACGGTCTGCGTGATGTCGGGATTGCGGAACTGCAGGGGCGACAGGTTGACCGCCACGCGCAAGGGTGAGCCGCATCGAGCCCAGCGCGCTGCCTGTTCACAGGCGCTGTGCAGCGCCCACTGGCCAATCTGGTCGATGAGCCCGCGCTGCTCCGCGAGCGGAATGAATTCCATGGGAGAGATGAGCCCGCGCTGCGGGTGATTCCAGCGTAGCAAGGCTTCGACCGCGCACAGCGTGCCGCTCTGCGTATCGATCTGCGGCTGGTAGGTTAGGAAGAATTCATTGCGCGTCACCGCGCTACGCAGGCTGGCCTCGAGTTCCATGCGCGCCAGCACGTCGGTGGTGAGCGCGGCGTTGTACATCTGCGCGTTGTCGCGCCCCGAGCCCTTGGCCTGGTACATCGCGGTATCGGCATGCTTGAGCAAGGTCGCGGCGTCTTCGCCGTCGGTCGGAAACAGCGCGATGCCGATGCTGGCGGTCAGCACCACCTCGCGGCCTTCGAGCGCGAACGGCCGGCGCATGATCTCGCCGATGCGCTGCGCCACCGCCAGCGCGTCTTCGGGGCGGTCCATGTCCATCACCAGCGCGGTGAATTCGTCACCGCCGAGGCGCGCGATCTCGATGCCGCCGTTGGCGCCCTTGGCCGACGCGGGACCGTCCGCCACCGGACGCGATACGACATCCGACGGGCGCAGGCCAATCTGCAGGCGCTCGGCCGCGCGCTTGAGGATCTGGTCGCCGGCGGCGTGGCCCATGGTGTCGTTGACGTTCTTGAAGCCGTCCAGATCCATGAACAACACCGCCAACTGGTTGCGACGACGACGTGCCCTTTGCACCTCGCGGTCGACCCGTTCGAGAAAGGAATGGCGGTTGGCAAGCCCGGTCAGGTTGTCGAAGTAGGCGAGCCGCTCGATGCGGATCTCGGTCTCCTTGCGCTCGGTGACGTTGCGCGACAACACGACGAAGCGGCCGCCGTCGGCGCTCTTGTCGGTCTTGTGCGAGACCGACATCTCGAACCACAGCGTGCCGCCGGCGGTTTCCAGTTCGTATTGCTGGCCGCTCGAGGAACCCCGCGCCGCGGCGTCGCGCAGGGCCAGCGTCCACACCCGCGCCACCGGCCCGGGCATGAATTCGTCGAAGCGCTTGCCGATGATGGCGCCGCCGAGGCCGGCCATGGGGTCATTGGCGGCGGTGCGGAAATTCAGGCAACGGCCGTCGTCGGTGAGTTCGAACAGTTGGTCGGGAATGGCGCCGAGCACCGCCTCGTTGCGCGCTTCGGCGGCGCGCAGCTCGACCAAGGTCTGGTAGGCACGCAACAGGTACAGCACGCGATGGCCGATGAGGCCCCAGTTGATGGGTTTGGGAATGAAGTCGGTGGCGCCCTGCTGGTAGGCCGTCTGCACCGACTGCACGTCGTCCATGCCGGTCACCATCACGATCGGCAGCAGCGGACCCGCTTCGGCACGCAGGCGCGCGCACACTTCGTAGCCGCTCATGCCGGGCATGTCGACGTCGAGCATGACGAGGTCGTACTTGCCGGCGTGGAACTCGGCCAGTGCGGCCTCGCCGTCATGCACCACGCCGACCTCGAAGCCGGCCTTGCGCAGCGCGGCCCGCATCACCAGGCACGCATCCACCTCGTCATCGACGACAAGGATGTTGTGGCGCATGTCCGTCATGCGGCTTCCTTCAGCATTTCCCGCAACGCCTGTACTGCCCGTTGGAGTTCGAACCGTGCCGGGTCAAGCAGCGTCTGGGCGACATCCAGCTGGTCTTCCCGTCCGCATTTTTCGAGATCGCGGCAACAACGCGCGTAAGCCTCGGCACCAAGCGTGGCCGCACTCGACTTCTGTGAATGCGCGATCTGCCCGAGTGTTTTTGCGTTGCCGTCTGCAATAGCGGCCGCCATGCGTTCAAAGTTGAGTTCGACGGTGGCGAGGAACGAGGTCACGAGCTGTGTCACCAAGGACGTGCTGCCGGGTTCGTCGAGTTCGTGCAGGGTCGCGATGGTCCGGCGGTTGATGACCTCGGTGTCGGGGCTCGCCGCCGTGGCGCGCGGCGTTGGTGCCGGCGTCGGAGTGGCCGCGTTCGCGGTGCCGGCGGGCAGCCAATGCGCCAGCGTGGTGTGCAGGGAATCCAGGAACAACGGCTTGGTCAGGTAGGCGTCCATGCCCGCCGCCAGGCAGTTCTGCGCTTCGCCGGGCATGGCGTTGGCGGTCACCGCCACGATCGGCAGGCGCGCCCCACGTGCGTCGGGCAGCGCACGGATGGCGGCGGTTGCCTCGTAGCCGTCCATGACGGGCATCTGGCAATCCATGAGTACGAGGTCGAAATCCTCTTGGCGCACACGCTCGAGGGCCTGGGCGCCATCGCCGGCCAACTGCCATTCGAGTCCGAGCTTGGCGAGCATCGCCGCCGCCACTTCCTGGTTGACGGGGTTGTCCTCGACCAGCAGCACGCGCCCGCGCAATGCGCGCGCGGGGTCGGCCGCGCGCGGCTTCGGCGCCGGCGTGCCGGCGGCCGGCGCGAGCGCGGTGAGCATGGCGCGCAGCAGGTCGTCGCGGCGTGCCGGCTTGGTGACGAAGCTGGCAATGCCGGCCTCGGCACGCGTGCTTTCCGGCACGCTGGCATCGGTGGAACTGAGCATCACCAGGCGCGTCGCGCGCAGCGTGTCGTAGGCCTGGATGCGTTCCGCCAGTTCCAGGCCGTTCATGCCCGGCATGCGGCTGTCGAGTATCGCCAGGTCAAAGGGCCGCTGATCGTCGGCCGCTTCGAGCAGCGCGCCGAGCGCGCGCAGGCCATCGGCGGCGCAGCTCACCTCGAGCCGCCAGCCCTCGAGCTGCCGCTGCAGGATCTCGCGATTGGTGGCGTTGTCATCGACCACCAGCACGCGCACGCCGCGCAGAGGTGCGCTGTCGCGCTTGGCCGGCACCGCCTGCGCGGCGCGCGGCAGCTCGAGATCGATGATGAAAGTCGAGCCCTGGCCCGGTGCGCCTTCGACACGGATGCGGCCCTGCATCAATTCGAGCAGGCGCCGACTGATCGCGAGCCCCAGCCCGGTGCCGCCGTATTTGCGCGTGGTCGAACTGTCGGCCTGGGCGAAATGTTCGAAGATGCGCTCGCGATTCTCGACCGCGATGCCGATGCCGGTATCGCACACGCGGATCTGCAGCCGCGCCAGGGCGGGGGTCTGCTCGAGCACCGTCACACGCACCACCACTTCGCCGTGGGCGGTGAACTTGATGGCATTGCTGAGCAGGTTGACCAGCACCTGGCGCAGTCGGAACGAATCGCCACGCAGCGCCAGCGGCGCGTTGGGCGGCACGAATTCGACGGCGATTTCCAGCCCTTTGGCGGCGGCCGGCTGCGCGAACATGGCCAGCGCCTGCTCGACGGTTTCGACCAGGTTGAAATCCACGCTTTCCAGCGCGAGCTGTCCTGATTCGATCTTGGAGAAATCGAGAATGTCGTTGATGACGCCGAGCAGGTGTTGCCCGGAGGTCTGCACGGCTTCCGCCCAGGCGCGCTGTTGGGGCCCGAGACCGCTGTCGAGCAGCAGTTCGTTCATGCCCAGCACGCCGTTCATGGGCGTGCGCACTTCGTGGCTCATGGCGGCGAGGAACTCGCTCTTGGCGCGATTGGCGGCTTCGGCGAGGGCGGTCGCTTCCTCGGCGATGCGCAGCTGCACGGTGCGCGCCGCCATTTCGCGTTCGAGTTCGGCGCGATGCTCGGCGAGGCGCAGATCGCGCTCTTCCAACTGCTCGACCATGGCATTGAAGCCCTGGCCGAGGCTGTCGAGTTCGGTGATGTGACTGCGCAGGGCGCGCGCGCCACGGTCGCCGTGACGGGAAAAATCCGTCATCAGCTCGCTGATCGCGCCGAGTGGCGACGATATGGCCTGCTCCAGGCGCCGCAGCTGTCCGCGGCTGACGAAAAACGCCAGCAGTCCCGCCAACACCGTGGTCGCCATCTGCCAGGCGGTCTGCTGGTAAAGGTCCTGCATGCCGACTTCCAGCAACAGCGAGCCGCGCTCGCCGTTGGCGGTCACCACCGGCCGCACCACGGCCAGCGAGGTCAGCCACGCGGCGCGCGCGTCAGCGTCGGGCTCGCGCGCGGCCGGCGCCTGCTCGCCAACGTGGAAATTCGCGAACAGCTCACCCTTGGCGTCGTACAGGGCCGCAAGCCGCAGGTCCGGCACCTTGCGGAGCGAGGTCAGCATTTCGTTGGCCGCGGCGGTGTCGCCAAAGGCGAGGGCGGCGGCGATGTTGACCGACAGCACCTCGGCCTGCGCGTGGATGGCCTTCTCGACGTTGAACACGCCGATGAAGAAACTGCTCGCCATGCATACCAGCGCGACGATACCGACCGCGACACCGGTGGCGGCGTGATTGACGCGGCTTTGCAGTGTGCCGAGCTCGATGCGTGGCGTCATCGCTGCACCTCGGTCGCGAGTCGCAGGAGTTTGGAACTGAGCTGCAGGCGATGGCGGCGCGCCGCGTCGAGATTGGCTTCGAAAGTGACCTTGCTGTGGGTGAGTCGCATGTTGAGCTGCACGCCGCGCTGCATGGCGCCGGCGCTGTCGGCCACCGTCAGCACCGCCTGGTCGCCAAGACCGGCGAGCAGGCCATCGAGGCCGTCGATGGCGGACGCGGTGATGAACACCACCCGGCAGCGCGACAGCGCCGCATCGGCCGCCACGCGTTCGATGCTGATGGGCTTGTCGGCGACCCGCTTGCCGGCCAGGCCATCGATTGCGGCGCCGAAGGGATCGTCGCCGACAATACACAGCGTCATGTCGGGCGCGGCATTGTCCGGCCATTCCGTGAACACCATGAAGTTGTAGAGGAAGGCCGCTTTGACGCGGTATTCGGGCAATTCGTCGGCGCGTGCGCCGGCGCCCAGCAGCAGGCACAGCAGCAAGGACAGCGGCCGGCCGAGCGCGCGGCACATCAGCACGGCGGCCCGCCGCGCACCGCGCGCCCGGCCCGTGCTGGTCGCAAGCTTGCTCAGAAGCGCAGTCCCGCCTGGATGCGGAACGAGCGGCCGTCCTGCTCCAGGGCGTTCTGCCAGTTCGACTCGGCGCCGGGGTGGGCATAGTGCTTGTCGAACAGGTTCCTGACCGTGAACGAAACGTCGACGCCGTGGCCGAGGGCATCGGTGCCGAGGTGGAGGTTCGAGATGGCGTAGCCGCCGAGACGGCTGCCATCGAGGCTCAAGCGGCTGCTGTCGGTCTGCAGTTCATAGCCGGTGCGCAGCCCCCACCACGGCAGCGGTGTGCTGAGATTGAGTTTGAACAGGAGCTTGGGCGAATTGAGCACGTCCGGGCCATCGGTGTAATGGGCATCCTGCAGCGACACGCTGCCGCGCAGGCGGGCGCCATAAGCCCACTGCTTGTCGGCCGACAGTTCGAGGCCATTGGCCTTGATGGTGTGTCCTGAAATGTATTGGGCGAAACCGCTGACCGGCTCAGTGCTGAGGCTGATGATGTCGTACATCAACCACTGGTAGAGCGAGGCGCGCAAGGACAAATCCTTGCCGAGGCGCTGATCGACGACGATTTCCAGCGTGTCGATGCGTTCGTCTTTCAGATTCGGGTTGGGCAGCTGCGAGGCGGGATCGGCATAGTCGCGTTCGTAGGCATTGGGCGCGCGATGCGCCCGACCGGCGAGCAGCTTGAACGTGGTGTTGTCCAGCGGCTGCCAGATCAGCGCCGCGCGCGGGCTGGGCGAGGTGTCGCTGCGGCTGTCGTGATCGACGCGCAGGCCGAGCGTCGCGGCGAGCTGCGCGGTGAGCTGCCATTCGTCCTGCACGTAGATGCCGACCCGGTAGTTCGAGTTGGGGATGCGGAAATTGTTGGCGGGCACGACGAGGTCGTCGGCGGCCTGGTCAGCGCGCAGGTTCTGCTGACCCTCGACGCCGATCATCAGGCGATGGTGTGCGAACGCGGTGGACACCGCCCGCCATTCACTGCCTATCCAGTCGCCGAAGGCCGGATAGGACACCGGCGTGCCGAAACTCAGGATGCTGGTGTAGCGGTAGCGGCCGCCGAACACGCGCCCCGTCACCTTGAGGCTGTCGGCGGCGAAGCTGTCGGCATACTGCACCTGGCCCACCGCATATTCGTCACCGGCGAAGTCGCCGGGCACCAAGGGGTCGGCGAAGAACGACGCGGTCGGGTCGGCCTTGCGGCGCTTGCCGAACATGAAGTCCCCCGACCACGCGCCGCGCGCGAGCCGCGCGAAATACTGCTGGTCGCTTTCACCGTCGAGACCGGTGGCGACACCCGACACGCCGGTGGCGCCGAAATCGAAGAAATGATCGTCACCGTTCGCGCGCAGGCCGGAGGCCGACACCAGCACGTCGAGGCCGTTCGCCAGGCGTTTGCCCCAGGTGGCGCGACCCTCGAAGGCGTCCTGCGGGTCCTGCCAGGCGGCGGACAGCTCGGCGCCGTTGGTCTCCTCGCCGCTGCGCGTGATGATGTTGACCACGCCGAACATGGCGTTCTGGCCATAGACCGCGCCGCCCGGTCCGGGAATGAATTCGATGCGTTCGATGAGATCGATATCTATCGGCAGTTCGCGACCGACGGTGCCGCCGTCATAGACAGGATCGTTGAGGCGATTGCCATTGACGGCGATCAGCACGCGCGCGGTGAGATCGCCCGGCGCGCCCATGCCGCGCGTGCCGAGGTAGCTGTACTGGTAATCGTAGGTGGTATACACGCCCGGCAGGCTGGCCAGGGCCTCGGCCAGCGTGCGCCAGCCAAAGGCTTTGATCTCGCCGCGCGTGATGACGCTGACCGCGGCCGCCGCCTGGTTGAGCGGCTGCTCGTACTTCGCCGCGCCCACGACTTTGACGTCCATCAGCTGTTCGAGACTCATGGCCGTGAGGTCGTCGTCGGAAGCGGCATGGCTGGCCGCGCCGACAGCGCCTGTCAGGCACAGGAGGAGGGGCGCCAGGCGCGCGCCTGGCGGGCTCGGGCGCTGTCGATGGCGAGAAGCGGGGGCTTGGAGATTCACGGTTCGGTCTGGTTTCTATAGCTGAACGTCCGCGCCAGCCGACGGGCTGCACGGGGCGCGGTTTTCCGCTGACTTGTTAACGGAAACTCGACGGCTTTCTTGAGCATGACGCGCATCGACCGCGTCGCTTCCCTGCCCCTGCCATCTCCCCGTTCAACGCCGGCCGGTGCGACGCGATCGCGTCCTGTATTGCCAGCGCCCATCCCAGCGCCCCGTCACGCAATGATATGCGCCGCCGCGAGCGCGTCGAGCGCGGCCTCGTCGAGTCCGAGCTCGGCGCCGAGCACTTCGCGGGTGTGCTCGCCAAGCGTCGGCGCCAGCGTGATCGGCACGCTGCTGGCCGACATGCGCGCCGGCCAGCCGAGCAGCGTCGCCTGCTGTTCACCGTCCTCGTCCTGCACGTGCTTGATGAAGTCGCGCGCCGCGAGGTGCGGATCGGAGAACAGGTCGCGGGTGTCGAACACCGCGCTGGCCGGAATGCCGGCCGCGCACAGCGCGTGCATGGCCTCGTGCTTGGTGTGCGCGGCCATCCACGCCGCGATGATGGGTTTCAATTCCGCCGCGTGGCGTTTGCGCGCGGCGACGTCGGCGAAGCGCGCGTCGCGCGCCAGTTCGCCCTGGCCCATGGCGGTGCACAGCGCCTGCCAATGGTTCTCCATCACGCTCATGAGATACACGTGATCGTTGGCGCCGAACGGCTTGCAGGCATAGAGATTGATGGTCGGCTCGAGCTCGTTGCCGAGGCGCGGCGCCACCGAGTCGCCGCCCTTGGCGCCGAGCGCGATCATGGTGCGCATGTAATAGGTCACCGCCTCCTGCATGGACAGCTCGATGTGCTGGCCGATGCCTTCGCGGAGCTTCTGCGCGTAGGCCGCCGTGATGGCCAGCGCCATCTGCACGCCGGTGCCGGAATCGCCGATGGTCGGGCCCGGGCGCATGGGCGGGCCCCTGCGGGTCGCCGGTGATGGACAAGGCGCCGGCGGCGGCCTGCGCGACCATGTCGAAGCACTTGTAGCCGGCGTAGGGGCCGCTCAGGCCGAAGCCCTTGATCTGCGCATAGATGATGCCGGGATGCACGGCCTTGATGACGTCGTAGCCGAGCTTCAGCTTTTCGACGACGCCGGGGCCGAAGTTCTCCACCAGCACGTCGAAGCGCGGCACCATCGCCAGCAGCAGTTCGCGGCCGCGCGCTTCGCGCAGGTTGAGCGTGACGCTGCGCTTGTTGGAGTTCCAGTTGAGGAAGTATTCCGAGTCCTGCCACAGGTCGCGGGCCATGGCGCGACCCGGATCGCCGCCCTCGGGCGGTTCGACCTTGACCACCTCGGCGCCCAGCCACGCGAGCGCCTGGGTGCAGGACGTGCCGGCCTCCCACTGGGTGAGGTCGAGGATGCGTAAGCCGGACAGTGCCGCCATGGGGATTGCCTCCGTTGCTTGGTCCGCTGTCATCGCGCAGGCCGGTGTGGGCGCAGCGCTAGCCTAGCAGAGTGTCGCGGCCGTGGCCGTCGCGGCCAGGGGCCCGTGCTAGCATCGCTTTTTCGATCATCCAAAGGGAGACAGGACCGTGGGCGTACATGGCGGCAGGTTGGCAGCGCGCGCGCTCAAGCAGGCGGGTGTCGAGTGCATCTTCACCTTGAGCGGTGGCCACGTGATGGCCATCTACGACGGTTGTATCGACGAAGGCATCGAGGTCATCGACGTTCGTCATGAACAGGCGGCGGTGCATGCCGCCGATGCCTGGAGCCGGCTCAAGCCCGGCCGTATCGGCTGCGCGGTGTTGACCGCCGGCCCCGGCGTCACCGACGGCGTGACCGGCGTCGCCAATGCGTGGCGCGCCAACAGCCCGATACTCGTGATCGGCGGCCAGGGGCCGCTCAACAACCTCAGGCGCGGCTCGCTGCAGGAAATGGATCACGTGGCGGTGATGAAGCCCATCACCAAGTGGGCCGATGCCTGCCTCGACACGCGCCGCATTCCGGAATTCATCGAACTCGGCATCCGTCACGCGGTGTCCGGCAATCCGGGACCCGCGTTCCTCGAGATCCCGATGGACGTGATGATGAACGAGGTCGAGTGGAGCGAAGTGCGCATGCCGAGCATACGCACCGCGCCACCGCTGCGCGTGCCGGCGCAGTCCGACGTCGACGAGGCGCTGGCGATCCTGGCCAAGGCCGAACGCCCGGTGATGATGGTCGGCACCAGCGCCAAGTGGTCGAACGCGGCGGCGGCCGTGCAGGGCTTCATCGAACAGACCCACATCCCGACCTTCGTCAACGGCATGGGGCGCGGCATGGTGCGGCCGGGCACGCCGGAACTCCTGAACCGCGTGCGCAAGGAAGCGATGGCGAACTGCGACGTGTTCGTATGCGCCGGTGTACTGCTCGATTTCCGCCTCGGTTACGGCAAGACCATCCCGGCCAATGCCAAGATCATCCAGCTCGACATCAAAGACACCCTGATCGGCACCAACCGTTCACCGACCGCGGCGGTGGTCGGCAACCTCGCCGCGACCTTCGATGCCATGCGCACCACGGTGACTGCGAGCGGCGGTCTCGATTTCAGCGCGTGGCGCGACCAGCTGGTATCGCGTGAAGCCGAACTCGAGGCGAAATTCGCCACCGAACTCAATTCCGACGAAGTGCCCATCGATCCCTTGCGCCTGTGTCGCGAGATCCGCGACTTCGTCGCCGGCCAGGATCTCGTCATCATCGGTGATGGCGGTGATATCGTCGCCCAGGCTTCCAAGGTGCTGCCGGTGCCGGCCGAGAACGGCTGGATGGATCCCGGTCCGCTGGGCACCCTCGGCGTCGGCATGCCGTTCGCGCTGGCCGCGCAGTTGGCCTGCCCGGACAAGCGCGTGTTGATCATCTACGGCGACGGCGCCTTCGGTCTCAACGGCTTCGAATATGACACCGCGGTGCGCTTCAACCTGCCGATAGTCGGCATCATGGGCAACGACGGCGCGTGGGGCCAGATGGTGCGGCCGCAGGCCGCGACCTACGGCGCCGAGCGCATCGTCGCGACCAAGCTCAACTTCACGCGCTACGACCAGATAGTCACCGCCATGGGCGGTCACGGTGAATACTGCGAACGGCCGGAGGAGATCCGTCCCGCGCTCGAGCGCGCGTTCGCGAGCGGCAAGCCGGCGTTGATCAACGCGCCGGATGTGATCCGGGGGGGGGGGGGCCGGCCGGCGGCGGCGGGGCGCCGCGGCGCCCCCGCCGGGGGCGCCCGTCCGGCGCACGACCGCGGCGCCTCGCCGGTGAGTGCTGTCAGGATTCACCCACGATACCGAGGTACGCGACATGCACCGCACCCTGCTGGCGACACTGATGCTGATGTTGTTTGGCGCCATGTCTTCGAGCCAGGCCGCCAATCTGCTGACCAATGCGGGCTTCGAAGACGGCTATAACGGCTGGAGCACGACGGGCGCGCCTGACCTGCGCCACTCTGACCCTGCGCCCTTCGAAGGCAACAACTACGCGTTCTCCATCGCCAACTCGCACTACACGCTGCAGCAGGATGTCAGCCTGCTGGCAGCGGGCTTCCTCGCCGAGGTCATCGACAGCGGCGCCTTGCTGGCCCATTTCGGCGGTTGGCAATCCGGTTACGAGACCCAGAGCGACGAAGGCCAGATCCGCTTGCTGCAGCTCGATGACGGGCTCCAGCTACTCGACATGGCGAGCCTGCCGTATTTTCATTCCAATTCCACCTGGGTGGGGGCGGGCCGCCGCCCGGCCGCCCCGCTGCGCTTCTTCTTCGACGGCCTGCGTCATGCAGGGTCCACCGCCGCCTCACCGTGCCGGCGCCGGGGCGGTGCCGGGGCGTTGCCCGCCTGAGCGCGCTGTGCGCCCTGGCGGGGCCCCCGGGCTTCCGAGCCGGCCCGCGAGTAACGCCGCGCGCGTACTCCCGGGCCCCCCCCTCCCGCGCCCTCCCCTCCCCCCGCGCCGGCGCCGCCCCCGTTGGCCTCGCGGTTCAGCTCCTGCATGAGGAAGTCGAGCCGACGGCCGACCGGCTCGTCGAGATCCAGCACGCGCGCCACTTCCTCGACATGGGCGCCGAGGCGATCGAGTTCCTCGGCAACATCCAGGCGTTGCAGCAGCAGCGCGCTTTCCTGTTCGACGCGCGCCTCGTCGACGCCCTCGGCCAGATCGCGCATGCGCTGCTGGTAGCGATCGCGGATGGATTCGATGATCTCCGGCACACGGGTTTCCAGTACCACGATTTGATCGCGCACGCCGGCGAGGCGCGACAGCATCATGGCCTTCAACTTGTCGCCCTCGCGCTTGCGTCCGTCGAGGAACTGGTCGAGCGCATCGTCGAGGGTGTTGAGCACGAGCTTGGCGGTGGCGTCGAGGTCGACTTCCTCGACCTCGGTGACGCCCGGCCAGCGCAACACATCCAGCGGATCGATGCTGACATCCTCGCCGAGCATCTCGGCGATGCGCTGCGCGGCGCGCACCACCTCACCGGCCGCGCGCTCGTTGACCCTCAAGGCCTTGAACTGGGTGCGGGCGGTGTCGAAACGCAGGCTGCAATCGACCTTGCCGCGCTTGACGGCGGCGCCGATGCGCTCGCGCACCGCGCCCTCGAGGCTGCGAAAGTCGTCGGGCAGGCGCACGAACACTTCGGCGAAGCGATGGTTGACCGAACGCAGCTCCCAGGCGCCGCGACCATAGTCCGCGTCGAATTCGACACGTGCGAAGGAAGTCATGCTTAAGGGCATCGTGGCGGCTCCGGCTGTGTGGATGAAAATGCGGCGACTCGCGGCATCTTAACGGCAGCCCCGCGAGCGGCAAAGCCAGCCACGGGCCGGCGGCCTATAATGCCGGCATCACCCTTGAATGGAAGACTCGATGGCAATTCGTCCCAGCGGCCGCCAGGCCAATCAAATGCGCGATGTTCGTTTCACCCGCGGTTTCACCCGCCATGCCGAAGGCTCGGTGCTGGTCGAGTTCGGCGACACGCGCGTGCTGTGCACCGCCAGCATAGAAACGCGCGTGCCGCCGTTTCTGAAAGGCACTGGCCGTGGCTGGGTGACGGCCGAGTACGGCATGTTGCCGCGCTCGACCAACTCGCGCATGCGCCGCGAAGCGACCTCTGGTCACCAGGGCGGCCGCACGCTCGAAATCCAGCGCCTGATTGGCCGCTCACTGCGCGCGGTGGTGGATCTCGCGGCGCTCGGTGAAAACACCATCACCCTCGATTGCGATGTGCTGCAGGCCGATGGCGGCACGCGCACCGCGTCGATCACCGGCGCCTACGTGGCGCTCGCCGATGCCGTCGACACGCTGCTGAAGGCCGGCCGCATCAAGGTCAACCCCTTGCACGGCGCGGTGGCCTCGGTGTCGGTCGGCATCTACAACGGCGTGCCGGTGCTGGATCTCGATTACGCCGAGGATTCGAATGCCGAAACCGACATGAACATCGTCATGAACAACGCCGGTCATTTCATCGAGATCCAAGGCACGGCCGAAGGTCATGCGTTCCGCCGCGAGGAAATGAACGCGATGCTCGATCTCGCCGCCGGCGGCATCGCCGAGCTGTTCGAGCTGCAGGACGCGGCGCGCGCGGCATGACCATGGAACTGGTCTTGGCGAGCGGCAATGTCGGCAAGCTGCGCGAGATTGCCGCCATGCTCGACGGCTTGCCGATGCGGGTGCGGGCGCAGAGCGACTTCAACGTCGACAGCGTCGCCGAGACCGGTACCACTTTCGTCGAGAACGCCATCATCAAGGCGCGCCACGCGGCGCGCGCCAGCGGGCGGCCGGCGCTGGCCGATGATTCCGGCATCGCGGTCGATGCCCTCGGCGGCGCGCCGGGCGTGATCTCGGCGCGCTATGCCGGCGAAGGCGCGAGCGACGAGGCGAACCTGGTCAAACTGCTCGGCACGACCGCCCACCTGCCCGACGCCGAACGTGGCTGCCGTTTCGTATGCGTGATGGTGGCGATGCGCGATGCCGACGACCCCCTGCCGGTGATCGCCACCGGCACCTGGCGCGGGCAACTGCTGCGCGCGCCGCGCGGGGAGGGGGGCTTTGGCTACGATCCGATTTTCCTGGTGCCTGGGCACGGTTGCTCGTCGGCCGAACTCGCGCCGGCGCTCAAGAATCGCCTGAGTCATCGTGGCCAGGCGCTGCGCAGCCTGCGCGCGCTGCTGCAGGCGGCCGACGGTTGGCGATGACGGATGCCGCGATAGGCCTGTACGTGCACCTGCCGTGGTGCGTGCGCAAGTGCCCCTACTGTGATTTCAATTCCTACGAGGCGCGCGGTGCTGTCGCCGAATCCGTCTATGTCGAGGCGCTGTTGCGCGATCTCGAGTTCGATCTCCTGCAGCGGCCGGCGCCCCTGGTTGGCAGCGTGTTCCTGGGCGGCGGTACGCCGAGCCTGTTCAGCGGCGCGGCGATCGCGCGGCTGCTCGATGGGCTGCGCGCACGGACACGCTTCGTCGACGACGTCGAGGTGACGCTGGAGGCCAATCCCGGCACCGCCGAGACCGCCCGCTTTCGCGATTACATCGCGGCCGGCGTCAATCGCCTGTCCTTAGGCGTACAGAGTTTCAACGCCGCGCACCTGCGGCGCCTGGGGCGCATTCACGGCGCCGATGAAGCGCGCGCCGCTGTCGGCATGGCGCGCGAGGCCGGCTGTCAGAACCTCAATCTCGATCTCATGTTCGGCCTGCCCGATGCCGCGCCGGGCGACGCGCTCGATGATCTCTCGCAGGCCATCGCATTCGCGCCCGAGCACCTGTCCTGGTATCAGCTCACGCTGGAGGAGGGCACCGCGTTCGCGCACAAGCCGCCGCCGCTGCCCGAGCACGACGCCGTGTGCGATGACTACGATGCCGGTCTCGCCCTGATGGCCGCGAGCGGTTACCGGCAATACGAAATCTCGGCCCACGCGCGGCCCGCGCGCGCCGCGCGTCACAACACCAATTACTGGTTGTTCGGCGATTACATCGGCATCGGCGCCGGCGCCCACGGCAAGCGCACCGACGCCGCCGGCCGGGTGTGGCGCACGGCGCGCATCCGTCATCCCGAGCGTTACATGAAGGCGGCACGCGAAGGCCTGCAGATCGAAAGCGAGGAAGCGCTCGACGGCATGACGCTCGCCACCGAGTTCATGTTGAATGCGCTGCGCCTGGCCGAAGGTTTCGACCGGCGACTGTTCAGCGCCCGCACCGGATTGCCGTGGCGAGTCTTGCACACCCCGCTCGCCACCGCGTTGGCGCGCGGCTGGCTGCAGGAAGACGGCGAGCGGCTGCGTCCGACGGCGCTCGGCTTTCGCTTTCTGAACGATTTGCAGCTGTTGTTCACCGGCCTCGATGAACACCCTGCCTGACACGATGTGGGCCATGCGCGCGCATGGCGCCGGCGCGGCGCTGCGCCGCGAACGCCTGCCCGTGCCGCGTCCCGGGCCGCGCCAGGTGTTGGTGAAGATCGCGGCCTGCGGCGTGTGTCGCACCGATCTGCACCTGGTCGACGGCGAGTTGCCGCAGGCCCGCTATCCGGTCATCCCCGGCCACGAAATCGTCGGCCGCGTGGCGGCGCTGGGCGCCGAGGTCGAAGGACCCGCGCTCGGCACGCGGGTCGGCGTGCCGTGGCTCGGCCACAGTTGCGGCCAGTGCGATTTCTGCCGTGATGCGCACGAGAACCTGTGTGACGCGGCGGCCTTCACCGGTTGCCAGATTGATGGCGGCTATGCCGAGTACTGCGTGGCCGATGCCGACTACTGCTTTCCCTTGCCGTCGGCGTTCGACGACCTGCAAGCGGCGCCGCTCCTGTGCGCCGGGCTGATCGGCTACCGCGCGCTGCGCATGGCCGGCGCCGCGTCGCGTCTCGGCCTGTACGGCTTCGGTGCGGCGGCGCACCTCGTTGCCCAGGTGGCGGTCTGGCAGCAGCGCGAGGTCTATGCCTTCACGCGCGCGGGTGACAGCGACGCGCAGGATTTTGCGCGACGCCTGGGGGCGACATGGGCCGGCGCTTCGCAAGACATGCCGCCGGCCGCGCTGGACGCGGCCATCCTCTTTGCGCCGGTCGGCGCACTGGTGCCGACGGCGCTCGCGGCCGTGCGCAAGGGCGGGCGCGTGGTGTGCGCCGGCATCCACATGAGCGATATCCCGAGCTTTGCCTACGCGCTGCTGTGGGGCGAGCGTGAACTGGTGTCGGTGGCCAATCTCACGCGCAGCGATGCGCGCGAGTTCCTCGGCATCGCGGGCGAGGTGCCGGTGCATGCCAGCGTCACGCCCTATCCCCTCGCCGACGCCAACCGCGCGCTGGATGATCTGCGTCACGGCCGACTGCAGGGTGCGGCGGTATTGATATGTGATGCGTCGGCGGCGTGAAGTGCGCGCGCTGCCTTATACTCGGGTCACCGTCCCGTCGGAGCGAAAAACATGAGTCGCGAACATCTCGATCAACTTCTGGCGCGGCTGCGCGAGGAACTGGCCGTACTCGAAAAGCGCGGCGTCGAGGCGCCGCAGTTGCAGGCCCTGGTCGATGACATCGAGCGCCAGGTGGCGGCCGACGACACCACCGTCACCGGCGAATTGAAGCGTCGCGTGGAAGCCTTCGAAGTCGAACACCCGCGCGTGACGGCGATACTCAACGACGTGATGGTGACCTTGAGCAATCTCGGCATCTGAGACCCTGGGCGCTTCGCACCGCATGGGCGAATGATCGCCGCCGGCGCCTGGCGACGTGCCGGCCCTTACTCTTCCGCCGGCTTGCGCCGCAGGGATTTCACCCCCGCCCGCTGTTTCTTTTCATCGACGCGCTTGGCGCGCGCCGCCTTGCTCGGCTTGGTCGCGACACGCGGCTTCTGGCGGGTGCCGGCGCGCACGATCAAATCCACCAGGCGCTGCACGGCGTCTTCGCGATTGGCTTCCTGGGTGCGAAAGCGCTGGGCCTTGATGGTCACCACGCCGGCGCGCGTGATGCGCTTGTCGGCCAGCGCCATGAGGCCGGCCTTGTAACGTTCCGGCAGCGACGAGCGCGGGATGTCGAAACGCAGCGAGATCGCCGAGGCGACCTTGTTGACGTTCTGGCCGCCGGGGCCTTGTGAGCGCACCGCCGTCAGTTCGATTTCCGCTTCGTCGATGACTAGCGTGGGCGTGATGGTGATGGTCGCCATGATATGCAGGTCTCCGGCAGGCTGGCGCCACACCGTCGTGGTCAGTCTGGCGGCGAATTCTAGCGCCTACGGATGGCTGCCACACCGGCCACCCGCTACGAACGGGAAGCTCAGGCCGCCTCGTCGCCGTCGCCCGGCGGCGGCTCCAGCACATCCAGCAGCTCGGCAAACACGCGACAGGCATCGGCGGCGGTGAACACGCCGGCGAGCTTGCCGTGCTTGACGACGATTGCCGCGTCGACACGCAGCCGCGCCATGCCGGTCAGTACCTCGGACAGGCGCTCGTTGATGTCGACGATGTAGGGTTCGTGCTCGCACAGGCCGCGCAGTTCGCAGGCGCCACCAGCGGCGAGCTTGCCGGCGGTCAGCATGCCGACCAGCTGCCCGCCTTCCGTCACCGGCAGATGATGGAAATCATGTTCGACCAAGAGCGCGCGCGCCGCATCGCAGTCGGCCTCGATGTCGATGGAATAGGGGAACGGCGTCATCGCGGTCTTGAGCTGGGGCAGCGGTTTTTTCACGAGGCTTCTCCGCACGCTACAAAGGGATGATGACGAGAATGGAGGATGGCGCGCAAGTTGCGCAAGCGGCGTGAGCGAGGGAGTTGATCTGGCTTAAACGCGGAGTGCGATGCAATGTGCGAATGAATTCGCACCTACCGGGAAGGGCGATGGGGAAGCGCGCCGTGTAGGTGCGAATTCATTCGCACACCAAACTTCCCGGAGCGCATTGCGCGCTCCGGGACGAAAGGGCTTAGGCCGCGGCGAGCTGACGCAGCACGTACTGCAGGATGCCGCCGTGCTGGTAGTACTCCCATTCCTTGGGCGTATCGACGCGCACGGTGACCGGGAAGCGCGTGACCTTGCCGTCGCCGGCATCGGCGACGATGGTCAGTTCACGCGCGCCGGCCGCAAGGCCTTCGAGGGTGAACACTTCGCTGCCGGTGAGCCCCAGCGACTCGGCGCTCTGGCCATCCTTGTAGGTCAGGGGCAGCACGCCCATGCCGACCAGGTTGGAACGGTGAATACGCTCGAAGGATTCGGCGATCACCGCGCGCACGCCGAGCAGGTAGGTGCCCTTGGCCGCCCAGTCGCGCGAGGAACCGGTGCCGTATTCCTTGCCGGCCAGGATCACCAGCGGCACGCCGTCGCCCTGGTAGCGCATCGAGGCGTCGTAGATAGACATCTGCTCGCCGCTCGGCAGGTGCTTGGTCACGCCGCCTTCGACGCCCGGCACCATGAGGTTCTTCAGGCGGATGTTGGCGAAGGTGCCGCGCATCATCACTTCGTGGTTGCCACGGCGCGAGCCGTAGGAATTGAAGTCGACCGGCTGCACGCCGTTGGCGATGAGGTATTTACCTGCCGGGCTGTCCTTCTTGATGTTGCCGGCCGGCGAGATGTGATCGGTGGTGATCGAATCGCCGAGCTTGGCCAGCGCGCGCGCCTTGTTGATGGGCTGGATGGCGCCCGGCGTGCGCGGCATGTTGACGAAGTAGGGCGGGTTCTTCACGTAGGTCGAGGAATCATCCCAGCCGTAGCGGTTGGACTTGGCGACCTGGATGCCGGCCCAGCGCGCATCACCCGCGTAGACGTTGGCATAGCTCGAGCCGAACATCTTCGAATCGATGGTGCTGGCAATCGCGTTGGCGACTTCCGCGGTGCTTGGCCAGATGTCCTTCAGGTAAACGTCCTTGCCGTCCCGGCCCTTGCCCAGCGAATCGGTCTGCAGGTCGATGTTCATGGTGCCGGCGATGGCATAGGCCACGACCAGCGGCGGCGAGGCGAGGAAGTTCATCTTCACTTCGGCGTGCACGCGGCCTTCGAAGTTGCGGTTGCCCGACAGCACCGAGCAGGCCACGAGATCACCCTGGCGAATGGCATCGCTGACCGGCGCCGGCAGCGGACCCGAGTTGCCGATGCAGGTGGTGCAGCCGTAGCCGACGGTGTTGAAACCGAGCGCGTCGAGGTGCGGCGAGAGGCCGGCCTTGTCGAGATAGGCCGACACCACCAGCGAGCCGGGGGCGAGGCTGGTCTTTACCCACGGCTTGACCTTCAAACCGAGCTCGTTGGCCTTCTTGGCGAGGATGCCGGCGCCGACCATCACCGACGGGTTGGAGGTGTTGGTGCAGGAGGTGATGGCGGCAATCACCACCGCGCCGTCCTTCACTTCGACGTTCTGGCCGTTGATGGCGACGGTGGCGGCGCCACCGGCGGCGCGTGCCGCGGTGTCGATTTCGAGCTGCTTGAGATAAGCGGCCTTGACGGCGGTGAGATCGATGCGGTCCTGCGGACGCTTGGGACCGGCCAGGGCCGGCACCACGCTGCCCATGTCGAGCTCGAGGGTGTCGGAGTAGACCGCTTCCGGGGTCGAGGCATCACGCCACAGCCCCGTGGCCTTGGCATAGGCTTCGGCGAGGGCCACCTGCTCGTCGCTGCGGCCCGAGAGCTTCAGGAACGCGATGGTCTCGGCGTCGATGGGGAAGATGCCGCAGGTCGCGCCGTATTCCGGCGCCATGTTGGCGAGCGTCGCGCGGTCGGCCAGCGGCAGCTGGTCGAGACCCGGGCCGAAGAATTCGACGAACTTGCCGACCACGCCCTTCTTGCGCAGCATCTCGGTCACGCGCAGCACGAGATCGGTGGCGGTGGTGCCTTCGGTCAGCTTGCCGGTCAGCTTGAAGCCGACGGTCTGCGGAATGAGCATGGTGACCGGCTGGCCGAGCATGGCGGCCTCGGCTTCGATACCGCCCACGCCCCAGCCCAGGACGCCGAGGCCGTTGATCATGGTGGTGTGGGAATCGGTGCCGACCACGGTGTCGGGATAGGCCTGCAGCACGCCGCCGTTCTCACGCGCCATGACGGTGCGGGCCAGGTATTCGAGGTTGACCTGGTGCACGATGCCGGTGTCCGGCGGCACCACCACGAAATTGGAGAATGCTTCCTGGCCCCAGCGCAGGAAGCCATAGCGCTCCTGGTTGCGGTCGAATTCTATCTTGGCGTTTTCCTCGGCCGAGCTCTTGGTGCCGAACACGTCGACCTGCACGGAGTGGTCGATGACGAGTTCCGCCGGCGACAGCGGGTTGATCTTGTTGGGGTCGCCGCCGAGCGCCGACATCGCGTCGCGCATCGCCGCCAGGTCGACCACCGCCGGCACACCGGTGAAGTCCTGCATCAGCACGCGCGCCGGGGTGAAGGCGATTTCCTTGTCGGGCGTGGCCTTGGCGTCCCACTTGGCAAGCGCCTCGATGTCGTCGCGCGTGACGTTCACGCCGTCTTCGGTGCGCAGCAGGTTCTCGAGCAGGATTTTCTGGGCGAAGGGCAGCTTGTCGATGGGGTACTTGGCGGCCAGGCGCGCGCAGCTGTAGATCTCGTATTTCTTATCGCCGACTTTGAGTTCCGTGCGGGCGTCGAAAGAGTTGTTCATGATGTCTCCGTGCAGCTATGAGAGGGGTCGGGGCGCAAATCAAGCGCGGTATTATCGGCAATTCGGCGTCACAGTTGTAGGTTTTTGGCGTGTTTGGCGACCTCGGCGATGATGCCGCCGCCGATGCAGACCTCGTCCTGGTAGAACACCACCGACTGGCCGGGGGTGGCGGCGCGCTGCGGGGCGGCGAATTCCACCAGCAGGCGGTCGCCGTGTCGCGCCAGCACCGTGCAGGCCTGCGCGCGCTGGCGATAGCGCGTCTTGGCGGTGCAGGCATAGGGCAGGGGCGGCGCCTCGCCCGCCACCCACGAGAGGTCGGTGGCGAGCAGGGCCTGGCTCAGCAGGGCCGGGTGATCGTGACCCTGCACCACCGTCAGCACGTTGTGCTCCAGATCCTTGGCCGCCACGAACCACGGCGCCTCGATAGCGCCGCGCACCCCGCCTATGCCCAAACCCTGGCGCTGGCCCAGGGTGTAGTACACCGCGCCGTGGTGCTGGCCGATGACGCGGCCGTCCTCGGTCACCACCGGACCGGGCTGGGCCGGCACGTACTGGGCCAGGAATTCGCGGAAGCGCCGCTCGCCGATGAAGCAGATGCCGGTCGAGTCCTTCTTCTCGTGGGTGACGAGGCCGGCGGCGCGCGCCATCGCCCGCACTTCGCGCTTGGGCAGGTCGCCGACCGGGAACAGCGAGCGGCCGAGCTGCGCCTGGCCGAGCGTGTAGAGGAAATAGCTCTGGTCCTTGTTGGCGTCGACGCCGGTCTTCAAACGCCAAAGTCCGGCTACATGGTCGCTGCGCACGTAGTGGCCGGTGGCGATGAGGTCGCCGCCGAGCTTGCGCGCCGCCTCGAGGAAGGCCTTGAACTTGATTTCGCGATTGCACAGCACGTCGGGATTGGGCGTGCGTCCGCGCCGGTACTCGGCAAGGAAATCCTCGAACACGCCGTCCCAGTAGGCCTTCGAGAGATCGATGGTATTGAGCGGCACGTCGAGCTTTTCGCACACCTCGAGGCAATCGTCGACGTCCTGCTCCCAGCGGCAATGGCCGTCCTCGGTGGGCTCGTTCCAGTTCTTCATGAACAGCGCCGAGCAGCGCAGCCCCGCCTCGCGGATGCGCAGGATGGCGACCGAGGAATCGACGCCGCCCGACAGCGCCACCACCACGTGCGGATCGCCGTTGCCGGCGAGGATGTCGCGCGGCAGCCAGTCGGGCGGCGCCGCGGCCATCAAAGAAAGTCGTGCAGCATGGACAGGGGATGACGCTGGCCGGCGAGGTAATCATCCACCGCGCGCAGCACCAGCGGGCTGCGCAACTGCGTGCCGCGCGCCGCCGCCTCCTCGCGCGTGAACCAATGGGGCTGGATGATTTCCTTGTCGAGCTTGCGCGTCGGGTCGTGGCTCAAGGCGGTGCCGGCAAAGCAGAAGCGCAGGAAGGTTTTGCCCGGCACTTCGGTCGCCAGCAGGTAGATGCCGATCAGATGATCGATGCGCACCGTCCAGCCGGTTTCCTCCAGCGTTTCACGCGCCGCCGCGACCGGCAGCGTTTCACCGTGATCGAGGTGTCCCGCCGGCTGGTTGATGACGGTGCGTCCCTCGATACTTTCCTCGACGAACAGGAAACGGCCGTCGCGCTCGACGACGGTGGCGGCCACCACGTGCGGGCGCCAGATGTCGGTGTGGTAGTGCATGGCTATGGACTCGGATGAAGAAAATCAGATGCGCTTGACCACCGGATTGTCCCACGAGCCGGTGATGGTGTACTTGCGGCTCAAGAACTTGTTCATCTGCTCGGGTATGGATTTGAACATCTTCGAGCCGATGAAGTAGGCGGCGCCGGCGCCCGCGCCGATGGGCCCGAACAGCGCGCCGGCCAGCGGCAGGCTGTTGGACAAGGCCGGCGTCACCACGATGTGCTGATCGTAGTCCTTGGCGGCAAGACCGGTGCGCCCGGCGATGTCGAAGCGCGCCGACGGGCCTTCGATCAGAAGGCTGTTGGTATAGGCATTGCCGTCCTGCAACTGGAACACGCCGGCGATGCGGTCGAACACCAGGCCCTTGTCGAACAGGTCCTCGAAGTCGAGCGTCAGGCGCCGCGGCAAGGCCTGCAGGCTCAACAGGCCGAACAGGCGACCGGTGCCGGGATCGATGTCGAGAAAACGGCCATTGCCGACGTTGAGTTCGAAACTACCGTTGATGCGCGCCAGCGCGAAATCAGCCGGCGTGCCGTTCCAGTGCGCCTGGATGTCGATGGCGGTGCTGCCGTGCTTGATGTTGCCGACCCGGTAGCCGAAGCGCGACAACAGCTTGCCCAGCGCCTTGGCCTCGACCGCGATGTCGAACTTGCTGTGGTGCTGCTCACCTTCGACCTGCCAGTCGCCGCTCGCGACGATGCTGAAGTTCTCGTCGCTGAAATGCAGCTTGTCGAGGGTCAGGCCGCTGGCATGGCGGCTGGTGTAGACATCGGCCTGGCCGAGTTCAATCTTGCCGTAGCGGAATTGCGCGCAGTGCATTTCGAAGGCCGGCAGTCGGCGCGGGTCGAGTTCCGGCGCGCTGCCGGCCGGCGCTGCTTTCAGGGCGCGCCGCAGGTGCAGGTGATCGAGGTCGAGGCGCAATACGCCGTGCGCCGCGTCGCGCGGGATCTCGATGCGACCGCTGACATCGGGGCCGCTGGCCGTGAGATTCCAGCGCTCGGTCTCGCGTGTGCCATTGATGCGCGTGTCCTTGAACTTGCGGCCCAGCATGCGCAATTCGCTCACCTGCACGTCGAGCGTCAGCGGCAGTGCGTCCAGGTAGTCGTCGCCGTCGGCCGGCATGGCCTGCGCGAAGTGCGTCCACTCGGTGAGCGGCAGCAGCGCAATGTAGCCGGCGATGCTGAGGCCCGGCGTGCCCTTGAACTGCGGCGCGAGGCTGCCGAACACCAGTTCCGCGCGGGTCAGGCGCGCGCGGCCCGCCGCGTCACGCGCGGCGTCGAGTTCGACGCTCAACATGTCGCTCATGTCGATGCGCGTGGCGACCGCCACGTGATCGTGTATCGCGGTCTCGATATGCAGGGGACGCAGCGCGTCAGCGCTCTTGCCCAGCGGCCACGGCAGCTCGACCGTCAAACCGGCCAGCGTGCTGTCGATGGTGAGACGCTGCGGCGCGCCGGCGACGAGGCCGGCGCTGCTCGGGACTTTCAGCGCCGCCCGCCACGCCACCTGCCCCGACAGGGCATCGAGCTTCCGATGGCGCGCCAACCAGGCATGCACCGGCGGCGTGTATTTTTCGAGGTAGGCGCCAAGCCCCTGCGCCGACGAGATGCCGGCCATGTGGAATTCACTGTCGTAATGCGGGTCGTGCAGTGCGCCGTTGATGTCGAGATCGACCGGTGTGCCGTCGAAAATGGCGCGCAGACCCTCGCCGTGCCAGTCGTGGTGGGTGAAGGCCACGGACCCCACCACTTCGTCCAGCACCAGGTTCTGTTTGAGTTCGGTGATGCGATTGCCATTGAAACGCGCTTCGCCCCGCACTTCGTGCGGACCGTCGGGGTAGAGGCCGAGACGCATGTCGAGGGGCACGACGACGTCGCCGCTGATGTCGAGCTCGGTCAGGCGCGCGGCGCGGCCGTTCTTGAGCGGGCTGTTGCGCACCAGCTCGATGGCATGCGCCGCGCGGCCGCGCGCCACGCCCTTGACCTCGAGCATGCGTTCACGCACGCCCATGTCGGGCAGGGCGAGATGCGCGCCGGTGATGTCCGCGCCGCTGATGGTGCCGCGGGTGATGTCGATGGCCAGCGCGGCGCCGCGCACAGCCACTTCGCCGTCCACGTTCACGGCCGGCGGCCAGTGTGGTGCGTAGTGCAGCGTCGCATCGCGCACCGAGAACGTGGCGCTGAACTCACCGCTCTTGTCGCTGAACGGAAAGCGATCGAGCGGGCCCTTGATGATCACGCGTCCACGCTCGACGTGACCGCTGTCGACCAGGTGGCGCGCCCACTCCTCGCCATGGCCGGGCATCAGGTGGATGGGCAGCAGGGCCTGGAGGCGCGTGGCGTCATCGGCCGCGAAGCGCGCGCTGACATCGACCCGCGGCGCGCTGCCGGGGCTGTATTCGAGGTCGCCATCGAGGCCCAGGCGGTGGCCGGCCACCCGCGCACGCAGCCCGTGCGCGCGCGCGGTGAGGGGCGACTCGCCGCGCTTGCGCCACGACAGCGCGCCTTCCATCCGTTCGATGTCCAGCGGCGCGGCCAGGCGCCGGTCGTCGGTGACGGTGAAGACGCTGTCATCGAATTCGACGTGGCCGCCGCCGCCGTTGGCTTTGATCTCGAACGACAGGCCATCGATGGCGCGTGGCTGTGCGGCGTCCTGCATGGCCAGCGCCGCGACCTTGGCCGCCACGTAGAAGCGCGGAGGCGCTTCGCCACGCGGCAACCACAGCGCGTCCAGTCGCGCCAGGCGACCGCGTGGCTGGGCGCGCAACAGTGCGTCGCGCAGCGTGCCCGGCGCGCTCATGCGCGTGACCAGTGCGGCGATGGGCTCGAGCGGCAGTGCGGCGGCGCGCACGGCGAGGCGCGGCGCAATGCCGGGGCCGCTGCGCCACGCCGCCGACAAACGGCCATTGCCCTTGGCGCCCGCCACGCCGGGCAGCGCGATGTCCGCCAGCGCCAGGCGCCAACTGTCGTCGCGCTTCTGCAGCTGGCCGCGCGCTTCCAGCACATGGCCCTGATCGTCGCGCGAGCGCTCGATGGCGAGTTCGAAATCGCTGTGCCTGAGCGCGCCGTCGCGCCACGTCGACCACGCCACCAGGTTGACGGGCGCCTGCTCGGGACGCGGTCCATGCCAGTCGGCCTGGCGCAGCAGGTAGTCGCTGTTGATGCCGTCCAGGCGCGCGTCGATGTTGCCTTCCCAATGCACGTCCAGCGGGTTGCCGCGGGTGTGGATCTCGAGCGTCGCGTGGCGACCGATCATGTCCGGCAGGTCGGCATAGGCGGTGATGGTCTTGTTGCGGCCACGACTCTGGATGGTCAGGCGCAGGCCCGACAGGGCGTAACTGGCCTGGGCACGCTGATCGTTCACCGTCAGATCGGCCTGGCGCACCGCGAAGTTGCTCTGCTCCAGCAGCCAGCGCATCACCGGCGAATGGGGCGGTGGCATGCCGACCACCGAAAACTGGCCATTCAGATCGCGCACCAGGTTCATCGCCACGCCGGTGACGATGAGGCGCGTCGGTTTCAGCTCGCGTGTTTGCAGCGATTCGAGCAGCGCGATGTCGACATCGGCGCGTTCGAAATGGATGAGCTCGGCCTGGCGCCGCTCGTCGAGAATGACCAGCCGGTCAAAGGTGAGACGCGGCGCCCAACCACTCCAGTTGGCGCTGATGGCGCCGACTTCGACCGGGCGCCCGACGATGTCGGTCAGCCAGGTTTCGACGGCGGCGCGCTGTTCGCCGAGCTGCGGCAGCAACATGCGCACCAGGGTCACCAGCGCGGCGCCGCCGATCAACAGCACCGCGACGCTGGTCCACAGCAGGGAGAGGATTCGCTCGAGCAGACGTCGCATGCACCGACTACAGCAGTACGACGTCGTACTGTTCCTGCGTGTAAGCGGTTTCCACCTGGAAGCGAATCGGCGTGCCGATGAATTCCTCGAGTTCGGCGATGCTGGTCGATTCCTCGTCGTGCAGACGATCGACCACTTCCTGGGAAGCCACCACCAGCAGGCTCTGCGCCTCGAACTGGCGCGCCTCGCGCAGGATCTCGCGGAAGATTTCGAAACACACCGATTCGGCGGTCTTGATCGAACCGCGGCCGGCGCAGGTCGGGCAGGTTTCGCACAAGACGTGCTCGAGGCTCTCGCGCGTACGCTTGCGCGTGATCTGCACCAGCCCGAGCGAAGTCAGCTCACTGACGGTGATCTTGGAGTGATCGCGTTCCAGGCTCTTCTCAAGCGCGCGCAGCACCTGGCGCTGGTGCTCGACTTCGACCATGTCGATGAAGTCGATGATGATGATGCCGCCGAGGTTGCGCAGCCGCAGCTGGCGCGCGATGGCCTGCGCTGCCTCGAGGTTGGTCTTGTAGATGGTGTCATCGAAATTGCGCCCACCGACGAAGCCACCGGTGTTGACGTCGATGGTGGTGAGCGCTTCGGTCTGGTCGATGACGAGGTGACCGCCGGATTTCAGCTCGACCTTGCGCATGAGGGCGCGATGGATTTCGTCCTCGGTCGAATACAGGTCGAGGATCGGGCGCTCGCCGGGGTAGTGCTCGATGCGCGCCACCAGTTCCGGCGTGAACTCGGCGGCGAACTCGCAGACCTTGAGATAGTTCTCCTTGGAGTCGATGCGGATCTTCTCCACCGAGGCCACCGCCACGTCGCGGATGGTGCGCAACACCAGCGGCAGGTCTTCGTGCACGCAGGCCGGCGCGCGCGCCGTCGCCAGCCGTTCCTGGATGGACAGCCACAGGCGATTCAGGAACGCCATGTCGGCGGCTAGTTCGGTGCGCGACACGCCCTCGGCGGCGGTGCGCGCGATGTAGCCGCCGGCGTAGGCGCTGCTGTCGGTGAGGCGCGTGAGATCGGCGGTCTCGGCGAGATCGTCGGCCGGCCGCAGCCCGGGCTGCAGGGACACGATGATGTCGCGCAGACGCTGGCGTTCGCCGTCGTCCTCGATGCGCTGCGAAATGCCGACCGTGCTCGAGCCCGGCATGAACACCAGGTAGCGTGACGGCACGCTGATGTAGGTGGTGAGGCGCGCGCCCTTGGAGCCCAGCGGATCCTTGGTGACCTGCACGACCAGCGTCTCGCCCTCGCGCACGGCCTGTTCGATGGACACCTCGAGGCCGGTTTCCTCGGCGCGCCGGCTGGCGGCGGCGATGTCCGAGACGTGCAGGAAGGCGGTGCGTTCCAGGCCGATGTCGAGAAAGGCCGCGCCCATGCCCGGCAGCACGCGGCTGATGCGCCCGAGGTAGATGTTGCCGACCAGCCCGCGACTGCGGGTACGTTCGATGGCCAGCTCCTGCAGCACGCCGTTTTCGATGACGGCGACCCGCGTCTCCTGCGGCGTGATGTTGACTAGGAATTCTTCCGCCATGCGTAGAGCGAGGATGCCGGTGGGTGCAACAGTGCCGCGTGTGGCGGTTCAGCCATTATAGCGACGGCCCGCGACCAGCCACCAGCGCCGCCCGGGCCGACCCCGGGACCCCGGGGCGGGCGTCCTGGCGCCATTGCGGTGCACGGCCGCTAACCCTTCTCACGGCAGGCGCGCCGCGTATAATGCGCGGCCCTACGCAGGGCTCAAGCTATGCTCATCTCCGACCTCAACGACACGCTGGCCATGATCCTCGCCATCGGCGATGGCAAGGTGCTGGAGCCGCTGACCGCGCGTCGCGCGATTGCCGCCATGCCTTTCGGCGGCACCTACCGCATCATCGATTTCGCCCTGACCAACTGCCTGCACTCGGGGCTGCGGCGCATCATGGTGCTGACCCAGTACAACTCGCTGTCCCTGCAAAACCACATTCGCGACGGCTGGTCGATATTCAATACCGATCTCGGCGAATACATCATGCCGGTCACACCGCCGATCAACAGCGCGGTATCGACCTACGCCGGCGTCGCCGACGCCCTGTACAAGAATCTCTACCTGCTGGACGGCGCCAAGGAAGAAACCATCATCCTGGTGTCCGGCGAGCAGATCTACCGCATGGACTACGCCGCGGTGCTGGCCTTCCACGCCGAGCATGGCGCCGACGTCACCATCGCCGGCGTGCCGGCGGTCAATGCCTACGGCGCGACTTTTCCGGTCGCGCTGGAAGTCGAGGGTATCGACGTCACGGGCGTGCGCACCGAATCGACGGTGCCGGGGCCGGACGACAACCTCGTATGGCCGATGCGGGTATTCGTGTTCAATCGCAAGAAGCTGGTGGAACTCCTCAAGCTGCTCGACGGCCGCTCGCCCATCGAGGCGCCGCTGTCGACCCTCATCGGCGCCAACATGCAGTTGTTCAAGCGCGTGGTGGCCTACCGGTTCGGCGGCACCTCGGGCCGCGTGACCCAGGATCGCTACTGGCGGCGGCTCGACGATCTGGACGACTACTACGAGGCCAACATGGACTTGCTGGAGCTCGAGCCGCCGCTCGACCTCTACCAGGCCAACTGGCAGATCCGCACCTACCAGACCCAGCGCCCGCCGGCGCGCACCGTGCCCGGCCGCTCCTGCAACGAGGGCATCTGCGTGAATTCCATCGTGTCGGGCGGCACGGTCATCGCCGGCGGCGGCGTCAACCACAGCGTGCTCGGCAACCGCGTCTACATCGACGACGGCGCGACGGTCGAGGACTCGATCCTGTTCTCCGACGTCAAGGTCGGCGAGGGCGCGCAGCTCCGACGCTGCATACTCGACCGCCAGGTGCAGGTGCCGGCCAACGAGCAGATCGGTTTCGACAAGGCGCGCGACGCCAAGCGTTTCACCATGACGCCCAACGGCGTGATCGTGATCCCGTCCGATTACAAGTTCACGTCCTGATCTCGTGTCATGACATTCGAAGCGCGCCTCGCCGACACTCTGCCGCCGGGCGCGCTTCTGACCAGTGACGAAGCCAAGCGCCCCTACGAGTGCGACGCGCTGTCGGCCTACCACGCCATGCCGCGCGTGGTGGTGGTGCCGGAAACCCGCGCCCAGGTCGAAGCGGTGGTGAAGCTGTGTGCAGAGTACGGCGTGCCGCTGGTCACGCGCGGCGCCGGCACCGGGCTGTCGGGCGGCGCGCTGCCGCTGGTCGACGGCTGCCTGATGTCGCTCGCGCGCTTCAATCGCATTCTCGACATCGATACCGCCAATCGCACCGCGACCGTCGAACCCGGCGTGCGCAACCTCGCCATCAGCGAGGCCGTTGCCCAGTACGGCCTCTATTACGCGCCCGATCCGTCCTCGCAGATCGCCTGCACCATCGGCGGCAACGTCGCCGAGAATTCCGGCGGCGTGCACTGCCTGAAATACGGCCTGACGGTGCATAACGTCATCGAAGTCGAGCTCCTCACCATGGAAGGCGAGTGGATGACGCTGGGCGGGCGCGGCCTCGACGCGCCGGGACTGGATCTGCTGGCCCTGGTGCACGGCTCGGAAGGCCTGCTCGGCATCGTCATGCAGGTGACGGTCAAGCTCCTGCCGCGCCCGCAGCTCGCGCGCGTGGTGCTGGCGGCCTTCGACAGCGTCGAGGCGGCCGGCGGCGCGGTGGCGGACATCATCGCCGCCGGCCTCACGCCGGCCGGCCTCGAAATGATGGACAAGCTCGCCATCGAAGTGGCCGAGGCCTATTGCCACGCCGGCTACCCGCTCGCCGCCGAGGCCATGCTGCTGTGCGAGGTCGACGGCAACGCGGTCGATGTCGCCGCGCAGATCGAGGCCGTCAGCGCGGTGCTGGCCAAGGCCGGCGCGAGTGAACTGCGCGTGTCGCGCGACGAGGCCGAACGCCTGCGCTTCTGGCTGGGCCGCAAGTCGGCGTTCCCGGCCATCGGCCGTATCGCGCCCGATTATTTCTGCATGGACGGCACCATTCCGCGCAAACACCTCGCTGCCGTATTACGCGATATCAGCGCGCTGTCGCGCGAGTTCGCCTTGCCGGTCGCCAACGTGTTCCATGCCGGTGACGGCAACCTGCATCCCTTGATTGCCTTCGATGCCAACAGCGACGACGAAATGAAACGCGCCGCCGAACTCGGCAGTCGCATCCTGGCGTTATGCGTGGCGGTGGGCGGTACCGTGACCGGTGAACACGGGGTCGGCGTCGAGAAGCTGAACGAGATGTGCCTGCAGTTCTCGAGCGCGGAGCTCGAGAGTTTCTTCGCGCTCAAGCGAGCCTTCGATCCGAAAGGCCTGCTCAATCCCGGCAAGGCGGTGCCGACCCTGCATCGCTGCGCGGAGTTCGGCGCCATGCATGTGCATGGCGGCAGGTTGCCGCATCCGGAATTCGAAAGATTTTGACCTGTAGGTCGAATTCATTCGCACCTGCAAAAACGCATCGTCCGTCGCGTCGATTTCAATCTGCAATCAATTCGCACCTGCCATGAGCCCTAGGGCGCGAACGCCTCGATCGCCCGCCAGCACGGCAGGGACGGGTTGTTCGGATTGATCGGCACCAGCGGCACATGGCTGGCGCCGGCATCGAGATGCGCCTGCACCCGCGACCACACGGTCTTTTCGTCACCCCAGGCCAGCATGGCGTCGATCAGCCGGTCGCTGCCGCCGTGCTCGAAGTCGGCATCGGTGTAACCGTAATCGCGCCACATGTTGAGATAGTTGGGCAGGCCGAGGTACAGCGCCAGCAGCTGGCGGCCGACGCGTCGCGCGGTGCTGGCGTCCTTGGTCAGGCACACGCGCTGCATGGGCGCGAGCCACGGCTTGGGGCCCAGGATGGCGCGCGCGGCGGCGGTGTGTTCCGGTGTGGTGTTGGCCGGGTGGGAACCCTGTGAGATGTCGCCCGACAGCGCCGTCATCTTGGGTCCGAGCGCGGCGAGGATGACTGGCATCTCGCCAACCGGCGCGCACAGCGTGCCATCCTCGGCGCGTGACAGCGGCTGTTCGCTCATGCCTTCGACGGCGAGATTGGTCTTGATCGCAATCATCTTGTGGCAGGCCGCGATGTTGTCGACATAGCTGCGCATGGTTGCCAGCGGCTTGCCATAGTCGTGGCCACGCAGGTTGACGAACAGCGTGTGCGACACGCCGAGGCCGAGCAGGAAGCGTCCGCGCGATTGTTCGGTCAAGGTCTGCTGCATCATCGCGCAGGCCATCGGGTCGCGACTGTAGATGTTGACGATGCCGGTGGCGGCGATGAGCCTGCTGGTATTGGCCAGCACCCAACTCGCCGCCAGCACCGGTTCGCGGCCGACCGCCTCGGGAAACCACACCGCGCCATAACCGAGACGTTCGATGTGTTGCGCGGCGCCGGCGAGTTCGCCGGCGCTCATGCCTTCGCTGAACAGGAAGATGCCGCGTTGGGTGAGATTCATGGGGTTCCCCTGGATTGTTGTGTTTATGTCGTCTCGATGTGCGAATGAATTCGCACCTACCATGTGCGAGCGAGTACCGGCATGCATCGACAGGCTGTCGCCCTGTAGGTGCGAATTCATTCGCACATTCAGACGCCCTCAGGTCCGCGTACCGCCCACCGTCAAGCTATCGACTTTCAAGGTCGGTTGACCGACGCCCACCGGCACCGACTGGCCGTCCTTGCCGCAGGTGCCGATGCCGTTGTCGAGGGCCAGGTCGTTGCCGACCATCGACACCCGCGTCAGCACGTCGGGACCATTGCCGATCAGGGTCGCGCCCTTGACCGGCGCGGTCACCTTGCCGTCCTCGATGAGATAGGCCTCGGCGGCGCTGAACACGAACTTGCCGTTGGTGATGTCGACCTGGCCGCCGCCGAAACTCACGGCATACAGGCCGCGCTTGACGCTCTTGATGATGTCGGCCGGCGCGCTCTCGCCGGCCAGCATGTAGGTGTTGGTCATGCGCGGCATGGGCCGGTGCGCGTAGGACTGGCGGCGGCCGTTGCCGGTGGTCGGGACTTGCATGAGGCCGGCGTTGTGGCGGTCCTGCATGTAGCCGCACAGGCGTCCGTTCTCGATCAGCACCGTGCGTTGCCCCGGCACGCCTTCGTCATCGACATTCAGTGAACCGCGGCGCAGCGGCAAGGTGGCATCGTCGACCACCGTACATAGCGGCGAGGCGACCGCGGCGCCGATGCGGTTCGCGAATGCCGAGGTGCCCTTGCGATTGAAATCGCCTTCGAGGCCGTGACCGATGGCTTCGTGCAGCAGGATGCCGGGCCATCCCGAGCCCAGCACCACCGTCATTTCACCGGCCGGCGCGTCGACGGCGTCGAGACTGACCAGCGCCTGGCGCAAGGCTTCGTCGGCGATGTGTTCGGGGCGGCCGTCGCCGAACAGGGCGAGGTAACCGGTGCGGCCGCCGCCGCCGTGGCTGGCGGTCTCGCGCCGGCCGTTGCGTTCGACGATGACCGTGACGTTGAGCCTGACCAACGGCCGCAGGTCGGCGGCCAGCGTGCCGTCCGAGGTCGCCACCATCATCGCGCTGTATTGCCCCGACAGGCTGACCATCACTTCGCGCACGCACGGGTCGGCGGCGCGCAAACGCGCGTCGAGGCTGCGCATCAGCGCCAGCTTGTCGGCCGCCTCCACCTCGAGCAGCGGGTCGAGCGCGGCATACAGCGCCGGTGCGTTGTCGCGGGTCGCGACGCGCACGTCGCGTGCCTGGCCCTGGCGCGTGATGGCGCGCGCGGTGCGTGCGGCCTCGAGCAGCGCCGGCACGGTGAGATCGTCCGAGTACGCAAAGCCGGTCTGTTCGCCGCTGACGGCGCGTACGCCCGCGCCCTGCCGAATGCTGTGCACGCCCTCCTTGACGATGCCGTCCTCGAGACTCCACGACTCGCTGCGCGTGAATTCCAGGTAGACGTCGGCCAGGTCGACCTGGCGGCCGCAGAGGTCCGCCAGCACCCGTTCCAGATCGGGGATTTCGACGCCGGTGGGGGTCAGCAATTGCTGCCGGGCAAGCGCGAGGGCGTGGTCGGTCATGGGCGGCACTCAGGTGTGGTCCGCGCCAGTATAAACGCGGCTGGCGCTTCGGTAGGGAGCGTGTCGTTGACGCTGTCTAAGCGGCCGAGGCCGCGCCCTTGCTCCTGCGCAAATTCAGCGTCAGCGCCGACTGCGGTTCGCCGTACAGGTAACCCTGCATTTCGCGGCAACCCTCGGCCTTGAGGAAATCGCGTTGTTCGGCGGTCTCCACGCCTTCGGCGACCGGCGTGAGGTCGAGGCTGCGCGCCAGCGCCAGGATCGCGCGGGCGATGGCGACGTCCTCGGCGTCATGCGGCACGCCGCGCACGAAGGCCCGGTCGATCTTGAGATCGTCGATGGGGAAGCGCTTGAGATAGGCGAGCGACGAATAGCCCGTGCCAAAATCATCGAGCCCGATGCGCACACCGCGCTGGTCGAGGCGCGACAGCGTTTCCAGCACCGCATCGGGATGCTGCATCGCCATGCTCTCGGTGATCTCGAGTTCGAGATGCGCGGGGTCGAGGCGGAACTCGCCGAGTATGGCGATGATCCGCTCGACCAGGTCCGGCTCGAGCAATTGGCGCATGGACAGGTTCACCGCCACGCGCTCGAGCGCGAACCCTTCGTCGAGCCAGGCGCGAAACTGCGCGCAAGCGGTGCGCAGCGCCCATTCGCCGAGCTGCACGATGATGCCGGTCTGTTCGGCCAGCGGCACGAAGCGCTCGGGCGAGATCTCGCCGAGCTCCGGGTGCGACCAGCGCAACAGCGCTTCCACGCCCAGCACCTCGCCACCCACCGAATCGACGCGCGGCTGGTAGGCCAGCCACAGCTGGTGCGTCAGGTAAGGGCCCTGCAGGCCCGCCATCAGCTGCGCCTTCTCCTGGATTTGATCGTGCAGTTCGGCGGTGAAGAAGCGGAAATCGTTGCGGCCGGATTCCTTGGCGCTGTACATCGCCAGATCCGCGCGCGTCAGCAGTTCGTCGGGTGTGCGTCCGTCGGTCGGGAAGCAGCTCACGCCGATGCTGGTGGACAGGGTGTGTTCGTTGTCGTCGACCGTGATCGGGCTGCTGATGCGCGCCAGGATCTTGCGCGCGATGGCGGCGATGGCATCGGTGTGCAGCGGGCCTTCCAGCAGCACCGCGAATTCGTCGCCGCCGAGTCTCACCACCACGTCGCCCTGGCGCACCGAGTTGGAAAGGCGCGCGGCCGCCGCGCGCAGCAGTTGATCGCCGGCCGCGTGACCGTTGGAATCGTTGATGACCTTGAAATGATCGAGGTCCAGGCACAGCACCGCCAGCACGTGGTTGTTGCGCTCGGCGCGGTAGATCATTTCCTGCAGGCGTTCGCGCAGGAAGGCGCGGTTGGCGAGGCCGGTGAGGGGATCGTGGTAGGCCTGGTGACGCAGGCGGCTTTCATGTTCCTTGCGCGCCGAGATGTCGCAATTGGTGCCGACCAGCGCCAGGCCGCGCCCGCTGTCGCTGCGCGACACCACCCGCGCGCGGCTCTCTATCCACAGCCAGCGGCCGAACAGATCGCGCACCCGGTGATCGACCACGTAGCCGCTGCTCGCGCCGCGCAGCGCGTCGCGATAGGCGCGGCGGATGGCCGGACGATCGTCGGGATGCGTGAGTTGCATGAGCTCTTGCATGCTGGTCGCGGTGGCGCGCGGCGGGCCGCCGAGCATCTGCGACCAGTGATCCGACAGCGTCACCGCGCGCGTGCGGGTGTCGACCTCGAACAACGCCATGCGCCCCGCCACCAGCGCGCTGTCGAGCTGCTCGCGGGTGGCGGTCATGGCGGCCAGGGTTTCGCGCAGCTCGGCGGTGCGTTCGTCGACCACCGTCGCCAGCGAGGCGTTGATTTGCGCTTCGTGATCGGCACGGCCGCGTTCCAGTTCCAGGCGGCGCGCGGTTTCCGCCTGGGCGCGGTCGTGGGCCGCGGCCAGTTCGCGCGCCATGATTTCCAGTTCCTGGGCCTTGCTCGCCTGGTCGCGGGCGAGGCGCCGCGCTTCGCGCAGCCAGCGGCCGAACAGGTGCGCGCTGCGCTGGATGCCGAGCAGGTATACCAGCATCAACACGCCGATGCTGAGGTACAGCGGCGTGCCGCCCATGAGGAAGCGCAGCGCCGTCGGCAGGATCGCGGCGGCCGCGTACAGGTGGAAGGCCAGCGGCAAGGGCGCGAGATAGGGCACGCCGGCCGAGGTCATGCCGGCGATCACGAGGATGATGAGGAACGAGTGCTCGAGCGCGGGCGAAAACATCAGCAGCTGTCCGGCCATGCCCCACACGATGCCGGTCGCCAGCGCGCCGAGGGTGAAGGCGCGCCCCCAGGCCTGGTCGTCGCCGGGCTGAACCGCGCGTGCCTGGTAGGCGCGTCGCAGGGCGCCGCGTGCCAGCACGATCAGGAGCATGGTCACCAGCCAACCGCCGGCGCGCGCGCCGCCAAGGCTGGTCCATTGGCTCGCGGCGAGCAGGGTGGCGACCGTGGCGGTGATGATTTCGCCGTTACGGGCATTGGCGAACAGCAGTTCGACAACGGCTTCGTCGACATCCTCGCGTCGATGCGGAGCGCGCTCTCGCGCGCGGAGGATAGACATCGGCATCAGCATGTCGGCCCCGCTCGGCGGGGCCCGGCCAGGGGGCGATGGGCGGGGCAGGGCATTTCCATCGCCTTGCGGGTTCTCCCGTTCTAATAGAGTGACGGCGTAACGAGCGAGGCATGGTAGCGCAGGACCTCGACCCGGCGCAGCCGCCGTCACCGGCGAACGCGGACTCTTACACAAATTTCCCTATCGAGGCGCGGTGTAATCCGTTTGACACTGTCCGGTCAAGCAGTTAGCTTTGCCGGCTCTTGCAATCCCACCGCATGTCAGCGAATACCGCCGTGAGCACTGGATTTTCCCGCATCGACCGCCTGCCGCCCTATGTCTTCAATGTCGTGGGCGATCTGAAGATGGCGGCACGCCGCCGGGGCGAAGACATCATCGACTTCAGCATGGGCAATCCCGACCAGCCCACGCCCAAGCACATCGTCGACAAGATGGTCGAAGCGGCGCAGCGCGGCGACACCCATCGCTACTCGGTGTCGCGTGGCATTCCGCGCCTGCGGCTTGCGATCTGCAACTGGTACAAGACGCGCTACGACGTCGACATCGACCCCGACAAGGAAGCCATCGTCACCATCGGTTCCAAGGAAGGCCTTGCTCATCTCGCCATGGCGACGGTCGATCGCGGCGATGCGGTGCTGGTGCCGAATCCGGCCTACCCGATCCACCCCTACGGCTTCGTGATCGCCGGCGCCGACATCCGCCACGTGCCGATCGGCCCGGGCGTGGATTTCTTTCACGAACTCGACAGCGCCATCAAGAATTCCTGGCCCAAGCCCAAGATGCTGTTGCTCAATTTTCCGAGCAACCCGACCGCGCAGTGCGTCGATCTCGAATTCTTCGAGCACGTGGTGGCGGTGGCGCGCGAGCACAACATCTACGTGGTGCACGATCTGGCCTATGCCGACCTCGTGTTCGACGGCTACAAGGCGCCGTCCATCATGCAGGTGCCGGGCGCCAAGGACGTGTGCGTGGAATTCTTCACGCTGTCCAAGAGCTACAACATGCCGGGCTGGCGCATCGGTTTCATGGTCGGCAATCCCGATCTCGTCTACGCCCTCGCGCGCCTGAAGTCCTATCTCGACTACGGCATGTTCACGCCCATCCAGGTCGCCGCCATCGCCGCGCTCGAAGGCCCGCAGGACTGCGTGAGCGAGATCCGCGACATGTACCAGCAGCGCCGCGACGTGCTGTGCGAAGGTTTGCAGTCGGCCGGGTGGGACGTGGAGAAACCGCGCGGCACGATGTTCGTGTGGGCGCAGATCCCGGAACCGTGGCGCGCCATGGGCTCGCTGGAGTTTTCCAAGCTGCTGCTGGCCGAAGCCAAGGTCGCGGTCTCGCCGGGCATCGGCTTCGGTGAATACGGCGACGACCATGTGCGTTTCGCGCTCATTGAAAACGCCCATCGCTCGCGCCAGGCGATCCGGGGCATCAAGGACATGCTGCGCAACGGCGTGGGTGTGGGAGGCTGAGTCATGGCGCGACGTCGTGTGCAATTACCGCCGGTCAAGATCGGTGTGCTGGGACTCGGCACCGTCGGCTGCGGCACGCTCAACGTGCTGGCGCGCAACCGCGACGAGATCGCGCGCCGCGCCGGCCGCAACATCGAAGTGGTGGCGGCCTCGGCGCGTGACCTCGACAAGCAGCGGCCGATAGACACGCAGGGCATACGCCTGACCACCGATCCGTTTTCGGTGGTCGACGATCCGAGCATAGAGATCGTGGTCGAACTGATCGGCGGCACCGATCCGGCGCGCGAGCTGGTGATGCGTGCGCTGGACAACGGCAAGGACGTGGTCACCGCCAACAAGGCGCTGATCGCCCTGCACGGCAACGAAGTATTCGCACGCGCGCAGGCCCAGGGCCTGACGGTGGCTTTCGAAGCGGCGGTGGCCGGCGGCATCCCGGTCATCAAGACCCTGCGCGAAGCCTTGGCCGGCAACACCGTCGAGTGGCTGGCCGGCATCATCAACGGCACCTGCAACTACATGCTGACCGCCATGAGCGAGCGCTCGGCGGATTTCGCCGAGGTGCTGGCGGAGGCGCAGGCGCTGGGTTACGCGGAAGCCGATCCGTCCTTCGACATCGATGGCGTCGATGCCGCCCACAAGCTCACCATCCTCGCGTCCATCGCCTTCGGCATCCCGCTGCAGTTCGACAAGATCCATATCGAGGGCATACGCAACGTCACGCTCGATGACGTGCGCTACGCCGAGGCCTTGGGCTACCGCATCAAGCACCTGGGCTTCGCCAAGCGCGCCGCCGAGGGCATAGAACTGCGCGTGCATCCGACGCTGGTGCCGCGCCGCGTGATGCTGGCGCACGTCAACGGCGTGATGAACGGCATCCTCATCCGCGGCGACGCGGTCGGACCCATGCTGTTGTCCGGCGCCGGCGCCGGCGCCGATCCGACCGCCTCGTCGGTGGTGGCCGACATCGTCGACGTGGTGCGCGCGCTGACGGTCGACCCCAACAATCGCGTGCCGCATCTCGCGTTCCGCGCCGACAGCCTGTCCGCCGCGCCGATATTGCCGATGGCGGACATCGAGAGCGCCTACTACCTGCGCCTGGCGGCGATCGATCAACCGGGCGTGCTGGCCGACATCACGCGCATACTCGCGGACTTGCGCATCAGCATCGAAGCGATACGTCAGCCCGAGGCCGCCGATGGCGACGCCACGGTCCCGATCATCATTCTCACGCACCGGGTCGGCGAGGCCGCCATGAACGCGGCGGTCGAGCGCATCGCGCGCCTGCCCGGCATCGGTGCCAACATCACCCGCATCCGCATGGAGGAATTCGCGTGAGCGCGCGTTACTCGGGTCTCATCGAACGCTATCGCGACCGCCTGCCGGTCACCCCGTCCACCCGCGTCATCAGCCTGTGCGAAGGCAACACGCCGCTCATCAAGCTCGAGAACATTTCGAACAAGCGTGGCCGCGGCTGCGAGATCTACGTCAAGTTCGAAGGCCTGAACCCGACCGGTTCGTTCAAGGATCGCGGCATGACCATGGCCGTGACCCAGGCGGTCAGCGAAGGCGCGCAGGCCATCATCTGCGCCTCGACCGGCAACACCTCGGCGTCGGCGGCGGCCTATGCGGCGCGCGCCGGCATTCGCTGCTTCGTGCTGATTCCGGAAGGCAAGATTGCGCTCGGCAAGCTGGCGCAGGCCATGATCCAGGGCTCGGTGGTCATCCAGATCAAGGGCAACTTTGATGACGGCATGCGCATCGTCAAGGAAATGGCCGATGTCGCGCCGGTGACCATCGTCAACTCCATCAATCCCTATCGCCTGCAGGGCCAGAAGACCGCCGCCTTCGAAATCGTCGACGCGCTCGGTCGCGCACCGGACTACCACTGCATTCCGGTCGGCAACGCCGGCAACATCAGCGCCTACTGGACGGGCTTTTCCGAATACGCCGGCGTCAAACCGGCCACCGCCGCCTGCGCGTGGTGCGATGACCAGTGCAAGTTCGAACGTCCGGCCGTGACCGACAGCCGGCCGGTGATGCTCGGTTACCAGGCGGCCGGCTCGGCGCCGTTCATCGCCGGTCATCCCATTGAACTGCCGGAAACGGTCGCCACCGCCATCCGCATCGGCAACCCGCAGTCCTGGGACCTGGCGTGGGCCGCGGCGCGTGAGTCGGGCGGCGAATTCAAGAGCATGACCGACGAAGAGATCCTCAAGATCCAGCGTGAGCTCGCCGAGCAGGAAGGCATCTTCTGCGAGCCCGCATCGGCGATTGCGCTGGGCGGCGCCTTGCGCGACATCGAAAGCGGCCGCATCAGGGAAGGCAGCGTCGTGACCTGTACGCTGACCGGTCATGGCTTGAAGGATCCCGACACCGCCATCAAGCAGAGCGCCGGCGGCGTCATCGAGATCCCGGCCGAGAGCGACGCGGTCAAGCGCGCCATCCTCGACCACCTGTGAGACCGCGCGCCCGTTGCGCGGGCCGCTGTCCAGCGCAATGACCGGCACGGCGCGCAGGCGCGCTGCCGGCGTTGCCGGGCCGATGCCATGAGTGCGCGTCTCGACATCCTCGCTCCCCATCTCATCGAACACCTGCTGCGCGCGCCCGAAGACGCACCGACGCAGGCCGTCTCAAGCGTGCTGGCGCGCGGCGAACTGCGTGCGATGCCGCGCACCGATGTCGACACCGCCATGCTGGCGTGGTTCGGGCTGTCGTCCTTCGAAGGACTGGCCGACATCAGCGCCGCGCTAGACTTCGCCGCGCATGACGGCGATGCGCACTGGCTGCGCGCCGATCCTGTACACCTGCGCGCCGACGCCACCCGCGTCACCCTGTTCGACACCGACAGTGTCGGCCTCGCCGCCGACGAGAGCGATGCGCTGCTGGCCCATCTCAATGCCGGCTTTGCCGGGCAGGCGCTGCGATTCGAACGTGGCCACTCGCCGTCGCGCTGGTACCTGCGCGCGGCGGCGCCGCAAGCGCTGGAACTCGCCTCGCCGCGCGCATTGCGCGGTTCGGCGGTGGAGGACAGCTTGAGCGCCCTGCGTCGTGCCGGCGCGCTGAACCGCGTCATGACCGAAGCGCAGATGGTGCTGTACGGCGCACCGGCCAACGACGCGCGCGGCGCGGCGGGACGCGCGCCGATCAACAGCGTGTGGTTCTGGGGCGGCGGTAGCGCGCCGGCCATCGCGCGCGGCACGCGCGGCGCGGTGCTCGGCGACGATGATTTCCTGGCCGCGCTCGCGCACCGCGCGGGCCTCACCCATCAGCGTGCGGCCAAGGGCCTCGAAGAAGTGCTGCACGACGCTTGCGGCGATGTGCTGCTGCTCGATCACACCGGGTTCGAGCAGTGCGACGTGGCGCGCTTTGCCGACGAAATCCTGGCGCCGGCGAGCGCGGCCTTGTCACGCGGCCGCCTCGCCGAGGTCGTCATCCATGCCGAGGGCGCTGAACTGTCGCTGACGCGCGGCGCGCGATGGCGCCTGTGGCGTCGCGCCACGGTGTTCCTCGATGCGCTGCGCCGCATGCGCGAGGGCGAGGCGCGGTAGGGGACAGCACTTTGCGTGTCGCGCGCAGCAAGCCTTGCACTCGATTGGCGCTGAACAATTTTTTTGTGGTGCGCGTGTGCAATGCGACTAAGTCTGACCCACATTGGACAGATGGCGGAATTTGTCCTCCTGCTTGTGGGTCAGGCTTCAGCCTCACAAGGGAAGCCACAAGTGAAGTCGCCCGCTCAACACGCCCCGCTTACGAATCGAGTTCCATGACATGCATCCAGCACCCCAGCCCCTGACCAGTATCGAGCTCGACACGCTCGATGAATTTCTCGCCATGCCGGCGCTGGAAGAGACATCGATGGACGTCGGCGTGCTCGACGGCTACCTCACCGCCCTCCTGTTGTCTCCGCGGCTGGTGAAACCATCGATGTGGCTGGCGCGCATCTGGGACATGGAGAACGCGCGCAGGAAGCCGCGCTATGCCGACGACGCGCAGTCGAGCCAGATCCTGTCGCTCATCACCCGCCACTACCATCACCTTGCCGACGAAATCACCAAGCCCACGCCGGCGCTGTTGCCGGTGTTCCTGCGCGGCGCGCAGTGGGGCGTGTCGGAATGGTGCGCGGGTTTCCTGCTCGGCACGTCCTTCGATCGCGACACCTGGGCGGCCTTGATGGAAGAACAGCCCGAATGGTTCGTGCCGCTGCAGGTGCTGGGCATGGGCGATGACGAGGACATCGAGGAGGAATTCCCGGATCTCGACGCAGCGCTCGATGCGGTGATGGTGGCGGTGCAGGCGATAGACATGCATTTCCGTGCCGAGCGCGAGGCCGGGCCCGATCCACGTGCGGTCGATTTCGCGGCGCCCACGCCGCTGGTGAACGCCGACGCCAAGACGCCGCGCAATGCGCTGTGCGCCTGCGGCAGCGGCAAGAAATTCAAGAAGTGCTGCGGGCAGGATGAGCGCTCCGCGAACTGATGCGGCGTCGGGCGGCGCCTTGCCGCGCCCGCGTATCGTCACGCGCGCGGTGGCGGCCGATGCGTTCCTGCCGGCGGAGTTGCACACCGTCACGCGCCGTGTGCTGGCCGCGCGCGGCATCACCTCGCCGGCCCTGCTCGATACGTCCTTGAAAGGCCTGTTGCCGGCCACCGAACTCGGCGGCACCGGCGCTGCCGTGCGCCTCATCGCCGAGGTCATGCAGCGCGGCGGGCGCATGCTGGTGGTGGGCGATTTCGACGCCGACGGCGCCACCAGCACCGCGCTGGCCTTGCGTGCCTTGCGCGCGATGGGCGCGGCCGATGTCGCTTACCTGGTGCCGAACCGCTTCGAATACGGCTACGGGCTCACCGCCGAAATCGTCGAACTCGCCGCGCGTCAGCAGCCCGAGTTGATCATCACCGTCGACAACGGCATCTCCAGTTTCGACGGCGTGGCGCGCGCGCGCGAGCACGGCATCAAGGTGCTGATCACCGATCATCATCTGCCCGGCGCCGCGCGGCCGCTGGCCGACGCGCTGGTCAATCCCAACCTGCCCGAGGACGCCTTCCCGAGCAAGGCGCTGGCCGGCGTCGGCGTCATCTTCTACGTGATGACGGCGTTGCGCGCCCATCTGCGTGAACAGGGCTGGTTCGCCGCGCGCGGCATCGCCGAACCCAATCTCGCGAGCTTGCTCGACCTGGTTGCGCTCGGCACGGTGGCCGACGTGGTGCCGCTGGACGAAAACAACCGCCGCCTGGTGGCGCAAGGCCTGGCGCGCATCCGCGCCGGCCAATGCCAGGCCGGCATCAGCGCCTTGATCGCGGTCGGCGGCCGCAACCGCGCGCGCCTCACGCCCAGCGATCTCGGCTTCGCGGTCGGCCCGCGCCTGAATGCGGCCGGCCGACTGTCGGACATGTCGCTCGGCATCGAATGCCTGCTGAGTGACGATGCGGATCGCTGCGCCGCCATCGCCGAGCAACTCGATGCGCTCAACCGCGAACGGCGCGAACTCGAGGACGTGATGCGCGAGACCGCGTTCGACAGCATCGAGGCTGAACTCAAGCGCGCGCTCGGCCAGGCCCTGCCGGCCGCGTTCTGCGTGTTCGACGAAGACTGGCACCAGGGCGTGATCGGCATCGTCGCCGCGCGCGTCAAGGATCGTTTCCATCGCCCGACCATCGCCTTCGCGCCGGCCGACGCCGACACGCTGAAGGGCTCGGCGCGCTCGATCCCCGGCGTGCACATCCGCGATGCGCTGGATGCGGTCGCCGCGCGCCATCCTGACTTGCTGAGCAAGTTCGGCGGCCATGCGATGGCCGCCGGCCTGTCGCTGTCGCGTGACGCGCTGCCGGCCTTCCGCGCTGCTTTCACCGCGCAGGTCAACGAATTGCTGGACGCCGAAACCCGCGAGCGGCGCATCGATACCGACGGCGAGCTGGCGGCGGGCGAATTCACCCTGGCGCTGGCCAAGGAGCTGGCGTCCGTCGCACCTTGGGGCCAGGGTTTTCCCGAGCCGCGCTTCGAGGGCGTGTTCCGCGTCGAGGACCGGCGCGTGGTCGGCGGCAAGCACGCGCGCCTGGTGCTGTCGCCGCGCGGCGCGCGCGGCACGGTGGCGGCCATCGCCTTCGGCGCGGCCGGCGAGCCGTGGTTCGCCAAGGCCGAGCACATCCACGCGGTCTACAAGCTCGACGTCAACGATTACGGCGGCATCGAAACCGTGCAGCTGGTGGTCGATTACGCCAGCGCGGTGTGAGGGCGCTTGGGCTTTGCGCGGCCCAGCCGGTACAATCGCGCGCTCCTTTCAACAGCTACCCAAGGTCGTCATGGAACTCAATCCCACCTATAACGCCATCAAAGACATGCAGTCCCGCATCGAAGCGTTACGGGGGTATCTTTGACTACGCTGAAAAAGCGGAACGCCTGGTAGAAGTCGAGCGCCTGCTGGCCGAACCCAAGGTCTGGGACAACCCCGAGCACGCGCAGGAACTGGGGCGCGAACGCGTGGCCCTGGAACGCGTGGTGGTGACGCTCGACAAGCTCTCCAAGCGCCTGGTCGACGCCACCGACCTGCTCGATCTCGCGGCCGAGGAAGACGACCTCGAGACCGTCACCTCGGTGCAGAAGGACGTGGCCGAGGCCGAGGCGCAGCTCGCCGATCTCGAATTCCGGCGCATGTTCGCCGGCGAAATGGATCCCAACAACGCCTTCCTCGACATCCAGGCCGGCTCCGGTGGCACCGAGGCGCAGGACTGGGCCGAGATGCTGCTGCGCATGTACTTGCGCTGGGGTGAGCGGCGCGGCTTCAATCCGGAACTGCTGGAAGTCTCGTCCGGCGAAGTGGCCGGCATCAAGAGCGCGACCGTGAAGTTCACCGGCGAATATGCCTTCGGCTGGCTGCGCACCGAGACCGGCGTGCATCGCCTGGTGCGCAAGTCGCCGTTCGATTCGGGCAACCGCCGGCACACCTCGTTCTCATCGGTGTTCGTGTCGCCGGAAATCGATGACAACATCGAAATCGACATCAACCCGGCGGATCTGCGCACCGATACCTACCGTGCCAGCGGCGCCGGTGGTCAGCACGTCAACAAGACCGATTCGGCGGTGCGCATCACGCACATTCCGACCAACACCGTGGTGCAGTGTCAGAACGAACGTTCGCAGCACAAGAACCGCGACCAGGCCATGAAGATGCTGCGCGCCAAACTCTACGAGCAGGAACTGCTCAAGCGCCAGGAAGCGCAGCAGGCCATCGAGGACAGCAAGTCCGACATCGGCTGGGGCCACCAGATCCGCTCCTACGTGCTCGATCAATCGCGCATCAAGGATCTGCGCACCGACGTCGAGACCGGCAACCCGCAGGCGGTGTTGGACGGCAACCTCGACATGTTCATCGAAGCAAGTCTGAAAATGGGACTGTAAGGCCAGTGCGCTGTCCCGCAATGAATCTTCGCGATTGGCTTGCTTTCGAACCGCCATGCGGCGTTACTTGTCGTCGCAATAGCGCCGCTATTACTCCTCCGCGCGCCTTGCCTGACGGCTCGATAGCCGCGCCAATCATCGAAGTTCATCACGGGGCAGCACACTAGATGTCCGACCACGAAGAATCCGGTACCGAAGCGGCGCTCATCGCTCAGCGCCGCGCCAAGCTCGAGCAGTTGCGTGCCAGCGGCAACGCCTATCGCAACGATTTCCGCCGCGATGCGCTGGCCGGCGAACTGCACGCGCGTTTTGCCGAGGCCAGCGCGGCCGAGTTGGAAGCGCAGGCGCACCGGGTCACGATTGCCGGGCGCATGATGACGCAGCGCGTGCAGGGGAAGACCTCGTTCGCCCACGTCAAGGACATGAGCGGCTCGATACAACTGTTCGTCAAGCGCGATGCGCTGCCGGAAGGCGTCTACGACGAGTTCAAGAAATGGGATCTCGGTGACATCGTCGGCGCCGAGGGCGTGGTGTTCCGCACCCAGAAAGGCGAGCTGTCGGTGATGGTCGACGGCCTGCGCCTGTTGACCAAGTCGCTGCGGCCTTTGCCGGACAAGTGGCATGGCCTGACCGATCTCGAGGCGCGCTATCGCCAGCGTTATCTCGACCTCATCATGAACGACGACACGCGCCGCGTGTTCCGCATACGCAGTGCGGTGGTGGAATTCATCCGCCGCTTTCTCTCCGAGCGTGGCTATCTCGAAGTCGAGACGCCGATGATGCAGGTGATGGCGGGTGGCGCCGCGGCGCGGCCCTTCATCACCCACCACAACAGTCTCGACATGGACTTGTTCCTGCGCATCGCGCCAGAGCTGTATTTGAAACGCCTGGTGGTGGGCGGCATCGAACGCGTGTTCGAGATCAACCGCAATTTCCGCAACGAGGGCTTGTCGCCGCGCCACAATCCCGAGTTCACCATGCTCGAGTTCTACGCGGCCTATGCCGACTACCGGGATCTGATCGATCTCACCGAACAGATGCTGCGCGAACTGACGCTGGCGGTGTTGGGCAGCAGCGTGGTCGAGTACCAGGGCAAGACTTACGACTTCGGCCAGCCGTTCCCGCGCATGACGGTGATGGAGGCAATCCTGGCCTTCAATCCCGAGGTCGATGCCGCGGAACTCGCGACCGATGCAGGCGCGCGCGCCGTTGCCGCGCGCCTCAACGTGCCGCTCGAAGCGGGCTATGGCCGCGGCAAGGTGCTGGTGGAGATCTTCGAGAAGACCGCCGAGCCCAAGCTCGACGGACCCTTGTTCATCACCCAGTACCCGGCCGAGGTTTCGCCCTTGGCGCGGTGCAACGACGACGACCCGTTCGTCACCGACCGTTTCGAATTCTTCGTCGCGGGGCGCGAGATAGCCAACGGCTTCTCGGAGTTGAACGATCCCGACGACCAGGCCGAGCGCTTTCGCGCGCAGGTCGCGGCCAAGGCCTCGGGCGACCAGGAAGCGATGCCTTACGACGAAGACTATGTCACGGCGCTCGAGTACGGCATGCCGCCGACCGCCGGCGAGGGCATAGGCATCGATCGCCTGGTGATGCTGTTGACCGATTCGCCGTCGATACGCGACGTGCTGCTGTTCCCGCACATGCGGCCGCGCGCCTAGGCGCGCTTGCGACGGCATTGCGCCAATCGCATACTTCACCGCATCGCACCCCTACGCCACGTCTGGAGACACGCATGGACAAGAAGCTTCCTTTCACCGCCGCCGCCACCGCGTTTGCCGCGACGCTCGCCGCCGCACCGCTTGCCGAGGCCAACGACAATCCCTTTGCGCTCGTCGAGTACCAGGGCAGCATGCGCCTCGCCGCCGACCAGGCGGAGAAAGGCTGCGGCGCCAGCGGCGGTGAAATGAAGTGCGGCGCCAACATGGACACCGGCAAGGCCGACGCCAGCAAGGACGAAGCCCAGGCCAAGGCCGCCGATGCGCAGAAGGCCGCGCCCCCGGCCGGCAAGTAGCTTCATCGCCGTGGTCGGGTGACGCCCATCGCGGCGCGCCGCCCGCCCGCGCAGACCGCCAGCCCGCGTGCCGTGACGCGGGCCTCCCGCCCTCGCATTCAAGCTTTTCCTCCGCGCGGTCGTTATCGACTCGGGTAGCGCTGCGCTGGTTGGTCCCTCGGCCGCATCTGCACGCCGCGCTCACCCGGGGCGCGCGACCTCACGGCCGCGCCGGTCGCACTTCGCCTGCGAGGGCTGCTGCCATGGATTCGTCTACCCTGCTCACGGTCGTCAACGGCCTCGCCGCGCTGTTCGTGCTGTGTCTCGGCCTCGGCGTGGTTACCGTCGCGGCGCTCTACGTCATCGACGTCACCCAGACCACCCACGCGGTGCGGCGCAACTACCCGGTCATCGGACGACTGCGCTACGTGTTCGAGTCGCTTGGTGAATTCTTCCGCCAGTATTTCTTCGCCATGGACAGGGAGGAGATGCCCTTCAATCGCGCGGAACGCTCCTGGGTCTATCGCTCGGCCAAGGGCGTGGACAGTACCGTGGCCTTTGGCTCGACGCGCGATCTGCGCACCGTCGGCACCGTCATTTTCGTCAACACGCCCTACCCGACACTCGAAGAAGATGCCGCCACGCCCTGCAGCGTGACCATCGGGCCCGGCTGCCGCACGCCGTATCACACGAGTTCCATTTTCAATATTTCCGGCATGAGCTACGGCGCCATCTCGCGGCCCGCGGTGCTGGCCCTGTCGCAGGGCGCGCGCAAGGCCGGGGTGTGGATGAACACCGGCGAAGGCGGGCTGTCGCCTTATCACCTCGAAGGCGGCGCCGACATCGTGTTCCAAATCGGTACCGCCAAGTACGGCGTGCGCGACGCCGAAGGTCATTTGAGCGACGAGCGCCTGCGCGCCATCGCCGCCCATGAACAAGTGCGCATGTTCGAGATCAAGATGAGCCAGGGCGCCAAGCCCGGCAAGGGCGGCATATTGCCGGGCGTGAAAGTGACGCCGGAGATCGCGATGATCCGCGGCATCGAAGTCGGCGAGCCGTCGCTGAGTCCCAATCGTCATCCGGAAATAGTCAACGAAGGCGCGCTGCTCGACATGATTGCCCACGTGCGGCGCGTGACCGGCAAGCCGACCGGTTTCAAGGCGGTATTCGGTTCGGATCGCTGGCTGGAAAAACTCTTCAAGGAGATTTGGCGGCGCGGTCTCGACAGCGCACCGGATTTCATCACCGTCGACAGCGGTGACGGCGGCACCGGCGCCGCGCCCATGAGCCTCATCGACAATGTCGGCCTGCCGCTCAGGGAAAGCCTGCCGCTGGTGGTCGACAAGCTGCAGGGCTATGGCCTGCGCGAACGCACCAAGATCATTGCCAGCGGCAAGCTGGTCACGCCCAGTGAAGTGGCGTGGGCCATCTGCATGGGCGCCGATTTCGTGACCTCGGCGCGCGGCTTCATGTTCGCGCTCGGCTGCATCCAGGCGCTTCAATGCAACAAGAACACCTGCCCGACCGGCATCACCACCCACGACCGCAACCTGCAGCGTGGCCTGGACATCACCGACAAGTCCGAACGCGTGCGGCGCTACGCCGAGACCATGCACCACGAGGTGGGCGTCATCGCGCATTCCTGCGGCGTGACCGAACCGCGTCTACTCAAGCGCTATCACTGCCGCATCGTGCAGGCCAACGGTCGTTCGGTGCCGATGAACGAGCTGTACCCGGATGTTCGGGTGCTGGCGATGCCGGAGTTAGACGAGGCGCGGGCCTGAGATGTCGAATGAATGTCAGGCTGAAGCCTGACCCACAAGGAGTTCTTCTCTACTGTGGGTCGGACTTCAGTCTGACACCAGGTATCAGAAATTCCTGGTATTGAACGGCTCGTACTTGTCCGACAGGCAGTCGCGGCTGATGATGATCTTCATCACTTCCGAACTGCCGGCGTAGATGGTCGCGATGCGCGCATCGGTGAACTGGCGGCTGATCGGGTATTCGTCCATGTAGCCGGCGCCGCCGTGCAGCTGCACGCCGAGATCGGCGGACTTGATCTGCAGTTCGCTGGCGATGAGCTTGGCCTTGGCGGCGTCGACCGCGGTCAGGGCATTGGCGTTGATGGCGCGCACGCACTGGTCGATGAAGCATTGCGCGACATCGAGCTCGGTGCGTAGCTCCGCCAGTTTGAACTGCGTGTTCTGAAATGCCGCGAGGGTCTTGCCGAAGGCCTTGCGCTCGTGGGCGTAGGCGGCGGCGAGGTCGTAAGACAACTGCGCCGAAGACAGTGCGCCGCAGGCGCCGATCAGGCGTTCCTCGGCCAGGCCCTTCATCAGGTACTTGAAGCCTTCGCCCGCCGTGCCCAGCACGTTGGCCTTCGGCACCTTGACGTTGTTGAAGAAGAGCTCCGCGGTGTCCTGCGCCTTCTGGCCCATCTTCACCAGGTTGCGGCCGCGCTCGAAGCCTTCCATGCCGCGCTCGACCAGGAACAAGGTCATGTGATGCGGGTTGTTGTGCGGATCGGTCTTGGCCGCGACGATCACGAGATCCGCATTGATGCCGTTGGAGATATAGGTCTTGGCGCCGTTCAAGAGCCAATGATCGCCGTGCTCTTCGGCGTGGGTGCGCATGCCGGCCAGGTCGCTGCCGGCATCGGGCTCGGTCATGGCGATGGCGAGGATGCATTCACCCTTCACGCAGCGTGGCAGGAAGCGCATGCACTGTTCTTCGTTGCCGAAGCGGGTGAGGTAAGGGCCGACCAGGCGGCTGTGCAGGGAGTTGTACCAGTCGCCGACCCGCGCATAGGCAGTTTCTTCCAGGATCACCTGCTCGAAACGGAAATCGTTGTCGCCCATGCCGCCGTATTTCTCGTCCGGCCACACCATGAGATAGCCCTGGGCGCCAGCCTTCAGGAAGGCCTCGCGGTCGACGATGCGCTGTTCGCGCCAGCGCTCCATGTGGGGCACGATTTCGGCGGCGAGGAAGCGGCGGTAGGCCGCACGGAACATGGTTTGTTCTTCGGTGAAGTCGCGGGGCAGCATGGGGTTTCCTGTAGGAATGGAAGGGACTTGCGAGCCGATTATCCTCCGCGCGCCGACCGCGGTTCAACGACGGCCCGGCCGTTCGCGGGGCGTGCCCACAGGCGGCGCCGCGCGAACCGCGGACCGGTCTCTTTGACGGTCACGACCCGGCCAAATCAACTCAGGCCCACGGTATGGATCTCGGTGTAAATATGTCACCATTTGCGACATTGGAACCACCGCCTTGTGAGGAGCGCGCACCATGGACCAAGCCTGGGACAACGACAAAATCATCCGCCTCGACATGACCCGCCAGACGGTCAGCGTCGAACCTTTTCCGGCCGAGTGGAAGCTGCTCGGTGGCCGCGCCCTGTCGGCCAAGATCCTGCTCAAGGAATGCGATCCCAAGTGCGATCCGCTCGGCCCGGACAACGTGCTGGTCATGACGCCGGGCACCTTGTCCGGGACGTCCGCGCCGACCTCCGGCCGCCTGTCGCTGGGCTGCAAGAGCCCGCTGACCAATGGCATCAAGGAAGCCAACGTCGGCGGTGACCCCGGCCAGGACCTCATGAAACTCGGCATTCGCGCCATCATCGTCACCGGCCAGCCGGCTGACCGCAGCCGCCGCTGGGGCCTTAAGGTCAACGAGAACGGCGCCGAGCTGGTGGCGGCCGACGAATACAAGGGCATGTGGAACTACGCGCTATGCGAGAAGCTGCTCGCCGATGCACCCAAGTCCGCCTCGGTGATCTCCATCGGCCCGGCCGGTGAAATGCTGATGAAGGGCGCGTCCATCGCCTGCACCGACGACGACAAGGCGCGACGTCCGGCCCGCCAGGCGGCGCGTGGCGGCGTCGGCGCGGTGATGGGTTCGAAGTGCCTGAAGTGGGTGCTGGTTGACCCGGCCAAGGCCTCGCTGCGGCGTCCCGCCGACCGCAAGGCGTTCGCCGCCTACACCAAGGAATTCGCCAAGGACTACCGCGCCGCGCGCCATGGCAATTTCAAGTACGGCACCAGCGCCGTGGTGCCGGCCGCCAACATGCTGCACACCTTCCCGTACAAGAACCGCACCGAAGGCCGCAACCCGGAATTCGAGCAGCTCGATGGCGCGCGCATCCGCGAATCGTTCGAAACCCGCGGCGGCGAGATGCATGCCTGCATGGCGGGCTGCATCGTCAGCTGCTCGAACATCGTGCACGACAAGGACGGCAACTATAAGACCTCGGCGCTCGAGTTCGAGACCCTGACCCTGCTCGGCTCGTGCTGTGCGATCAACAACTGGGAAGACGTCGCCGATCTCGACCGCCTGTGCGACGAGCTCGGCCTCGATACCATCGAGACCGGCGCCGCCATCGCGGTCTACATGGATTCCGACGGCATGGCCTGGGGCGACGCCGCGGGCGCCAAGAAGCTGTTGACCGAAGACGTCAACAACGGCACGCCGCTCGGTCGCAACATCGGCGATGGCGCGCTCGCCATCGGTACGGCGCGCAAGCATCACCGCATCCCGGTGGCCAAGGGCCAGGCCCTGCCGGCCTGGGATCCGCGTCCGCTGAAGGCCACCGGCATCACCTATTGCACCAGCGCCATGGGCGGCGATCACACCGCCGGTCTCGTCATCGATCCCAAGATCAGTGGCGAGAAGGCCGCGATCGCCTCGCAGGAAGTGCAGATAGTCAACGCCATCTGCGACTCGACCGGGTTCTGCATGTTCCTTGGGCCGACCATCGAAGAAACCGCCAAGTTCTTCTCGCCCTTCTTCGGTGAGGAAGTGAGCCGCGAGACGATTGCGGACATCGGCTGGGAATGCCTGCAGGACGAATGGCTGTTCAACGAAAAGGCCGGTCTGACCTTGGCTGACGACAGCATGGCGGAATGCATGAGCACCGAGGGCATTGGCCCGGAGCACGGCATGAAGTTCGATATCCCCGAGGAAATCGTGCGCATGGCCAAGGTGCGCCAGGCGCCGACCGAAAAGTTCTGGCGCCGCTCGCCGGCCGGCTGAGTCCGCGCTTCGAATTCCCCCGGCCGGCGACGGCCGGGGGAGTCATCACTTTCGCATCGAGGGTCAGGCCCTCACACCAGGCGTTCCCCGCGCTTGGCCAGCAGGCTCTCGTCGAAACGCGCCACGCGGCGCGGCCCGTCGTGCAATAGACCCTTGGCAAAATCGACGCCCATCTTGGCCAGCGCATCGCGCAGCGAGCGGCTGTCGGCATGCTCGGCCACGGTCTGCATGCCGAGCGCCTGCGCCACCCGGCACAGGCCCAACACCACTTCGTAGTCGGCCGAACTCGCCAAGAGGTTGCGCACGAATCCGCCGCGTATGCCGAGGTAATCGAGCTGCAGGGACTTGAGGGCCTCGATGCCCGCGCCACCGAAGCCCATGTCGCCGATCATGAACTGGCAGCCGTCCTGCTTGAGGGTGGTGATGAAATAGCGCACGAACTCGAGGTGCTGGGCAATGCCGTCTTCCGGCAGGCTGAAGCCGATGCGACCGGCAACTTCGGCGTTCTCGCGCACCATGCGGATGGCGTATTCGAGCAGGCGGTCGTCGCCCACCGATTGCGCGGACAGCGGGATCAGCAGCACGCGCATGTCGGACAGTACCGGGTGATCGCCGCGCAGTGCCTCGAGGCTGGCCTTGATCAGCCAGCGATCGATTTCGGCGCTCAACTGGTAACGGGCCGCGACTTCCGCCACTTCGTGACGCGGAATGTAGTCATCGCTGGCGTTGCGTATGCCGACCGTGACCTCGCAGCGGTCGATGGGCAGCGATGCGGTGGTCGCGCACAGCGGCTGGTAGAAGAGGTCGAGATGCCCGGCGGCCAGTGCGCTCTGGATCTCGCGCACCTGGGTCAGGCGTCTTTCCTGTTGCGCGCCCTCGCCGCTGACCGCTTCGAACATCTGTACGCGATTGCGCCCGAAATTCTTGGCGCTGTAACAGGCCGCGTCAGCGGCGCGCAGCAGGTCGGCGGTATTGCGCATGTCCGCGCTGATCTCCACCAGTCCGACGCTGATCGAGACCGGCAGCTGGATGGCCTGCCAATGGAAGTCGTGCTGCTCGATGGCGCTGCGCAGACCCTCGCCGATGAGGCGCGCGCGGTCGGCATCGCAGCTGTACAGCAGTGCGCAGAATTCGTCGCCGCCGATGCGTGCCAGGGTGTCGGCGCCGCGTATGCGAGTGCGCAGCACCTCGGTCAGGGTGCGCAGCGCATGATCGCCGGCGGCGTGGCCGTAGGTGTCGTTGATGAACTTGAACTTGTCGATGTCGATGTAGAGCAGCGTGTGGCTGTTGTGCTGGCTGTCGCCGCGGCGGCTCAGGAGCTTGTGCATGCGCCGTTCGAATTCGGCGCGGTTGATGGTGCCCGTGAGTGCGTCGTGGCTGGCGCGCCAGGCGATGGACTCGGTGCGTTGGCGGCGCGTGGTGACGTCGCGCAATTGCACGCTGACGCCATCGAACTCGCCGGCCGCGTCGGCGAGCGGCGTGAACAGGTAATCGACGCCGACCGCGATACCGTCACGACGTAACAATTGCGCCTGGTCGTTCAAGGCCTGGGCTTTGCCGCTGCGGCGCGCCTGTTCGAAGATGTCGCGCGTGCGATTGTGTGGTTCGCGGCCATACACCAATCGCACGCCGTCTTCGAGCGCCTGGCCGCCAAGTGTCGCGGCGTCGACGCCGAGCAGGGCCGCGGCGGCGGCGTTCAGGTAGTCGATGTTGCCGCTCGCGTCGGCGGTGACGAGCGCATCACCGAGTTCCTCGAGTACCTGGGCCTGGCGCGTTTCACGGCTCACCTGGCCGCGCAGCGCTACGAGTCCGCGCTCGGCGCTTTCGAACAGGCTGCCGCGTTCGAAATCGACATCCAGACCGGCGGGGCGGATGAGATGGCGCAGTTGCAACAGCAGCACGCGCAAGGCGCGATGGGTTCGGCGATACAGGTTGTTGAGCAGTGCCAGCGTGGCCATGGCGAGCGCCACCCACGGCACCAGGTCGGCGTAACGGCCGTCGTTCACCAGGCCGCCGATGGCGACGAGGCCGGTGCTGCCGAGGAAGTAGGCGTAGGCGCCGGGCTGGTCGCCGAATACCGGGATCGCGAGCAAGGCCACCGCCAGCGCGCCGCTCAACAGGGTGGCGACGGTGGCCACGTCGGCATAGGGCATGAGCAGCGCGATGCCGAGGCCCCAGGCGAGGCCCAGCACCGCGGCCAGGGCGAGGTCGAGATGCCGGTGATCGCGGGGCGTGTCGAGTCGCGCCGGCATCGCCAGCAGCACCTCGCGCAACAATACGTTGAGCAATACGAAGCTCGACCAGCCCGTCAGCAGCATGGTGGGGGCGTCCTGCCACACATTGGCGGCGATGCCGGCCAGGCAGGCGAGGTGGGTGACGAGCCAGCAACGCCCCAGCATCTGCCCGAAACGCAGCGGCCGGGGACAGGTGTGCGTGCGTTCCTGCGCGCCGGTGAGACCCAGGTGCGCCAAGCTCATTCTGCCGTTTTTCATTCTGATGCTGTCCGCAACGAGGCCGGGAGGCTGTGCAGCGCCGTCGGCGAAAGGGCACGCCGGGCTGATTTGCAAATTATTGTTACGGAGGCGGAAGGCGGTGTGACAGCAGTCACAGGCAGGGGCAGGGCCGCGTGACCTGCGTCACGCGTTGGAGGATGCGAGCGGTGCGCCGACGCGCACCGCTCGCCGGGCCGTCAGGCGTCGCGACGTGCGCCGACGCGCAGGCGCAGGGCGTTGAGCTTGATGAAACCTTCGGCGTCGGCCTGGTTGTAGGCGCCGGCATCGTCCTCGAAGGTGGCGATGGCAGGGTCGAACAGGCTGTCCTTGGGCGCCTTGCGGCCTTCGACGATGACATTGCCCTTGTACAGGCGCACGCGCACGGTGCCGTTCACGCGTTCCTGGGACTTGTCGATCATGGTCTGCAGCATCAGCCGTTCTGGGCTCCACCAGTAGCCGTTGTAGATCAGCGAGGCGTAGCGCGGCATGAGGTCGTCCTTGAGGTGGGCGACCTCGCGGTCCAGCGTCAGCGACTCAATGGCGCGATGGGCGCGCAGCATGATGGTGCCGCCGGGCGTCTCGTAGCAGCCGCGCGACTTCATGCCGACGTAGCGGTTCTCGACGATGTCGAGGCGGCCGATGCCGTTGGCGTTGCCGAGTTCATTAAGACGGGTCAGCACCTGGGCGGGCGTCATGCGCACGCCATTGATGGCGACGATGTCACCGCGCTCGTATTCGAGTTCGATGACGGTGGCGACGTCGGGCGCCTTTTCGGGTGACACGCTCCAGCGCCACATCGATTCCTCGGCGCTGGCCCACGGATCTTCCAGCACCACGCCCTCGTAGGAGATGTGCAAGAGGTTGGCGTCCATCGAGTAGGGCGAGCCGCCGCCGCTCTTGTATTCAATCGGAATGCCGTGTTTCTCGGCATAGGCAAGCAGGGTTTCGCGCGAGGTCAGGTTCCATTCGCGCCACGGCGCGATGACCTTGATGCCAGGTTCCAGCGCGTAGGCGCCGAGTTCGAAGCGCACCTGGTCGTTGCCCTTGCCGGTGGCGCCGTGGGAGATGGCGTCGGCGCCGGTCTCGCGCGCGATTTCGATCAGACGCTTGGCGATCAGCGGGCGCGCTATCGAGGTGCCCAGCAGGTATTCGCCTTCATAGATGGTATTGGCACGGAACATCGGAAAGACGAAGTCGCGCACGAACTCCTCTTTCAAATCGTCGATGTAGATCTCCTTGATGCCAAGCTTGGTGGCCTTGGCGCGCGCCGGCTCGAGCTCCTCGCCCTGGCCGATGTCGGCGGTGAAGGTCACCACCTCGCATTGATATTCCTCGGCCAGCCATTTCAGGATGACGGAGGTGTCGAGTCCACCGGAATAGGCCAGTACGACTTTCTTGACTTTGTGTTTCGCCATGACGCTCGAGGGGGTAGTTACGGGGAGGCGGCATTGTGCCTAGCGCCCGCCGCGAGATCCAGCGCAGGGGCGGCGGACGCGCGCTAGTCCGTTGCGCTGGCGCGGGGCCGAAATACCAGCGGGCCGCGGCCGGCCGTGACTTCGCTGAAATCGGCGCGGACCGTCTGGCCGATGCCGAGGGCGGCGGCCGCGCCGACCAGCTTGGCGACCAGGCGCACGCCCGGCGCGTCGTCGAATTCGATGAGCGCCACGATGTAGGGCAGCGTAGCGCTGTAGCGCGCGTCGAAAGCGTGGTGGATTTCGGTCCAGCTATAGAGCGTGCCCACGCCGCTGACCGCGCGCCATTGCCAGCCGTCGGTCCGGCAATGGGGGCACAGCGGCATCGGGTACCAGTGAAAGCGCCGACAGGCGGGGCACCACGGAAAGCACAGCCGGCCGTTGGCGAGCTCGGCGAAATGGGCAGCGAATTCGGGCTGGATGGTGGCCATCAGCGCACGTCCCGCCCAAGCACGCACACGCCGTAATCCGGTATCGACCAGCCGCCCACCAGGCCGATATCGGCCTTGGCCAGCTGTGCCGCGCCGGCCGCGCCACGCAGCTGGCGCACCGCCTCGATCATGTGTTCGACGCCGAGCAGGTAGCTGTGCGACAGCAGGCCGCCATGGGTGTTGACCGGCAGCGCGCCGCGCGGGCCGATGCCGCGTTCACGCACGAAGGCCGGCGACTCGCCGCGCGCGCAGAAGCCGAGGTCTTCCAACTGCATGAGCACCGAAATGGTGAAGCAATCGTAGAGTTCGGCGAAATCGACATCGGCGAGTTGCGCACCGGCCTCGCCGAGCGCGCGCCGACACGCCGCCTGCGCGCCGGTGATGCGGTAGATCTCCGGCTGCTGGGTGAAGATGTCGTCGCCGCTGTAGGCTTCGCTCGCGAAGCTCGACCCGAGCACTTTGACCGGCGGCTGGCGCAGATCACGCGCGCGCTCGAGGCTGGTCATGATGAAGGCGCCGACGCCGTCGCTGATGAGACAGCAATCCGGCACGCGCAGCGGCTCGGCAACCATGCGCGCGGCGCGATAGCTCTCGAGGGTCATGGGCGTGCGCGCCTGCGCGGCGGGATTGCGCAGGGCATGTTCTCGATGACTGATGGCCACGGCCGCGAGATCGGCGTCGGTCATGCCGTATTCGTGCATGTAGCGACGTGCCCACAGCGCGAAGTAGCTGGGCTGGGCATTGAAACCGTAGGGCTTCTCGAACGCCATCTTGGCCGGGTACATGTCGTGAAAGCCGTAAGGACCGCTGGCGCGCGATCCCCAGTCGACACCGAAATAGAACAGCACGGTGCGCGCCTTGCCGGCGCCGATGGCGAGCTTGGCGAGTTCCGGCGCCGAGGCCACGCCGGCGCCACCGAAGGACACGCCGCCGTCGAAGCTGCGCGTCATGCCGAACTGCGCGGCGATGAACTCGCGCGGTACGCTCGGCGGCATGATCACGCCGTCGGTGATCACGCCATCGATGTCGGCGGCGTCGAGGCCCGCATCGTCGAGCGCGAGCTGGATGGCTTCGATGGCCAGATGGCGGATGGATTTCGGCGAGCGTCTGGCCGGAGGCGTGTGGCCGACGCCGACGATGGCGATGTCCATGCTGCGATTACTCGATGGGCGTGGTCCGCGCGCTGGGCGCGAACCACGCGCGGCGCATCACATGTTGAACACGCACACCTTGTTGCCGTCGAGATCGCGGAAGTAGGCGCCGTAGAAGCCGTCACCGCGGTCGCCCGGTGCGCCTTCGTCCTTGCCGCCGAGCGCCATGGCCTTGGCATGCAGGGCATCGACCTGCTTGGTGTCGCTCATGAACAGCGCCGTCATGTTGCCGTTGCCGGGCGTGGCGGCGTTGCCGTCGAAAGGCTTGATCACGCACACCATCGGCGCGCCCGGCGCGTTGGCCCAGGCGATGAAGCGATCGTTCTGCATGGCGCGCTTGGCGCCCAGCAGCGCCAGCAGTTCATCGTAGAAATGGGCAGCCTGTTCGATGTTGTTGGTGCCGAGGGTGACGTAACCGATCATGTGAGTACTCCAGTGGTGATGGTCGTGACTTGTGACTGCGTGCCAGGCGGCGTGGCAAACGCGCGCCGGCATGATAGGTCGGGCCCGTTCAGGCGTCGAGCGCGCGCGCGAAAGCCGCCATGAAGGCGGCGGGCGCTTCCGAATGCGGCCAGTGCCCGCCGCCCAGCACCGTCTCGAGATGGTAGTTCGGGAACCAGCGCGCGATGCGCGGCAGGTGCGCGTCGGTGATGCGATCCGACAGCTCGCCGCGGATGAACCAGGTCGGCCCGTCGTAGTGGGCATCGTCGGCCACCGGCAGCGGACCGAGGATATGGGGCATGTCGCGTTTCAAGGTGGCGAGGTTCAAGCGCCAGTGCGCGCGTCCCTGCTCGAACAGCAGGTTCTGCAGGATGAACAGTCGCACCGCGGTCTCGGGAATGGCGGCCTGCAAGGCGCGGTCGGCATCGGCGCGGCGCGCCACCGTCTCGAGATCCAGCGCCTGCAGCGCGGTGATGACGTCGACGAAGCGGTCGGGGTAGGTGACCGGTGCAATGTCGACGTTGACCAGGCGCCGCAGGCCGCGCGGCGTGCCGAGCGCCAGCGTCATCGCCGCCTTGCCGCCCATGCTGTGACCGACCAGGGTGTAGGCGTCGAGGCCCAAGCGCTCGACGAGCCGCGCCACGTCCTCGACCATGTCGGTATAGGTCATGGTGTCGGTATGGGGCGAGCCGCCGTGATTGCGCAGATCCACCAGGTGAAAGCGGTATTGGCCGGCCAGCGCGCGCGCCACCGTGATCCAGTTGCGCCCGGCGCCGAACAGGCCGTGCAGGACCACCACCGGGGGGCCGTCGCCCACCACCTCGATCTTCAGATCGACCGCGCTCATGGCGCCGGCTCGCGCAGGTAGGGCGGTACGCGCTCGGGGTTGAGGTAACGCTGGGGCCAGATTTTCAGCAGCGCGATGTCTTCCTCGATGCCGTCCATCACCGGGTAGTCGCGAAAGCGCTCACGCGACACCCAGGCAAAGGCGCTGTGTTCGTGGTTGAGCTCGACCTCGCCGCCCAGCCAGCGGCGATGGAACAGGTGAATCTCGTAGATGCCGCCGTAGTAGGTGTCGCGTATCGGCCCCAAGTAGCGCAGCAGCTCCGTTTGGTGGTCCGGGCCTATCTCTTCGCCCATTTCGCGCAGGGCCGCGGCCGCGGCCGTTTCGCCGGGTTCGATCTTGCCGGCCGGCAGGCCCCACAGGCCAGGCCCGAGCCGCGCAGCCAGGGCGCGTTCGAGCAGCAGCAACTCGCCGGCGTCGTTTACCAACAGGTTGAGCGCATAGCGCGCGACGGGGGGCTCGGTGCTCAACGTGGCCGCTCGCGCCGCGGGGCGATGATGATCATGGTTCTCGACCTGTTCCGCTTGGCCGGAAGTATACCGACAGGCACGGCGCCGATGGCGCGCGCTAGCCCGCGCCGCGGGCGCCTTCCCGTCTAAAGCTTGTCGTACCGGGGCCGCTAGCTCTGCTGGCAGCACCAAGACTGCCACAGGAGCGGGTCACGGAGTTTCCCAGCACGCTCGCAAGGGACGTCAAATTGGCTATCGCACATGAACCTACGCACGCTGCTTTCCGCGCTGATTGTTCTTTTCCTGTTGCCATTGTGGCCCGCGTTCGGCCACGCGTCCGACGCCAGCAAGCCTGAACTGGTGATTCTCAACTGGGCCGACTACATCGACCCCGATCTCATTGCCGCCTTCGAGAAGAAGCACGGCGCCAAGGTGCGAGTCATCAATTTCGAAGACGATGACAACCGCGACCAGTTGCTCCTTGCCACCAATGGCGCCGGCTACGACATCGTGGTCATCAACGAGACGCACATCCCGCTGTATTTTTCCCACGGCTGGTTGGCCAAGATCACGCCGGACGAGGTGCCGAATCTCAAGCACGTCGAGCCGTCCTGGCTGGAGAAGGTCGAGCACGCGCAAGGCAATGCCGTGCCCTATTTCTGGGGCACGCTCGGCATTGCCTACCGCCGCGACCTGGTGAAGAAGAAGCCCGAACACTGGTCGGACCTGTTCCTGCCCGCGCCCGACCTGCGCGGTCACATCGCCATGTTGAGCTCGCAGCGGGAAATCCTGGGCATGGCCTTGAAGGCCGCCGGCCACTCGGTGAACAGCACCGACCATGGTGAGATCGACGAAGCCATCAAGATCCTGGTGGCGCAGAAACCCTTCGTGCGTGCCTACCAGCAGTCGCTGCTGAACGAAAAGTCCGAGCTGGTCACCGGTGAAGTCAGCATGCGCATGATGTTCAACGGCGATGCGCTGTTGCTGCACAAGTTCAATTCCAACATCGATTACGTGGTGCCGCAGGAAGGCGCCGCGCTGTGGGTCGACTACATGACCGTCATGGCCAATGCACCCAATCGCAAGCTCGCCTACGCGTTTCTCGATTTCATCAACGAGCCGGGCAATGCGTCGCGCAATGCCGCTTTCGTGAACTTCGCCACGCCCAACGCAGCCGCGGCCAAGCTCATGCCGCCGGAGTTCCTGGGCAACACGAGCATCTACCCGAACGCCAAGACGCTGGCCAACTCTGAACTATTCGTGCCGCTGCCGCCGCGTGCACTGAGCTACCGCAATACGCAGTTCTCCCGCCTTCTGCAGAACTGAGCGCCGGCGCGCTTGCCGCGATGAAACTTCACGCCAAGATTCCAGCACTGGTCCTGCCGCTGGTGATAGCGCCGCTGTTGGTGTTGGGCGCGTTCGCCTATTCCAAGATTCACGACAGCATGCGCCAGCGCGTCGAGGCCGACGCGCATCGCGCGCTGCGCGTCGCGTCCGGCCAGCTGTCCCAGGAGATCGCCGCCGCGCGCGGCAACCTGCAGCTGTTCCTGACCAACATCGTGGTGGCGAAATACGCCACCACCGGCGACGAGAACGAACGCTACTCGCTGCTGCAGAAACCCCTGCTCGACGTGTTCAAGGCCTGTCAGACCGCCTTTCCGAACTATTTCGAAATCCGCTTCCTGTTGCCCGACGGCTACGAGGATGCGCGCCAGTCACGCGCCGAACTCGGCAATGTCAGCGACGACGAAAGCCGCAGCCAGTGGTTCAAGCGCCTCGCCGCCAGCAAGGACGCGGAATACGACACGGTCTACCGGCATCCCGATACCGGGCGGCCGGCCTTGTTCGTCGGCACCGCGGTCAAACTGCGCGACGCGACGGTTGACAACGGCGAACAGCTCGCGACGCTGCGCGGCTACCTCGGCATCACGGTCGACCTCGACAATTTCAGCCGGGCCGTGACCGACGCACGCGTGGGCGAGAGCGGCTACATGTTCGCGACCGACGAGCAGGGCCGCGTGCTGTTCGGCAATCCCAAGCTCAAGCTGCCGGGCGATTTCATCGCCGCGGCGGAGCGTGCGATGGGCGCACAGGCCAAAGAGTTCGCGGTCACCATCGACGACATGCCGACCGGCGTGCATGTGCGGCGCCTGAACGACAACCTGTTGCTGTTCGCCGCTCATCCCGATTCGGAAATGCAGAGCCTTACCTTCCAGTCGGCGACCGTGGTGCTGTTCGGCGTGCTGCTGGTGGTGGCGGTCACCGGCGGCGGCCTGGTGGCCGTGCTGGCGCGTCACATCGTGCGGCCGGTGGAGCGGCTCGGCACCGTCGCCGCCGAGATCGGTACCGGCAACTGGGACATCAAGAGCGGTATCGAAAGCGATGACGAAATAGGCGATCTCGCGCGCTCGGTGGAGGACATGGCGCGTAATCTCAAGGAAGCCGATGACCGCGTGCGCTTCCTGGCCTATCACGACAACCTGACCGGCCTGCCGAATCGCGTCATGTTCCGCGAGTACCTGACCCGCGCGCTGTCACAGGCCGAGCGCGCCGGTCACAAGCTCGGCATCCTGTTTCTCGACATCGACGGCTTCAAGCGTATCAACGACACGCTCGGGCACCAGACCGGTGACCTGCTATTGAAGGAGGTCGCGCGGCGGCTCACCTCGCGCCTGCGCGAGGAAGACGTGGTGTCCCACGGTGACGAGGACACCAAGGCCGATGATCTCCTGGCGCGTCTCGGCGGTGACGAGTTCATCGTGCTGTTGACCGCGGTGCACGATCTGCATGGCCCAGGCGCGGTCGCGCGCCGCTTCATCAAGACCTTGGGCGAGACCATCACCCTCAACGGCCAGGACTGTCACATCGGCGCCAGCATCGGCATCTCGATCTATCCCGACGACGGCAGCGATGCCGGCGAACTGATCAAGAATGCCGACATCGCGATGTACCATGCCAAGAGTCTCGGCAAGAACGCCTACCAGTATTTCCAGTCGTCGATGAACGCGGCGGTGCTGGAACGCGCGGCGCTGGAAGCGAAACTGCGGCGCGCCATCGGCGAAGGCCAGCTGTCGCTCAACTACCAGCCGCAAATCAATCCCAAGACCGCCGAAGTGGTGGGCCTCGAAGCGTTGCTGCGCTGGAACGATCCCGAAGCCGGCCATATATCGCCCGGCGCCTTCATTCCCTTGGCGGAAGAGACCGGCCTCATCCTGCCGATAGGCGAATGGGTCATCGACGAAGCGTGCCGACAGGCGCGCCAATGGGATGCGCGCGGCCTGCGTTCGGTGCCGATCTCGGTGAACGTGTCGGGCGTGCAGTTCGAACGCCAGGACGTGGCGGAAATCGTGCGCGCGGCGGTCAGCCGTCACCAGTTGCCGCCCGGCCGCCTGGAAGTGGAGATCACCGAGTCGGCCATCATGCGTCATCCCGAGCGCGCGGTGGCGGCCTTGAAAGCCATGCGCGAATCCGGCGTCGGCGTGGCGCTCGACGATTTCGGCACCGGCTATTCATCGCTCAGCTACCTGCGCCGCTTTCCCATCGACACACTCAAGATCGATCGCAGTTTCATCCTCGAAATCGACCAGAACGAAGAAGACGCCGAGATCGTGGCCGCCATCGTCGCCATGGCCCACACGCTCGGCCTGCGCGTGGTGGTCGAAGGTGTCGAAAGCGACTCCCAGCTGGAAGTCATCGTGGCCAAGGACTGCGACGTGGTGCAGGGCTACGTCTACAGTCGCGCACTGCCGGCGGCGGATGTGCCGGCCTTGTTGAGTACGCCCCTGCGTCACAGCGCCTAGCAGCGCGGCGCTGCACGCCTACACCGCGCAGCGCACCACCTCCACCCGTGCATCGAAGGCATTGCTGCCGAAAGACAGATCGGACAATCCGTCCGGCGTGAGCGCATTGGCCGACGATCCGTTCAAGGTCGAAGACCGCCACCAGTTGAAGGGCAGGTAGACCACCCCGGCCGGCGTATCGGTCGACACCCGGGCCAGGGCTTCGACCGCTCCCAGCGCGTTGAACATGCGGACCCGGTCGCCGGGTACGATGGCGCGCGCCTGGGCGTCATCGGGATGGAGCTGGATTTCCGGCCGGTGCTTGCGCGTGCCGGCGTGGGGCAGGTTGACGTACTCGGAGTTGAGAAAGTGGCTGGTCTTGGCCGACACCAGGCGCAAGGGCAGGGCGTCGGTGCCGGGCGTGGTATCCGGCAAGGGCGTGTAATTGGGCAGCGGGTCGTGGCCGGCGGCGGCCAGCGTCGCGCTGTAGAACTCGCATTTGCCGCTGGGCGTGGTGAAGCCGCCTTCGGCCCGCGGTCGCCAGTCGTCGCCGAGCGCGAGTTTCGCCCAGCCGCGTTCCATGAGGCTTTCGAAGGTGATGCCATCGAGCCAGGCATGACCGCTGGCAAGCAAGCGGCGGATGCGCGTCTCGTCGTCCCAATGCAAATGGTCTTCGCTGTAGCCCATGGCCCGCGACAGGCGCCGGAACAATTCGCTGTTGGCAATCGCTTCGCCGCACGGGGCGATGGCGGGCGGATTGATGGCGAGATAGGTCTGACCCCATGAACCCATCAATTCCCATTGTTCGTACTGGGTGGTGGCCGGCAGCACGATGTCGGCATAGCGCGCGGTCTCGGTCATGAACTGCTCGTGCACGACGGTGAAGAGATCGTCGCGCATGAGTCCTGCGACGATGAGGTTCTGGTTGGGCAGGGTGACGACCGGGTTGAGGTTGTAGACCAGCATCCAGGTGACGGGCGGCGCCATGGCCGCGTCGGTCAGCACGCGGCCGAGCTGCGCGAGGTGCACGGTGCGCCCGGGCGCCGGCGCGTCACGCGGCGGCAACACCGCGCCGTAGTCCAGCGCCTGGTGGAACAGATCGACCGTGAAATGACAGATGCCGCCGCCGAGATCGCGCCATGCGCCGGTCAGGGCCGGCAGGCAGGCGACCGCGCGAAAGCCGAGACTGCCGTTGGAGTAGCGCTCCATGCCGACCATGAGGCGCAGCGCCGCCGGACGCGTGCCGGCATAGAGGCGCGCGAGCTTCTCGATGTCGTCAACGCCAACGCCGGTGATGTCCGCCACCCGCGCCGGCGGGAATTCCCGCAGGCGTTCGCACAGCGCCTCGAAGCCCAGCGTATGGCGCGCGATGTAGTCGGCGTCGTGCAGGCCGTCGCGCACGATGACGTGCATCATGCCGAGCGCCAGCGCCGCATCGGTGGCAGGTTTCACCTGCACGTGCCAGTCGGCGTGCGCGGCGGTGGGGGTGCGCACCGGATCGACCACGATCACCTGGGCGCCGCGCTTGCGCGCGCGGGCGATGGCGCCGCCCCACAGGTGCACGTTGGTGGCCACGGTATTGGTGCCCCAGATCAGGATGAGCCGGCTGTGCTCGAGATCTTCCGGCAACAGCGTCGGCCCGGCACCGAGCGTGGACGCCACCGCGCTGTAGGCGACGTTGCCGCAGATCTGGCGGTCGACCGCGGTGGCGCCGAGGCGTGCGAAGAACTGGTCGCCCGCATAGCGCTGCAACACGCCGATGGTGCCGGCGAAATTGCAGGGCATGGCCGACAGCGGACCGTGACGCGCGATGCTGTCGTCGAGGCGCGCGACGATTTCAGCCAGGGCCTCGTCCCAGCTGATGCGCTTGAATTCGCCGCTGCCCTTGGCGCCGGTGCGCCTGAGTGGGTGGAGAATGCGATCGGGGCTGTAGACGCGCTCGGTGTAGCGCTTGAGCTTGGCGCACAGCGCGCCCTGGGTGTAGGGATGATCCGCGGCGCCCTGCAGGGCCACCGCGCGGCCGCTGTCGTCCACCGACACCTGCCAGGCGCAGGTGTCGGGACAATCGTGGGGACAGGCACCGTGGACTCGTTTCATCAGTGTTGCTCGCGAGTGGATGAGGCGCATGATGCGCCAGCGGAAGGCGCGCTCCAAGTCGCTAGACCCCCGCGCTTCGGTACTTCCCAGTACGCGGCGTTTGTGCTCAAGTTCGGCGAGAGCCGCGGGCGCGGCGAGCAGGGGAAGGGGCGATGGCCACGCTACGCAGCGACGACGGCGTCAATCTCTATTACGAGGATACCGGCAGCGGCACGCCCATCGTGTTCGTGCACGAATACGCCGGCGACGTGCGCAGCTGGGAACCCCAGGTGCGGCATTTCTCACGCCGCTACCGCTGCATCACCTTCAACGCACGTGGCTATCCGCCGTCGGACGTGCCGAGCGAGGTCGACAGCTATTCCCAGGCGCGCGCGCGTGATGACATCCTCGCCGTGCTTGATGGCCTCGGCATTGCGCGGGCGCACATCGTCGGCTGTCGATGGGCGCGTTCGCGACGCTGCATTTCGGCATGCACCACGCAGCGCGCGCGCTGTCGCTGGTGGTGGCCGGCTGCGGCTATGGCGCGCATCCCGACGGCTATGCCGAATTCCAGGCCCACGCGCGCGACAACGCGCGCCTCATTCGCGAACAGGGCATCGCCGCGTTCGCCGCCAGCTACGGCCAGGGCCCGGGCCGCACCCAGCTGCGCGCCAAGGATCCGCGCGGCTTCGAGGATTTCCTGCGCAACTTTTGCGATCACTCGACGACTGGCTCGGCCAACACCATGGAGGGTTACCAGGCGCGTCGGCCCTCGCTCTATGCGCTCGAAGCCGAGCTCGCCGCCATCACCTCGCCCTGTCTCATCATCGCCGGCGACGAAGACGACCCGACGCTCGAGCCCGGCCTGTTCATGAAACGCCGTATCAAGAGCGCGGGGCTCGCGGTGCTGCCGCGCAGCGGCCACGTGTTGAATCTCGAGGACCCGGCGCTGTTCAACCAGCTGGTGGAGGAATTCTTCCACCAGGTGGAGAGCGGACGCTGGCGCGCGCGCGAAGCATGAGCGTCGCGGCATGAGCGGTGAAGACGCGCTGGCGGATCTGAAAGTCATCGATCTGACGCGCGTGCGCGCCGGGCCGAGCTGCGTGCGCGTGTTCGCCGACTGGGGCGCGGACGTCATCCGCGTCGAACAACGCGGCGACGGCGAAGATGGCTTCGGTCCGCGCGCCGGCGCCGACTTCCAGAACCTGCATCGCAACAAGCGCAGCTTGACGCTCGATCTCAAGCAGGCGCGTGGCGTGGCCGTGCTGAAACGACTGGTGGCGAACGCCGACGTCCTGGTGGAGAACTACCGGCCGGCGGTCAAGGCCCGGCTCGGTATCGATTACGACACCCTCGCGGCGGTCAATCCGCGTTTGATCTACGCGAGCATCTCCGGCTTCGGCGAAACCGGCCCGTATCGCGAGCACGCCGGCTTCGACCAGGTCGCGCAGGGCATGGGCGGCCTCATGTGGACCACCGGCCTGCCGGGCCAGGGCCCGCTGCGCGCCGGCACGCCGATAGCGGATCTCAGCGCCGGCCTGCATGCCGCGCTCGGCATACTCGTCGCCCTGCGCGAACGCGCTCGTTCGGGCCGCGGCCAGTGGGTGCAGACCTCCCTGCTGGCGTCGATGGTGGCGATGATGGATTTCCAGGCAGCGCGCTACCTGGTCGATGGCGAGGTGCCCGGCCAGGCCGGCAACGATCATCCGACGTCCATGCCGACCAGCGTCTATCCCTGCCAGGATGGCTACCTCAATATCGCCGCCAGCGGCGATGCCATCTACGCGCGCCTGTGCGCGGCGCTCGGCGCCGAGTCGCTGGCGGTGGAGGCGGAGTTTGCGACTTCGGCGCTGCGCTCGCGCAACCGCGTGGCCTTGAACGCGCGCATCGCGGCCTTGACCGGGACGTGGCCGATGCGCGATTTGATGACGGCGCTGCAAAGCGCCGGCGTGCCCTGCGGGCCCATCTACAAGATGGACGAAGTGTTCGACGACCCGCAGGTCAGGCATCTCGGCATGGCGACGCCGGTGCCGCGCGGCGACGGCGACAGCGTGACCCTGGTCGGCCCGCCGTTCAGCCTGTCGCGCACGCCGCCGCGCATGCGCCACACGCTGGCCGCGGCCGGCGGCGACAATCTCGCGGTGCTGCGCGAACACGGCTTCGGCGACGACGAAATCGCCGACCTCGCGCGTGACGCCATCATCTGAATTCGATTCCCCGCACGCAGCACACAAGGAGCAGGCATGAGCAGCGGAAAATTACGCATCGAGCGCGAGGGCCCCATCGGCTACGTGGTGCTCGACAACCCGGCGCGACGCAATGCCATCAGCGCCGGCATGTGGCGATCGTTTCCGGTGTTGCTGGAAGAACTCGGCCGCGATCCTTCGGTGCGCTGCATCGTGCTGCGCGGTGAAGGTGACATCGCCTTCGCGGCCGGCGCCGACATTTCCGAATTCGAAAGCAACCGCGCCAGCGACGACGGCGTGCGCAGCTACGAGGCCGCCACCTCCGCCGCCCACCACGCGCTGGAAAGCACCTTGAAGCCGGTCATCGCCCAGATCCGCGGCTTCTGCATCGGCGGTGGTCTCGCCGTCGCGCTGAGCTGCGATCTGCGCTATTGCGCCGATGACAGCCAGTTCGCCATTCCCGCCGCGCGCCTCGGCCTCGGCTATGGCATCCACGGTCATCGCCGCCTGGTGGCGACCGTCGGCCATGCGCAGGCGCGGGAGATCATGTTCAGCGCACGGCGCTACGACGCGGCCGGGGCACTCGAACTCGGCCTCGTCAACCGCGTGCTGCCGGCGACCGAGCTCGACGCCTGGGTGCGTGCGCTGGCCCACGATCTCGCCGCCAACGCGCCGCTCACGCAGGCGGCGTCCAAGGCCGCCATCAACGCGGCAATCGCCGAGCAGGGCGATTACGAACAGTGCGAAGCCTTGATCAAACGCTGCATGGCCAGCGCCGATTACCGCGAGGGGCGTACCGCCTTCATGGAGAAGCGCAAGCCGAAGTTCGAGGGGCGGTGAGCGCGTGTGTGTCGTTGAATGGGCGAATTCATTCGCACATTCGATCCGCGCGCACGGTTTAAAACTTCGGCGTCTCCCACCACGGAAAGAAATCCGGCATGTCGCGGCTGACCTTGCCGGGGAATTTCGGCGCGCGCTTGTCGAGGAAGGAACTGACCCCTTCCTTGGCATCGGCGCCCTGGCCGAGTTCATAGATGCTGCGCGAATCGATGCGATGCGCCGCCATCGGGTGATCCTCTGAAAGCATGCGCCACATCATGTGGCGAATCATGGTGATCGACACGGCCGAGGTGTTCTCGACGATTTCCGTGGCGATGGCGCGTGCGCGCGGCAGCAGATCCTCCGGCGCCAGCATCTCGTTGACGAGGCGCGCCGCGAGCGCTTCGGCGGCGGGAAACACGCGCCCCGAATAGGCCCATTGCAAGGCCTGCGACACGCCGACGATGCGCGGCAGGAACCAGCTCGAGGCCGCTTCCGGCACGATGCCGCGGCGCGCGAACACGAAGCCGAAGCGCGCCTCGCTGCTGGCGAGGCGGATGTCCATCGGCAAGGTCATGGTCACGCCGACGCCGACCGCCGCGCCGTTGATGGCGGCGATCAGCGGCTTGCGGCACTCGTACAGGCGCAGGGTCAACAGGCCGCCGCCGTCGCGATGGGTGTCGGCGTTGCGGCCGTCCTCGTCGGCATGATTGAAAGTGCCGGCGCCGGCCGACAGGTCCGCGCCCGCGCAAAAGCCGCGTCCCGCGCCGGTGACGATGATCACGCGCACCTCGTCGTCGGCGTCGGCCTTGTCCAGCGCGTCGAGCAGCTCACGCAGCATGGTGTGGGTGAAGGCGTTGAGCTTGTCCGGACGGTTCAAGGTCAGGGTCAGGATGCCTTGCTCGACGCTGTAGAGGATTTGTTCGTAGTTCATGTCAGCCGCGCTTCAGTTCGGTTCCAATGTGCGAATGAATTCGCACCTACAACGAATGGCACCCTGTAGGTGCGAATTCATTCGCACATCAAAAAATATCAATCAAGACATCAGCCGCCCCGCGAGCAGGTTCTCCACCGTCACCACGCCCAGCACGTTCATGTCCCTGTCGAGTATGTCGAACAGCCGGCCGTCATCGGCCTGCATGCTGAACAACACCACCGCGCCCTCGGCGCCGCCGTATTCCATGTGCACGTCACCGCCGTCCTTGCGCACGAAGTCGCCGAGCGGGCGAACCCTGTGCGCGCGCGTGTCGCCATCGATGTCTTCGACGTGCAGTTCGCCTTCCAGCACCAGGGTGGTGGTGGCGCCGAGGTGGCGATGGAAATGGCAGTAGGCGTGGGCTTCCCACTTGATGAGGAAGTCGATGCGGCCGGCGGCCGCGTCGCCGCCCAGCACCGCCACCCAGTAGTCGATGGGGTAATCGAAGTTGGCGTCGCCCACCAGGCGTTGCCAGGTGATGGTGTCGGATTTGAAACCCGACAGAGAGGAACTCGGAACGGCGTGCAGCTTGGCCATGGCGGTGATCTCGTGGTGGGACGCCCCGATTGTACGGGCCGTGCCACCGCCATGCGACCATCGAAAGATCAGATTCTTCGCCGCGGGCGCTAGCGGAACTGTTTTTCGCGGCTCACCCACGCCGCCCATGCGCCACGGCCCGGCATCACGTCGAGCCTGCTCGCCCGCGTGACGCGAAGGTCAGCAATGGGTGAAAGGCAATCCGTGCTAGTCTGCGGTGGACCGCTCCGGCTATTCAATCAACCGCATCGTCGCCGCGCAATCCGCGCGTCGCGCATGGGCAACGCAGGGCAAGCACTCGCCATGACATTGGACCGCATGAGCAGGGCCGCGGCGCGACGCGAAGGTTTGCTGCTGTGCGTGCTGTGTCTCGTCAGCTACGCGTGGTTCTACCAGGGCGGCGGCTGGAACCAGAACAGCCGCTTCGATCTGACCCGCGCCATCGTCGAGCGCCACAGCTTCGCCATCGATGACTATGCCGCCAATACCGGCGACGTGTCGGCGCGCGCCGGCCACATCTATTGCGACAAGGCGCCGGGTCAATCGCTGTTGGCCGCACCGGTCTACGCGCTGCTCATGCAGGGCGAACGCGAACCCGATGCCGCGCGCCTCAACTTCGCGGCCTACGTCATCACCCTGGCCACCGCCGCCGTGCCCGGCGCGCTGGCGGTGTGGGTGCTGCACATGCTGCTGCTGTCTTTCGGCGCACGCCCGGCGTGGGCGGTGGCCTGTGCGCTCGGCTATGGTCTGGCGACCATGGCGTGGCCCTATTCGACCATGCTGTTTGGTCATCAACTGGTCGGCGCCTTGTTGCTGTTCGCGTTCGCGCTGCTGCTCCGCGATGACGATCGTGATGCGACGCACGCGATGTACGCCGGCCTGTGCGTGGGGCTGGCGTGCATGGTCGAGTACCAGGCGCTGCTCGGCGCACTGGCGATGGGCGTGTTGGCCCTGCGTCATGGCGTGCGTGGCGTGCTGGCGCTGGCCATCGGCGCGTTGCCGCCGCTGCTGCTGTTGGCCTTCTATCACTGGCGTGCGTTCGGCGCACCGTGGACGCTGGCCTACGAGTTTTCCACCATGCCATTTCGCCACCAGGGTTTCTTCATGGGCCTCGGCGTCCCCGATGCCGCGGTGCTGCGCGAGATCACAGTCGGCGCCTACCGTGGCATGTTCTACAGCGCGCCGTGGCTGCTGCTGGCGGCGCCCGGCTTGCTGGTATGGCTGCGTCGCGGCCGCGCCCAGGCCGCGCTATGCGCCGCCGCGGTGGTGGTGCTGTATTTCTGGATGAACGCGTCGCTGGTCGACTGGCAGGGCGGCTGGACCTATGGCCCGCGTTTCCTCGTGCCCTGCCTGCCGTTTCTCGCACTGTTGGCCGGTGGCATGGGCGCGATGCACTGGCGCAGCCGCGTGCTGGCGCGTTGCATGGGCCTGTTGCTGGCCGTGCTGCTCGCGCTGTCCTATGGCGCGACCCTGCTCGCCACCGCCGTCAATCCGCAAACGCCGCTCGGCGTCGCGCAGCCCTTCGCCGATTACCTCGTGCCGCAATGGCGGGTGGGTCGCATATCGCTGGCCAGCCAGGGCATACACATGAAATGGCCGCGGGCCGAGGCCGCGCCCGCCGCCTGGAATCTCGGCCAGCGCCTGGGATGGCAGGGCCGCGCGTCCCTGGCGCCGCTGTGGGCGCTGCAGGGGCTGGGGCTTGCCGTACTGGGCGTGATGCTGGCGCGGCGCGAGGCCTGATCCGATCGCGAGCGGCGCGCCGCCGGTTCAGTCGCGCGCTGGCCGCGCGCGCGGCTTCTTGCGCGCATGGCTTTCGCGCGAGTCCGGATGGCAAGCCGCGCAGTCTTCGATATCGGTGATGCCTTCTTCGCGATGTTCGGCCAGCACGTCGTCCCGCTCGTGGGCATGGCAGCCAAAGCAGGTGTAGCGCGTGAAGTCGTTGTCGACATGACAGCGATCGCAGGCCTTGTCATGGTGGCGGTCGAGCTTGAAGTACTTGTCATGATCGAAACTCGCCGGTTTCCACTGGCTGTCGACATGGCAATGGGCGCAGCCGCCGTCCATCCTCGCATGCAGTTTGTCGGACGGCGCGGTATGACAGGTTTCGCACTGCTCGCGTATTTTCGGTTCGAGCAGGGCATGGGCGAACGCCGGAGCATGGCGATGACTCAAGGGCGGCAGGCGGTGCGCGCCATGGCAGGCCATGCAGTCGCTGTCCAGCAGCGAGGCATGGAAGGCGGTGCGCTTCTTGTCGTCAACGATGGCGACGCCGCGCGAAGTGCGCACGCCAATCTCGTCCAGCGCATGGCATGCGATACAACGTTCGGCACTGGCGCCACGCAGGGGCGCATGGCAGGCGAAGCAGTCGCTTTCGAGATCCTCGTGCCCGGCCTGCAGCGGCCCGGGCGACACCATGAACTGCGGATAGACGAACACCAGCGTCATCAGCACCACGAGATTGACTGCGACCAGGACGAAACTCCAGCGTCGCATCAGTGCCAGTCCCAGTACAGGAAGATGGCGAGGATGTGGGCCAGCGCCAGCACCGCGAAAGCCAGCGCGATGGGGAAGTGCACCTCGCGCCAGCGTCGCACCAGGTCGAGGGTCAGGCTGTCCCAGTGCACCTGTTGTTCGATGAGATCGTCCGACAAACCCTCGGCGCGCAGTTGCTGGCGGGTGGCTTCCAGTCGCCGGCGCGCACGCGCCAGCAGGAACTTGCCGGTCAGTCCGCTGGTGACGTTGATCATCATGGCGCCGACCGCCAGCCAGCCCAAAAGGCCATTGAAATGGATGCCGGCGTGCACCAGCACCAGCAGCGCGCCGCTCCACGCCAGCCGTTCATGCAGGCGCAGCAAGGTCATGGGATGGCCGCGCCGGATGATCCTGCGCTTGCGCAGCGAATAGCCGAAAGAGGCGATGATCAGCAGTGTGCCGGCGATGCCGAGGTAGCGTCCGATCCACACGCGGTGATACCAATGCAGCACAGCGTCGACGACGATTGCCGCCAGCACCAGGCCCAGCAGCGCGAGTGCGAAGGGCACGACTTCCTGGCTGAACAGGCTGGGGTGTTCATGGCTGCCATCGGTCACGGCGGGCGCGGCGGCCGGCAAGCGGTTGCGCCACCACAGCACCAGCACGCCGATGGTGAGCTGTACGGCCAGCGCCAGCGTCAGCCAGCCGAACAGCGCGGTCTCAGTCACCTCGGGAGATCTCGTCATGCATGATGGACAAGGCTACGGCTCGACATCGAATACACCTGCGACTCTGGCATCGCCCGTGGCCGCGGTAAAGCGCCGGCGCCTTCGACGCGTGAGCGGCTTGATTTCGATCATGCGCGGCGCGGCGACAGTGCTCGCCGCCGCGGTCTATAGTGACGGCAGGGTCGAGATTGCATGTTGAGCAAGCGATGAAACGTAGCGAGGCACTCACACCGCTCGCGCGCGAGCATCACGGCGCGCTGGTGCTGGCGCGGCGCCTGCAGCGCGCGTCACCCGACGATGCCGGGCTGTTGGCGGACCTGCGTGTCGCATGGTCGACCCTGCTCGAGCCGCATTTCCGGTGCGAGGAGCAAGGCCTGTTGCCGGCGCTGCGCGCCGCCGGCGAGCTGCAGCTGGTCGAGCGCACCTTGGCCGAGCATCAACAGCTACGCAGCTTGATGGAGGATATCGAGGCCGGCGACCGCGCGGCTCAGCGCCGCTTCGGCGAACTGCTCCATGAGCACGTGCGTTTCGAAGACCGCCAGTTGTTCGAACGGGCCGAGGCGCTTTACGCCGAGCACGAACTCGCGCGCCTCGTGCAGGCGCCGTGAGGCGTCGTTGTCAGCGCCACATGGCGCGCGCGCGCTGCTTGAGATCGACGCGACGGTCGTCACGCAGGCCGCCATGGCCCTCGACGCGGCTGCGCCAGTGGCCGCTGTCCAAGGTCGCCAGCACCGGCTCGGTGAGAAAGCGGCTCTTGGTGCCGTACACGTGGCGGTCACCGAACTTCGGCTGCTGCACCACGAAATACTTGAAGGGATTGACCAGCACCAGCTTGTTCTTGGCGCGCGTCAGCGCGACATAGGCGAGGCGCCGCTCTTCCTCGAGCTTCTTGTCGTCGCCGGCGGCGAACTCGTTGGGAAAGCTGCCGTCGCTGAAGTGCTGCACGTAGACGGTGTCCCACTCCTGGCCCTTGGCCGAGTGCACGGTGGACAGCACCAGGTAGTCTTCATCGATGTGCGGCGCGCCGGACAGGTCGCCACTGGCGCTCGGCGGGTCCAGCGTCAGCTCGGTGAGGAAGGCACGGCGCGACGCGTAATCGTTGGCGAGCTCGAGTAACTGTTCGAGATCGCCTTCGCGTGGGAAGGCGTGGTCGTAGCGGCGTTCCAGGTGCGGTTGGTACCAGGCCACCACCTGCTCGAGCTGGCCCGGCCACGGCGCATGGCGGAGCGCGCTCATGAGAGCGCCTCGGTCGCTGTCCATGCGGCGCGCGTGCCGGGCGAAATGCCGGCCACCGCGCCCAGCGCCGCGAAGTCACCATGCCGCGCCTGCAGTTGATCGCAGGCCTTGCGCGCCGTTGCCGGGCCGATGCCGTCCAGCAATTGCAGGACGCGGAACGCGGCGAGCGCGTTGCGCGGATTTTCAGCCCAGTTCAGCACCGACAGCACGTCTTTCACGTGCGCCGCTTCCATGAACTTCAAGCCGCCGTATTTCACGTAGGGAATGTCGCGCTTGCCGAGTTCGACTTCGAGCCTGAGCGTATGGCGGCTGTTACGGAACAGCACCGCCTGGTGCCACAGGCGCACGCCCTGTTCGCGACGTTCGAGGATCTGCTCGCACAAGTACTGCGCTTCTTCCTGTTCGTCCTCGACCGTCACCAGCTGCGGACGGTGACCGCCGCCGCGCGCGGCACGCAGCGCCTTCTGATAACTGCGGCTCGCTTCGGCCATGAGCGTGTTGGAGGTGTCGAGGATCTCCTGGGTGGAGCGGTAGTTGTCCTCCAGCTTCAGCACCGCGGCGCCCGGGTAGTGATCGGGAAAATCGAGAATGTTGTCGACGTCCGCCGCGCGGAAGCCATAGATTGACTGCGCGTCGTCACCGACCACCGTGAGGCCCGCGCCATCCGGCCGCAGGCGCCGGATGATGTCGGCCTGCAGGCGGTTGGTGTCCTGGTATTCGTCGACCAGGATGTGATCGAAATGGCTGCCGATATCGGCGGCGACGCCTGCGTCCTCGACCAGGTAGTACCAGTAGAGCAGCAGGTCATCGTAGTCGAGTGTCTGTTGCTCGAGCTTGCGCTCGACGTAGGCGGCGAACAAGGCTTTCAGTTCGTCATGCCACTGCGCGAAATGCGGAAATGACGAAGCGAGCGTGGTCTCGAGACTGCATTGCGCGTTGACGGTGCGCGAGTAGATGTCGAGACAGGTGCTCTTCTGCGGAAAGCGGTCGCGACTCTTGTGGTAGCCGAGCGCCTGGCGCTCGACGTCCAGCATGTCGGCGGCGTCGCCGCGGTCGAGCACGCTGAACGATTCCGCGAGGCCGATGCTGTGGTGGTAATGGCGCAGCAGCCGCGCGCCGATGGCGTGAAAGGTGCCGGCCCAGTCGATGAAGGACGGCGCGCCGATGCGCTCGTTGTCATGCCGCGCTTTCATGACCGCCGCCACGGTCTGCTGCGAGCGTTGACTCATTTCACGCGCCGCCATGCGCGTGAAAGTCAGGAGCAGGATGCGATCGGGCGACACGCCGTTCAGGCACAGGTGCGCGACGCGATGGGCGAGGGTGGTGGTCTTGCCGGTGCCGGCGCCGGCAATCACCAGCAGCGGTGCGCTTTGCCACGGGCCGTTGCCCGCGCGATGGCCAAAGGTGGCGGCGGCGCGCTGCGCGGCATTGAGCTTGGCGAAGGGATCGGTGCTCATAGGGCGCGCCTTACTTCGAACACGCGGCCCAGGATGCGGAACTCGCCGTCGCCGGCCGCGGGTTCGATATCGGCGTAATCGGGATTGGCCGCTTCCAGCACGATGCGGCGCCCGAGCTTGCGCAGGGTCTTGATGGTCGCTTCATCCCCGACCAGCGCCACCACGATGTCGCCGTTGGCGACGCGCGCGTCGCGATCCACCAGCACGATGTCGCCGTCGTGGATCTCGCGGCCGGCCATGCTTTCGCCCGTCACGCGCAGGGCGAAGCTGCGCGTGGCGCGTTCGGCGCGCACCGGCACGTAGCCTTCGATGTTTTCCAGTGCCTGGTGCAGGGCGCCGGCGTGCACGCGCCCGAGTATCGGCACCATGCCCGGCACGAAGCCGCCGGGCACGCGGTAGCCGCGGTCGCGGCCGCTTTCCTGTGCGAGTTCGCCGGCCTCGACCAGCGCGTCTAGATGCTCGCGCACGGTGGCGGTGGAGCGAAATCCGAAATGCTCCTGCACCTCGCGCACCGACGGCGGTGCGCCGACCAGGATGCGGGTCAGGACGAAGTCGCGCAGTCGCGCGCGGGTCTCACCGGGTGGGGTCTTGGGCATACCGCCATTTTTACCACACGATCGGGCGGCATGGCACGCGCCCGCCTCAGGCCATATCCGGCATGCGACCCCGCCGCCGGGGACCGGCGGCAGCGAGCATGCGCTGGTGGATGGCGTCGTCGTGCTTCATGGCGGGTCTCTCGATGTTTGCACAGACAATGCTCTCCGCTTTCGAATGTCAGGCTGAAGCCTGACCCACAATGCATGTCATGGCCTGCCCAATGTCAGGCTGAAGCCTGGCCTACAATGCATGTCATGGCCTGCCCAATGTCAGGCTGAAGCCTGGCCCACAATGCATGTCATGGCCTGCCCAATGTCAGGCTGAAGCCTGGCCCACAATGCATGCCATGACGCTCCGCGCCCCCCGCCCGCGTGGCCCACTGTCGCCAGCGCCACCCTGCCGGCCTCAGCCTGCCCAATGTCGGGCCGAAGCCTGGCCCAGATGGCATGTCATGGCTTGCCCAATGTCGGCGGAAGCCGCGGCTGCCGCGTGAACTGGTCGCATGGCGTCATGCATCGCTTGTGGGTTGGTCAGACTTCAGTCTGACATTCATCGGCGCCTGAACCCACTTCAACTTCGCGACACCTGCGCCGCCACGAAAGCGCCTACGGCAGCCGACACCGCGCGCGGATTGTCGATGAACGGCCAATGGCCGCTGTCTTCCAGGTAGACGATGTCGGCGCGCGGGAAGGTCTCGCGCTGCTGCTCGGCGAAGCGCCACGGCACGTAGGGGTCGCATTGGCCCCATAGCACCAGGCACGGGATGTCGTGCGGGCGCAGTGCATCGTGCACGGCGCCGGCCGATTCATCGAGTGCGTCGGTGGCGCGATACAGCTTCAATACCGCGCGCCGCGTGGCGCGGTCGTAATTGCGCCAGGTGCGCTCGACGAAGTCTGGCGGCAGGCCGCGCGGATTGCCGTGCTTGAGGCTGAGGCGAAAGCCCCAGCGTGTGGTGCTGGCCTGCACCAGTTCGCCGAGCAGCGGCGTGCGCCACAGGCGCGCCATGTAATGCCAGCGATAGCCGCGCATGATGCCGATGTTGATGAGGGTGAGGCTGGCGACCTGCGCGGCATGGGCGGCGGCCCAGGCCAGTCCCCAGGGGCCGCCGAAGTCGTGCAGCACCAGGTGTACGCGCGTCACGCCCAGACTGCGCAGCAGGGCGTCGAGGTGCGCGGCGTAGCCCGCCACCGTGTAATTGAAATCCGCCGGTTTGTCGGCCGTGCCGAAGCCCGGCAGGTCGGGCGCGAGGCAGCGCGCGAGGGGCGCGATATCGGCCATCAGCGGCAGCCAGTCGTCGCCGCTGCCGGGATTGCCGTGCACCAGCAACACCGCCTCGTGCGCATTGCCGCCACTGTCGTGGCAGGGCGTGCGGATGCCGTCGATGCGCAGTTGATGCTGTTCCACCTCGCGTCCTCCCCGGCCAGCGGATGATCCGCCCGGTCGGATCTAATACCATGCGGCCAAACAGTAATATCCCATGCACTTTCCCGAGAGGACACCACCATGACCGAGGCCGTAATCGTTTCCACCGCGCGCACCCCGCTGTGCAAGAGCTGGCGTGGCGCTTTCAACATGACCCATGGCGCGACCATGGGCGGCGCCGTCGCCAAGGCCGCGCTGGAACGGGCCGGCGTCGAAGCCGCCGAAGTCGAAGACGTGATCATGGGCTGCGCCAATCCCGAAGGCGCGACCGGCTGGAACATCGCGCGCCAGGTCGCGCTGCGTGCCGGCATGCCGGTCAGCGTGTCGGGCATGACCGTCAATCGCTTCTGCTCGTCGGGCCTGCAGACCGTGGCGCTGGCCGCGCAGCGCATCCTGACCGGCGAGGGCGACATCTTCGTCGCCGGCGGCGTCGAGTCCATTTCCTGCGTGCAGAACGAAATGAACCAGCACATGTTCGTCGAGGACTGGCTGAAGGAGCACAAGCCGGCCGTCTACATGCCGATGCTGCAGACCGCCGAGAACGTCGCCAAGCGTTACAAGATCTCGCGTGAAGACCAGGACCGTTTCGGTGTGCAGAGCCAGCAGCGTGCTTTTGCCGCGCGCGAAGCGGGCAAGTTCAACGATGAAATCATTCCGATGACGGTGACCATGAAAGTGGTCGACAAGAACACCGGCGCCGAGACCTTCCGTGAAGTCACCGCTTCCCAGGACGAAGGCATCCGCGGCGACACCACCTATGAAGGCGTGTCACAGATCCGCCCGGCCGTCGAAGGCGGCGTGATCGCGGCCGGCAATGCCAGCCAGTTCTCCGACGGCGCCTCGGTGCAGGTGGTGATGAGCGATACCCAGGCGGCCAAGCGCGGTTTGAATCCGCTCGGCATCTTCCGCGGTTTCGCGGTCGCCGGTTGCGAGCCCGACGAGATGGGCATCGGCCCGGTCTACGCGGTGCCGAAACTCTTGAAGCGCACCGGCCTCAAGGTCGACGACATCGGCCTGTGGGAACTCAACGAAGCGTTTGCCGTGCAGGTCATCTACTGCCGCGACAAGCTCGGCATCCCCGGCGACCGTTTGAACGTCAACGGCGGTGCGATCGCGGTCGGCCATCCGTTCGGCATGAGCGGCAGCCGCCTCATCGGTCATGCGCTCATCGAAGGCAAGCGTCGCGGCGTCAAGCACGTGGTGGTGACCATGTGCATCGGCGGCGGCATGGGCGCGGCCGGCCTGTTCGAAGTCTGCTGAGACTGTCTCGACACCGGCGGCAGCGCGCCGCCGGTGTCGGATGTTCTCTCGTTGTAGGTGCGAATTCATTCGCACATCCCACCAGCTTCGAAATACCTCTGAACGAGCAAGCAAAGTGCGAATGAATTCGCACCTACAATGATGTCCTGTAAACGTTGAGGACATGGTCATGAACACCGCCATCGTCATGGGCGCGGGCCGGGCCCGCCCGCCCGCCCCCGCCGCCGGGGGCCGCATCCAGGCCCGCCGGATCGTGGCGCCATCAACGGCGAGAGTCCCCCGCCATGCCGGAGTACGCGGCCAAGCTCGGTGACGAGGGCATGATCTCGATAGACGCGCTGGTCGATGCCTATGCCTTTCTCTATCGCCAGCCGCGCCACGGTTGGAGCTTCGAATTCGACGTCCGGACCGCGCGGGAATCGTGGTAGGCTCGCGGCAGCGTCACCGCCGAGGAGAACCCAATGAAAGCCGCATCCGTGCTCATGCTGGCAAGTCTGTGTCTCGCGCTCAGCGCCTGCTTCGACAACGATCATCCGCCGCAAGGCGCCGGTGGCCTGGCCGCCGAGGTCAAGCAACCGCTGGACAAGGCGGCGGCGGTCAACCAGGTGGTCGAAGACCAGGACGCCGCGCAACGCAAGGCCATGGACGAACAGGGACGCTGAATTCACCGGGTGCGGCAGCCGCCGACCGCGCCTCTTTCGACACCCATCGTGCGCACCGCGCGCGATGGCGGCGGACAGGCAATCATTCACCCAGCCAGGAGAATCACCATGGCCCTGCCCCAGCAGATCGCACCGCTCAACTCCGAACTCATGGACACGCTGGTGCAAGCCAGCAAGACCGAATGGATGCCGCAGCCCTTCGACCCCGAACGTTCCTTCGTCAAGATCCTGTGGACCGGCTCGGAAACCGGTGGCTGGGCAGTGCTGTTGAAATGGAAGAAGGGCTTCGTCGCGCCCCAGCACAAGCACCTGTCGGCGTCCCATACCTTCATCCTGAGCGGCAAGCTCAAGGTGCGCGATGGCGTCCTCAATGCCGGCGATTACATCTACGAACCGAACGGCATGCTGCACGGCGCGACCACCGCGCTGGAAGACACCGAGTACCTGTTCATCAGCAACGGCGCGGTGCTGTTCTTCGATGAGGAGCGCGGGTTTACTTCCTACTTGAGCTGGGAAGAACTGCGCCGCATGGAAGCGGCCTGCAAAGCCAAGGGCAAGGCCCGCGCCAAGACGCCGGCCAAGGCCAAGGCCGCGACCAAGCCCAAGGCTCGCGCCAAGGCCAGCGCCTGAAACACCGGGGATAGCGCGACCATGAAGCTCTACTGGTTCCAGGTCGCGCCCAATCCGACCAAGGTGCGTTTGTACATCGCCGAGAAAATCGCCGGCGGCGCGGCCATCGAACTCGAAGGCGTGGTGGTGAAGCTGCCCGAAGGGCGAACAGCATGCGCCGGCGCACCGCGCGCGCAATCCCTTCGAGTCCTTGCCGGTACTGGAACTCGACGACGGCACCTGCCTCGTCGAGTCGCTCAGCATCATCGACTACTTGGAAGAAATGTATCCGCTGCCGCCGATGTGGGGCTTGGAACCCCGCGAGCGTGCGCTCGCGCGCCAGGCGGAACGCATCGTCGAGCAGCGACTCTTGAATCCCTTGATTGCCTACGTGCACGCCACCCGTTCGCCGACCGGCAGGCCGGCCAACGAACACGTGGCCCAGTGGGCATGTTCGGAATGGCCGGCGGCGCTGCTGTACCTCGATGACATGCTGGCCGATGGCCGCCCGTTCCTGCTGGGTGAGAATGTCAGCGTGGCCGATTGCACGCTGGCCGCCACCTTGCAGTTCGCCCGATTCAACGAGACCGATTTGCTCCAGGGATTGGACGCGTTGGCCCGCTGGGACAACCAGTACCGCGAACGCCCTGTGGCACGCATGGTGTTGTCGCTTTAACGGCCCGCAAGGAGGCGTCATGGCTGGCTACGTCCTGTACGGCGTGGAGGCGTCCTACTACGCGGCCAAGATCCGCGCCGCGCTCAGCTACAAGCGTCTGCCCTTCGAGGAAGTGCAGGCCTCGCGCGCGGTATACAAGGACGTGATCCTGCCGCGCGTCGGCTGGCCGGTGTTGCCGGTGCTGGTCACACCCGACGATGTCACGGTGCAGGACACCTCGGACATGTGCGACCTCATCGACGCACGTCATCCGGTGCCGCCGCTGCTGCCGCCGGCCGGCGGCGCGCGCGTGCTGAGTTTCCTGCTCGAATTCCTGGGCGACGAATGGCTGAAACTGCCGGCCATGCACTATCGCTGGAACTACAACTACGATTTTGCCGTCGCCGAGTTCGGCTACAACAACGACCCGCTTTATTCGCGTGAGGAGCAGTTGCGCATCGGCGCGAAGATCGCGCGGCAATTCCACGGCTGGCTGCCGCCGCTGGGCGTGTTGCCCGACAGCTATGCCACCGTCGAACAGGACTATCTCGCTTTCCTGCAGCTGCTGGACAGCCATTTCGCCGAGCACCCCTACCTGCTCGGCAGCGCGCCGACCTTGGGTGACTTCGCATTCTTCGGGCCCCTGTATGCGCACCTGTTTCGCGATCCCGCCGCGGGCGAGGTGATGAGCGCGCGTGCGCCGCGCGTGGTGGCGTGGATCGGGCGCCTGCGCGCCGGCGCGCCGGACGCGCAGCCCCTCACCGAGCCGATGACCATTCCGGTCAGCCTGTGGCGCATCGTCAAACTGCTGTGCCGTGACTTCGTACCCATGCTGGTCGGTGAGATGGCCGGCGTGCAGCGTTTCCTCGCACAGCATCCGCGCGACCAGGAAGTGCCGCGTCATTGCGGCACGCAGCGCATCGTGCTCGGACGCGAAACGCCGCTCGAAGTGACGGTGCCGCGCGCACTGTTCAGCTACGACCAGTGGATGTTGCAGCGGGTGCAGGATGCCTGGCAGGGCTTGTCGGCGCCACAGCGTCGCGACCTGCGCAGCATGTTCGCCAATGTCGGCGCCGAGGCGCTGCTGGACATCGCGGTGCCGCTGCGCCTGGAACGCCGTCACTTCCGCTTGATGCGCGCCGCCTGATGGCCCGTTCAATTTCGCGGCGCTGGCGCCGGCCCTGTTCGTGTTCCTGTGGTCCACCGGTTTCATCGGCGCGCGCTATGGACTGCCGCACGCCGAGCCGCATACCTTTCTCGCCATCCGTTTCGTGATCGTGATCGCGATGCTGGCGCTGGTGGCGCGCTGGCGCGGCGCGGCCTGGCCGCGCGAGCCGCGCGTCTATGTGCATCTCGCGGTCAGCGGCGTGCTCATGCACAGCACCTATCTCGGCGGTGTATTCAGCGCCATTCACGGCGGTTTGAATGCGGGCCTCGCGGCCCTGATCGTCGGCACGCAGCCGCTCATCACCGCCGCCGTGGTCGGGCCGCTGTTCGGCGAGCGCCTGCATGGCCGGCAATGGCTGGGCTTCGTGCTGGGCTTCGTCGGACTGACGCTGGTGCTGTCGAAATCCTTCGCGCGTGGCGAGCTGCCGGCGTCCGCGGCGCTGTGCGCGGTGGTGGGTCTCGCCGGCATCACCATCGGTACGCTCTACCAGAAGCGCTACGTGGTGAATGTCGACCTGTGGAGCGGCTCGCTGGTGCAGTTCTGTGCCGCGCTGGTGCCGACCGCGGCGCTGGCGTTCGCGGTCGAGCAGCGCGCGGTGGAGTGGACGCCGTCGTTCGTGTTCGCCCTCGCCTGGCTGTGCGTGGTGTTGTCGCTGGGCGCCATCGGCGTGTTGTGGACGCTCATCCAGCGCGGCGCGGCGGCACGTGTCGCCAGCCTGTTCTACCTGGTGCCGCCGGCCACCGCCTTCGAAGCCTGGCTGTTGTTCGGCGAGACCATGCTGGTGACGCAGATGGTCGGCATAGCCTTGACCGCGCTCGGCGTGGCGATGATCAATCGCGCCCCGTCACGGCGCTGATGCTCATGCGCGTGCGGCCGTAGGCCGGCGCTTCGACACCGCGAACCAGAAGCCGGCCGCGCCACACAAGGCCACCGCCAACACGCTCCACTGCATGGCATGCACGCTGCCGGTGGCGCTCCACACCGCGGCCGTGAGCAAGGGCGCGAGTGCGGTCATGACCAGCATCGGTGTGCCGATCAGGCCCATGGTGCGGCCCAGGTGCTCGTGCCCCAACCACGCGCCGGGCGCGACCCCGCGCAGGATGGTGGTGATGCCATTGCCCATGCCGAAGGTCACCGCGAACAGCGCCAGCGCCGGCAGACCGGGCGGCGCGAGAATGAGGATCAGCAGCGAGATCGGAATCAGCGTGGTGGTGATGGCGCCGAGCACGCGCAGATCGGCGCGCTCGCCGAGCCACATCATGGCGATGCGGCCGGCGACCTGGCTCGGCCCGATGAGCGCCACCGCCACCAGCAGGGTGGTGGTCGGCACGCCCAGTGCTTTCTGCGACGGCACCAGCTGGAACACCAGGCCCGCGCCGGTCACCGAGTAAGCGGTGAACCACACCACCAGGCCCCACAGCACGGGATCGCGCAGACGACTGCGCATCACGGCCCGCGCGTCGTCGTCGTCGCTGGCACGCGTGGCATGTGGAACACGGTCCAGCGGCGTGCTCGGCACGAACCACCAGTGGATCGGCAGGCACACCAGCAGATGCATGGCCGCCAGCATGATCAGCACCTGTCGCCACGCGAAATGGCCGAGCAGCGTTTCGATCAACGGGATGCCGAAGGTACTCGCGAACCCCGCTATCAAGGTCAGCGTGCTGACGGCGCGCCGCGCGTCGCTGGTGAAATGACGGCCCAGCACCATGAAGGCCGGCTCGTACAGGATCGCAGCCAGACACGCACCGAGCAGCAACCACACCACGTACAGGCCCGTGATGCTCGTGATCTGCGACCACGCCAGCAGCAATAGCGCCGTGCCCAATGAGCCGCAGGCCATGAGCCCGCGGCCACCGTAGCGGTCGATCCAGGCGCCCGCGCCGTAGGTGCACAGCCCCGACACCAGCAAGCCCGCGCTCAGTGCACCGTTCAGGGCCTCGAGCGACCAACCGAACTCTTTCTGCATCGGTACCACGAACAGCGGAAAACCGTAGTACAGCGTGCCCCATGACACCACCTGCGCCACGCCTAGCGCCCAGATGAGCGGGCCGTGACGATGCCGCCAGGGGTTTGGAGCCGTCGCGGCACGCGACACTGAAACGCTCATGCGCTGCACGCCTTGCACATCGCCGAGGTGTTCGGCGGGCAGGGCGCGACGCAAATCTGGAACACGAATTTCTTGAGGACCAATCGCGGAACCCTGTCACAAAGAATGAATTTCGCGCCTGTCGCGGCTTCTTTCTCGGCCCGTCAGCACCGACACTTGCGCCGGCACGACAGGCTGCCGGCGCGGCGCGAGTCGTACATCTTCACTCACCAGGACCACGACAGCGAGTCAGTCATGAAAAGGATTCACCCCATTGCGCTCATGCTGATCTGCGCAATCTCCACGACGCTCCTGGCGCTGCCAGCCGGCGCCGCAACCCTGCGCTACACCTTCACCGGCCACGGTTCGGGCAGCCTCGATGCCTTCGGCTTCGAGAACAGCGCGTTCGCCATCGTCGGCGAGGCCGACCCCGCCAACAGTGCTGCCTGCGGCGTCGACAACTGCCGCTACCTGGACTTCGCGTCGGTCGCGGTGCACATCGAGGGCGTGGGCGATTTCGCGGTGCTGAGTACGCTGCGCGTGTTCAACACGGTCGGCAATCTCGGCTTGTCGCGTGGCGGACCCATCGGTACCGACCTCTACAATGTATTTCAGGTGCCCAGCGATTACGACTTCTCTTTCCCGCTTGGTCCGATCACCGGGCTCGCCAGCCTGCTGCAATGGGATATCGAGAACGTCATGACCTCGGGCGGTGTGCTGGTGTTCGCGAATGGCGACACCGACGGCAGCTTCAAGGCCGAAGGCGTACCGCTGCCGGCCTCGGCCTGGCTGCTCGGCAGTGCGCTGCTGCTGGGCGCGGCGCGTCGTCGCCGCGCCATGTGAGGCAGGTCAGACGCCGCCGCGGAACGGCAGTCGTCGTTGGCGTTTGCCGGTCGCCGCGAACAGGGCGTTGGCGAGCGCCGGCGCCAGCGGCGGCACAGCGGGTTCGCCCACGCCGCTCGGCGCTTCCTCCGACGCCACGATGTGAACCTCTATCGGCGGCATCTGCGACATGCGCAGCAGCGGATAGGTGTCGAAGTTGCTCTCCTGCACCACGCCATCCTTCAAGGTGATCTCGCCCGCGAGCGCCGCTGACAGCGCATAGCCGACGCCGCCCTCCATCTGCGCGCGAATCACGTCCGGATTGATGGCGAGGCCGCAATCGACGGCCACCGTCACCCGTTCGACCTTGAAGCCGCCGTCGGCATCGGTGCTGACTTCCACCACTTCAGCGACCCAGGTGCCGAACGAGCGATGCACGGCGATACCGCGTCCACGCCCGGCGGGCAGCGCGGTTCCCCAGCCGGACTCGCGTGCGGCGAGATCCAGCACCGCGAGCCGACGCGGATCGTCACGCAACAGCGCGCGGCGCAGCGCGACCGGATCCTTGCCGGCCGCGTGCGCCAGCTCGTCGATGAAGCATTCGACGGCGAACGCGGTATGGGTATGGCCCACCGAACGCCACCACAGCACCGGCAGCGCGATATCTGCGACGTGCGCTTCTACGCACAAGTTCGTCACCCGGTAAGGCAGGTCCGACGCGCCTTCGTGAATGGTCTTGTCGACCTTGCCGGCACGCAGACCGTCGCCGCCCCACAGCGACTGGCAGACGATGCGCTGCTGCCAGGCCGTGAGTTCGCCGTCGGCGGACAGCGCGCCGCGCAAGGCGTGGGTCGCGGCCGGCCGGTAACGACCGCCACGCATGTCGTCTTCGCGCGTCCATTGCAGTTTCACCGGGCGACCGTCGCCGAGCGCCCGCGCGATGCGCACCGCTTCCAGCACGTAACCCGCGCCGATATCGGCGCGCCGGCCGAACGAGCCGCCGGCAAACTGTTGATGGATCCTGACCTGCGTCGGCGCGATGTCCAGCAAGGCGGCGACCTTGGCCTGATCGCTGGTGAGCGATTGCGCGCCGTACCACAGATCGCAGCCGTGTTCGCCGAGTTGCGCAACGCAGTTCATGGGCTCCATCGAGGCATGCGCGAGGTAAGGCACTTCGTAGGTAGCCTCGACCACGGACGGCGCCGCGCCGAGCGCGGCCTCGACGTCGCCGTCGTTGCGCAGCGCCTGGCCGGCACGTGCGGCGCGTTCGCGGTAGTCCTGGCGTTGCGCTTCGCTGTCGAGGCGCAGGGCGGCGCTGTCGTTCCATTCGACCGCGAGTGCATCGCGGCCGCGCAGCGCCACCCACAACGAATCGGCGACCACCGCCACGCCCTCGTCGAAGCGCAGCACGGCATGGACGCCGGGCACGGCACGCGCCGCGGTATCGTCGACTTTCGCCGGCGTGGCGCCGAAACGCGGCGGATGCAGCATGACCGCGTGACGCATGCCGGGCAGACGCAGGTCGATGGTGTAGAGGGCCGCGCCACGGCTCTTGGCGGCGCCGTCGCTGCGCGGCGCGGACTTGCCGATGTAGACGAAATCCCGTGGCGCCTTGAGCTTGACTTCGCCGGGCAGCGGCAGGCGCGCGGCGGCGTCGACCAAGGCGCCGAAGCCGCTTTCCCGTTGGCTGGCGGCATGTCGCACGCGGCCTTTGACGACCGTGACCTCGCCGGCATCGACCTGCCATTGCGCGGCTGCCGCCGACACCAGCAGTGCACGTGCCATGGCGCCCGCTTCGCGCATCTGCAGCCACGCGTTGCTGATCGACGAACTGCCGCCGGTGCCCTGGTAAGGGCCCCACTTGAGATTGTTGTAGCGACTCGCGTCGGCCGGCGCCGCCTCGATGCGCAGCTGCGCCCAATCGGCGTCGAGTTCTTCGACGAGCAGGGTGGCGAGGCCGGTATGCACGCCCTGGCCCATCTCGAGGTGCTTGGCGATGACGGTCACACTGTCGTCGCGGCCGATGCGCACGAAGGCGTTGGGCGCGAAATCGCCAGTGGCCGGCGCATCCAGCGCCGCCGCGTCGTCCAGCCGCAGTCCCAGCCACAGGCCGCTGCTCGCGGCGAGGCCGACTTTAAGAAAATCCCGGCGACCGAGCACGGTGATCGGATTGTTCATGCCAGCGCCTCCGCCGCCGCATGGATGGCCGCGCGTATGCGCACATAGGTTGCGCAGCGGCACAGGATGGCATCCATGGCGGCGTTGATGTCGGCGTCACTCGGTCGGCGATTGCTTTCGAGCAGCGCGGTCGCGGCCATGATCTGCCCGGATTGGCAGTAGCCGCACTGCGCGACGTCGAGCGCGGTCCAGGCCTCGATCACGGCGCGTGCGACCTTGGAGTCGGCGCCTTCGATGGTGGTGACGGCGTGCTTGTCGAGGGCGGCCAGGGGCGTGATGCACGCTCGCCGTGGCGCGCCGTCGACCAGCACCGTGCAGACGCCGCACAGCGCTTTGCCGCAGCCGTACTTGGTGCCGGTCAGGCCGAGCTCGTCGCGCAGGACCCACAGCAGTGGGGTGTCATCGGGAGAATCGAGTTCGCGCTGCTGGCGGTTGATGGTGAGGGTTTTCATCAAGCGGCTCCTGCGGCTCGGAAGCTTGCCAATGTTGTAGGTGCGAATTCATTCGCACATTGAACCGCGCGGCGCTGCGTCGACCCTGGCAATTCAATGTGCGAATGAATTCGCACCTACGGGGAGACTAGGCCACTTGCCAGCGCAAATGAAGATTCTTCATGGTGCGCAACTGCCCACTCTCGTATACCGGCTGCGTGCCGGGCGCCAGTTCGAAATCCGGAATGCGCTTCAGGAATTCTTCCACCGCCACGCGGATCTCGAGCCGCGCCAGGTGTTCACCCAGGCAGCGATGCGGGCCGACGCCGAACGCGGTGTGCACCACTTCCTCGCGCTCGATGTCGAAACGTTCCGGCTGCGTGCACACTTCCGGGTCGCGTGATGCGGCGGCGTAGTTCAACGCCACGCGATCGCCGGCCTTGAGCTGCTCGCCCGCCACCTCGCAGTCCTGGCGCACGCTGCGACCCACCGCCACCACCGGCGCATAGAGACGCACCGTTTCCTCGACGGCGGTATGCATGCGCGCCGGGTCACGCGCCAAGGCTGCGCGTATCGAGGGGTCCGTGGCAAGTGCATAGATAGCGCCCGAGATGGCGTGGGTGGTGGTGGCGAGGCCGGCGAACACCACGTCCAGCACCACGTGGATCTTGTCTTCCCACGAGCAGGGCGCGCCGTCCTTGTCGACGCCGGCGAGTATCACGTCGACGATGTCACCGCCGCGAGATGGCTCCCGGGCGCGCTGTTCGAGAAAGCCCTGCAGGTAGGTGTAGACGCGACCGAAGGCGTCGGCACGCTGATCCATGGGGCCGAAGGAATAGACGTCGATGTCGTTGAACAAGGTCGGCAGTTCGGCGACCGGCACCGGCAGGATGTGTTTGAACAGGATGAGGCCCGGCAACTGCGCGGCGAAGTCGGCGACGAATTCGCACTCGCCGCGCGCCGCGAAGCGTTCGACCAGTTCGGCGGCATAGGCGCGCGCCGGCGCCTCCAGCGCTTCGCAGGCGCCGGCGGTGAAGAAGCTGTTGAGCGCGCGCCGCCACTCGGTGTGATAGGGCGGGTCGAGATCCTCGGGCAGGATGGCGATGTTGCCTTCCGGCGGATTCAACATCCAGCCGTCGGCGCTGCTGAAGCTGCGCCAGTCCATCGCGCAGCGCCTGACATCACGATAGCGATTGAACACGCGGTAGCCGGGCCCGACCGTGCTGTGCGCCACCGGGCATTTCGCCACCAGGTGTTCGAGCACGTCTTCGAAGTGCGTCGCGAACAGCGGGTCGTCGATGTCGAACTGCCGGGCGAGATGTTCGAGGTTCTGCGGTTTGTTCGTGCTCATGGCGGGTATCCGGAAATCCTGTGCGGCGTTCAGCGCGAGGCGCCGGCCATCAGTCGCGCGATGGTGTTGTGATAGTTCTGCACGGCCGGCTCGTTGCGGCCGAACAGGAAGTCGAGGTTGGCGCCGGATTTCAAACCGTCCTGGATGGTGCGGCCGACCGCGTAGTCCTCGTCGCGCACCGCCTGCAGCACCATGCTGCTGAACAACTCCGACGCCGCGCGCTGTTCTTCGCTGACCGGCGGCGTGGCCACCAGCACCGTCTGGCGCGTGAGCGTGGTGGTCGGCGTCGGGCCGGGAAAGATCTGGCTGACCAGGCAATGATCGCCGAGGATGCCGGACACCGACAGGTTGGGGAAACAGTTGTGGATGAGACGGATGTGCTTGTCCACTTCCCAGCTCGATTCCGGCTGGTCGACGAGTTCGGCAAGCGTTTTGCGGCCAAAGGTCAGGCGCTGATGGGGGCCGTAGGTATCGAGCACCAGCAGGTTGCCGATGGTCATCTTGCCGACGGTCTTGCCGTGCAGCGAATTGTGGTGATAGGCCTCGAGATAGCCGTCGAGCGCGACTTTCCAGCCTGGGCCGTCGAGTTCGCGCTGCGTGTAGATGTGCCAGCTGTCGAGTTTCAAGCTGCCGAGCTCGGCGGCGAAATCGCCGAGCCAGGTATCGATGTCCAGCGCCTCGCCGGGCGTCAACTTGACGAACACCAGGCCGGCGCGCTCGGCGCAGTCGAGTTCGGTGAGGCCCAGGCTCGCATGATCGACTTCGCCGAAGGTGTCGGCGGCGTAACGGCTGATCAATGCGCCCTGCTCGTTGTAGGCCCAGGCGTGGTAGGGGCAGGTGAAGACGCGCGCGTTGCCGCTGCCGTGCTGGCAGACCTTGGCGCCGCGATGACGACAGGCGTTCAGGAACGCGCGCGCGCGGCCGTCCTTGCCGCGCACCACGATCACCGGCACGTCCAGCACCTGCATGGCGCGGTAGTCGCCGGCCTGCGGGATCTCGATGCTGAGCGCGAGGGCCTGCGGCAGGTGCTTGAACACGCGCTCGACTTCGCGCTGGTAACGGGCTTCGTCGACATAGGCCGCCACCGGCTGGCTCATCACCGACGGCGCCTGGTCGGTGGTGCCATTGCGGTAGTGCTGCAGCGCGCGGCGCGTGAGGTCGAGCATTTCTTCATGGCGCGTCATGGCGGCGGTCTCGCTTATTTCTCGACAACGTGTTGCGCGTGGAAGGCCTGCCAGCAGGCCAGGGTTTCCGGATAATCGGCCGGCATGCGCGTGCCGCGTATGCTCAGGCGGTCGCGGCTCTTGAACACCGTCGGGAACTCGGTCACCGGCACGTAGTAGAGGAAATTGATGGTGCGATGGGCGAAATGCCAGCGCCCGTTCTCGCGCCGGTATTCGTCGTTGTAGCGCATCGCGGCGAGGCTCACGACCTCGGCCGGGCAGGTCTCGGCATGGCTCAGCACCAGGCCGGTGGCGCGATCCGCATCGCGCTCATCGAAGCTCACCGTGTGATCGTGCGTCCAGTGAAATGCCGGGCCACGTACCTTGAACAGCTCGATGAACATCGATTCGATGGCATCGCGGCCATGCGCCACCATCGCGCCGCTCGGTGAGTCGAACACCGCGTCGGCGGTGAACAGGCCGGTCAGGCGCGGCATGTCGTGTTCGTCACAGGCCACCGCGTAGGCCGTCACCAGTTCGCTGATGGCGAAGCGCGATTCGAGCCGGTCGATGCTGCGCTTCAATTGTTCGAGTTCGCTCATGAATACTCCCCGCGAATGAAGATGGTCAGGCGCGCAGCAGGCGGCGCGCGTTGGCGGCATAGGGGCGCGCTTCTTCGCGCACGTCACCTTGCTGCTGATCCCAGCCCGCGAAATTGGTGCCGAACACCAGCCGCTCGCAGTTCACCCGCGAACGCAGCAGCGCGACCGATTCGGTCGCGTGCACGTGGATGTCGAACCACAGGCGATGCAGCAGCGCTTCGAAGGCGCCATCGGCACGCAGTTCTTCGCGCGCCCATGGCCGCTTGCGCGCGGCGCTGGCCATGCGTCCGAACAGGTAGCCGGTCGCGCCGCCGCCATGGCTGATGCAGATGTCGAGCTTGGGATGGCGCTCCAGCACGCCGCCGTAGATGAGCGTGCACACCGCGATGGTCTCCTGCGCGGCGAAGCCGATGATGATGTCGAGATCGAAGCGTTTGAGATTCGGATCGCCGGCCGGACCGTCGATACCGGCCGGTGCCGGATGGATGAACAGCGGCACGTCGAGCGCGACCAGGGCTGCGTAGAAAGCGTCGAGCGCCGGGTCGTCGAGCGGCCGGCCGAAATCCGTGCCGATGTAGGGGCCGACCATGCCGAGTTCGGTGACGGCACGCTGCGTCTCTTCGATCGCGAAGCCGATGTCCTGCATCGGCACCGCCGCGCAGGCCGCGAGCCGCTCGCGATGGGGCGCCACCTGCGCGGCCAGCGCATCGTTGTGGGTGCGGCAGAAGTCGCGCGCCAGCGGCGGCTCGATGAAATGGAAATAAGTCAGGGGATTGGGCGACAGCAACTGGTAGTCGATGCCGGCGCGGTCCATGGCGGCGAGGCGCAGGTCGACATCCATGAACGGGCTGCCGCGATAGCGCACGCCGTGCAGTTCGTAATTACCGACGCGAAAGCGCGGCTTGTCCTCGTAGCCCAGTTCGGGGCCGTAGCGGCCGGCCGCGCCCATTGTTTCTTCCAGCACCGCGTGGGCGTGCAGGTCGATGCTGGTGGCGTTGGCGAGGCTCATGGTGCTTTCACGTCTTCGTCGTCGAAGCCGTCCACCACCTCGCGCCGCAGGATGCGCGTGCCGTAGTGGGGCGCGCGCCAGCCGGGCGGATCGCGACGCGGCGCGGGAGGCGCGGTATCCACCACCTCGCCGTTCAGGATCACGTGGCGCAGCCGCTGGCGCTCGCCGAGCAGGCGCACGTCGCGTGCCACGTCGCCGTCGATGACGATGATGTCGGCGAGCCGGCCGCTTTCTATGGCACCGGTTTCGCCGGCGAGACCCAGCGCGAAGGCATTGGCGCTGGTGGCGGCGGTGATGGCTTGCAAGGGTGTGAGGCCGAGGTCGTTCACGAACACTTCCAGTTCGCGGTAATGCCAGTCACCGTAGGGCGTGATGGAAAAGCCCGACTCGGTGCCGCACAACAGCGGCACGCCGGCATCGAAAGCACGCTTCAGCATCACCGCGCTGTCGCTGATCTCTTTCTGGAACAACTTGCGAATGCCTTCCGAGGCGCCGACCGCCGCGCCGTAGTCGGCGAGATTGGCCTGGAAGGTGAAGGTCGGCACGATCGGCACGCGTCGGTCGACCACCGCGGCGAGCGCCTCTTCATCCATGTAGGTCGCGTGCAGGATCATGTCGAAGCCGGCCAGCGCCGCGTCGCGGGTGCTGGAGGCGCCGCGACAATGGCCGACCACCGGCGTGCCGAGTTCGTGGGCGGTGTCGCACACCAGCTTCATTTCATCCAGCGACCACACCTGCACTTCGCCTTTCACTTTCTGGCGCGGCGTCAGGCCGGTCACGTGCACCTTGATCCAGTCGACGCCGATTTTGATCTGGCGGCGCACCTCGCGCACGATGTCGTCGCGGCTGTGCACCACCACGCCGTAACCGCGCCGGCCCTCGTCGGGAATGAGGCGGCCGGCGGTGCCGCCCACCGAGGTCAAGAGCGCATTGCCGCCGGTGGTCATGCGCGGTCCGCGCACGATGCCGGCTTCGATGGCGTCGCGCAGATCGACGCCTATTTCCCACAGCGAATCGGCGTCGAAGAAACCGGTCACGCCGGCGGCCAGCAGCTTTTGCACGTTGGCCGCGGCGATGATCGCGGCGAGACCCTCGCGACGATGAAAGAACAACTCGTCGTTGGAATTCGGCTCGTCGAAGCTGATGTGGCAATGGGCATCGATGAGGCCGGGCATGACGGTGAGACCGCGCGCGTCCATGCGCGGCACCTCGGGCGCGGTGCGCGCGTCGAGACCGGGCTCGACCGCGACGATGCGCTCGCCCGCCAGCAGTACGTCGGCGACGCGCGGCGCGTTGCCGAGGCCATCGACCACGCTGCCGCCGTGGATCAGGAGGGTTGCGTCAGATTGGGCTGGTGTCGTCATGTCACCAGGCCACCGGCAAGCTGCGCGCGCCGCGCACCCACAGCGACGGCAGCCAGTCCGTGGCGGCGTCGAGACGACGCAGCTTGGGCATGCGCTCCAGCACCGCCTCCAGTGCAATCGTGCCCATGCGCTTGCCGAGCGCCGCGCCCGGGCAGTAGTGCGGGCCATGGGCAAACGACAGGTGATGATGCGCATCGCGCTGGATGTCGTAGCGATCCGGATCGGCGAAGCGTCGTTCGTCGCGATTGGCCGAACTGATGTAGGACAACACGTAGGCGCCGGCCGGGATGGTCACGCCATGGACATCGACGTCATGCACCGCGGTCTGGAACACCAGGTTGACCGGCGACCAGTAGCGCAGCGTTTCCTCGATCGCATTGGCCGAGAGCTTGGGCTCGGCGCGCAGCATGGCGAAGGCGTCCGGGTTCTCGCTCAAGGCGATGAGTGCGCTGCTGATCATGTGCGACGGCGTCTCGGAGCCGCCGAAGTGGGTCAGCACCGCGATGCTCAGCACCTGGATGGAACTCAGCACGTCGCCGCCTTCCTCGGCCTTGACCAGCAGCGAGATGAAGTCGTCGCCAGGATTGATGCGGCGCTCGGCGATGCTGCGCTCGAGATAGGCGCGCAGCTCCGCGACGCTGGCGCGGATGCGTTCGACGTCCGCCGCGCTCAACGACGCGCGATTGGCGGCGTTCAAGAGATCGGCCGTCCAGATCTTGAAGTTCTCGCGCTGGCTCTTGTCGACGCCCAGCAATTCGGCGGTGACGCTGACCGGCACGTAGGCGGCGAAGTCGGCGACGAAGTCGAACTCGTGGCCGCGCGCCATGATCTCATCGAGCAGGTCGCTGACGATGGCCTTGATGCGTGGCTCGAGGCCGCGCGTCACCGACGGCGAGAACGCCTGGCCGGCGAGCTTGCGCAGCGGCGTATGTGCCGGCGGGTCCATGGCGATCAGCGACGGCGTTTCCGGCACCGGGTCGAGATCGCCGAAGGCCTGGGTGATGAAATCGCGCGCCGAGTAGGTTTCGGGGTGCAGGAAGGTGTGCTTGCAGTCGTCGTAGCGGAACAGGCCGTAGGCATTCAAGGCCGGGATGCGGTACACCGGCGCCTCGTCGCGCAGACGGCGATACCAGGGGTAGGGATCCTGCTGCACTTCACGCAAGGTGGGATTGAACTCGATGGTGCTCATGGTGCTCGCTGGGCCGTGCCTGGCGCGTGCGTGGGAGCCGCCGGCGGCGGCCCCCGGGCCGCGTCCCGGGTGATGATGGTCCGAATAGTAAGCGGGCGTACTACCCGGTGACAAACCACGCGGACCAGCGCTTACAATCCCGTCGTCCACGCCACTCCGGCCGGGTTTTCACTACGCTTTCGAGGAATCAGCAATGCAACCGATGCAGGGCATCAGGATCATCGACGTCACCACCAACGCCTCCGGTCCCATGGCGACCGGCATGCTGGCGGACCAGGGCGCGGACGTCATTCGTTTCGAGACCGTCGGCAGCGGTGACCCGGCGCGGCACGTGGGCGGGGTGCGGGGTGGCGTATCGGCCTATTTCGCGCAGATGAATCGCAACAAGCGCTCGATGGCGGTCGACCTCAAGAACCCCGCGCTGCGCCCGGCCTTGTACAAGATCATCGAGAGCGCCGACGTGTTCGTGCAGAACTCGCGGCCCGGCGCGCTGGACCGCGCGGGCTACGGCTTCGAGGACCTCAAGCGCGTCAATCCCAATCTCGTCTATGTCTCGATCTCGGGCTTCGGCGCAACCGGCCCGGCGGCCGGACAGCGCGTCTACGACCCGGTCATCCAGAGCGTGTCGGGCTTTGCCGCCGCGCAGGGCGTGGGCGGCGAACCGCAGCTCATGAAGACCATCGCCAGCGACAAGGTCGCGGCCCTGACCGCCTCCCAGGCGATCGCGGCCGCGCTGTTCGCGCGCGCCCGCGGCGCGGTCGGCGGTCATCATGTGGAACTGTCGATGCTGGACGCGAGCCTCGCGTTCCTGTGGCCGGAAGTGTTCTGGAACGACAGCTTCGTCGGCAGCGAAGGCTTCACGGCCAAGCCGCTCATCGCCTCGTTCTACGAACTGTTCCCGACCAAGGACGGCCACATCACCCTGATCATCGTCGGCGACGGCGAGTTCGCCGGCGTGTGCAGCGTGCTCGGCCTTGAACACCTGCTGCAGGACTCGCGCTTCACGTCGTTGACGCTGCGCTTTGCCAACTATTCGCAAATGCTCGGCGAGATCAAGGCCGCCACCGCCAGGTTCACCAGCGCCGACGTCATCGCCCGGCTCGAAAAAGCCGATGTGCCCTGCGCCAAGGTCAACCGTCTCGATGAAGTCGCCGACGATCCGCGCGTGCAACACGGCCAGTCCGTCATCGAGTACGACCATCCCGTGGCCGGGCGCATGAAGCAGGCGCGCGCGGCGGCGGTGTTCGACGGAGAGCGCCTTGGTGTGCGGCGGCCGTCGCCGGCCTTGGGCGAACACACCGAGGAACTGCTGCGATCGGTGGGATGTTCGACGGCGGAGATTTCCGCGTGGCGTGAGGCCGGCGTCATCGGTTGATCGGGCTGCGCCGGTTCGAATGTCAGGCCTAACCCCCCCTGCGCTGGTGAGCGTGGCGGTGGTGCGGATGACGCGTGGCGACCGACACGTCGCGACTGGCACGATACGATCCTGGCGGCTGGCCCCCCCCCCCCCCCCCCCCCCCCCCCCCCCGCCGCCCTGAAGACCGCGCGCCCCAGCACCGCGATCGCCTCGCGCACCATGCCCGGCACGAATTCCGCGACGTGGATGAGATCGTTGATCGCGCCCGCTATCTGCCCGCAGGGCAGGATGCCGCCCTGCATGTCGCCGTCGCGCTGCGCGGCGATCAGGCGTTCGTCCTTGAAGCGCGTCAGATCCTCTTCCGTGATGCCGGCTCGGCTTTCGAATTCATGCAGTTCGGCGATGGCGCGACTCGGCAGGATGCGCGACGGGCCGTACAGCGCCTGGAACAGGGTGTCGTCGCCTTCGCGCGCGGCGAGGATGTGCGCGGCGTAGTTCGGATGCCAGTCCGGGTTGTCATGGCTGGCGACGAAGCGCGTGCCGAGTGCCACCGCCTCGGCGCCCATCGCGAGCGCGGCCGCGAGGCCGCGTCCGTCGCGCACTCCACCGGCCAGGATCACCGGGCACTTCACCGCCTCCGTCACGCTTGGGCCCAGCACGAAGGTGTGCACCGGGCGCGCATGGGTATGGCCGCCGGCTTCGTAGCCCGAGGCGATGATCATGTCCACGCCGTCGGCCTCGGCGCGCTCAGCCTGGCGCGTGCCGCCGACCTTGTGCACATGCACGAGCCCCGAGCCTTCGATCATGCGCCGCGCCGCCGCCGGCGCACCGGCCGAGGTGGTGATGACGCGCAGCCGTTTCGCGACTTCAGCGTCCTTGACCGCGTCCACCACCGCCTGCACGTAGGCCGAGCTGAAGGCCGGCACATTGCCGTGCTTGTCGGTGCCGACCGGGATGTTGACCGCGAAGGGCTTGGCGGTGAGGGCGCAGGCCTCGTCGATATAGCCGCGCAGCTTGGCGGCGCCGGCACGCGGCTCTTCGCTGATGCCGGGAATGCTGACGGTGCCGAGACCGCCGGCGTTCGACACCGCCGCGGCGAGCGCCACGGTCTTGTAGGGCCCGAGGCCCTCCTGCATGACCGGGTGCTCGATGCCAAGCATGGCGGTGAATCGCGTCGACAGTCGTTGCATGTGAGGGCCCTCCCGCGCTGTCAGGCGCTGTGAAAAGTCGCCCAATCGCTGAGCGGCGCGCGTTCGCTGACCAGCGTGTTCTCGACGGCGCGGGTGTCCTCGTAGCCCAGCGACATGCCGCACAGCACTTTCTGCTCTGGTGGCAGGCCGAGTTCGGCGCTGATGATGCGATGGAACTGCGTGAAGGCGAACTGCGGACAGGTATGCAGGCCGTGGCCGCGCGCGGCGGTCATGACATTGCCCATGAACATGCCGTAGTCAATCCACGCCGCGTAGCCCAGGGCGCGATGAATGGTGAAGATGAGTCCGACCGGCGCATCGAAGAACTGGAAGTTGCGCGCGTGCTGGGCATGGGTGCGTTCACGGTCGCCCTTGCCGATGCCGAGCAGGGTATAGAGATCCCAGCCGACCTTGCGCCGGCGGTCGATGAAGGGCGAGATCCATTCACTCGGATAGATTGGAAACTCGCTGCTATGCTCGGCGTTGAGCGCGGGGTTGTTGAAGGCCTCGAGGATGGCGTTCGACAGCCGCGTTTTGGCCGCTCCGGTCAGCACATGTACCTGCCAGGGCTGAATGTTGGTGCCGGAGGCCGAGCGCGCAGCGACGGTCAGGATGTGCTCCACGGTGTGGCGCGGCACCTCGGTGGGCAGGAAGGCGCGCACCGAGCGGCGCGAAGTCAGGGCGTTGTCGACGGAATGGGCGTCCATGGGAGTTCCTGTGAGCGTTTCTGTAGGTGCGAATTCATTCGCACATTGAAGGCGCGGCAAGGCGCCACGCCACGGCATTTTAGTGTGCGAATGAATTCGCACCTACAGGATCAATACGGCTTCGATTGCAGCACGCCCTTGGCCTCCAGCGCATCGACCGTCGCCGCGTCCTTGCCCAGCACTTCCATCAACACTTCGCGATTGTGTTCGCCCAGCATGGGCGCCACCAGTTCCGGATCGTTGGCCGGGTAGCGGTTGGAATGAATGGGATGGCCGGGAATCTGGAACTCGCCGGCGATGCGATCATTGACGGTGCGCACCGTGCCGCGCGCGACGAGATGCGGGTGGCTGACGGTGTCGGCCACCGACAGGATCGGCGCACAGGGCACGTTGTGGCGTTCGAGGATCTCGATGGCGGCATCGACCGACGGCAAGGTCGCGAGCCACGCCTCGATGACGCCGATGACTTCGTCGCGCCGTTCCAGCCGTACGTTGTCGTTCTCCCAGCCTGGCGTGGTGGCGAGTTCCGGACGGCCCATGGCGGCGGCGAGATCCTTGAAGTGGTGCAGGAAGGCCATGATCATGATGCCGCCGCCATTGCCCTGGAAGATGCCGCCCGGGCAGATGTAGTTCATGTGCCTGCCGGTGCGGGTCGGCTGGATGGCGCCGCCGCTGGCGCTGAAGCGATGCACGTTCACTTCGTGGTAGTGGTAGTAGCAATCGAGGATGGCGATGTCGAGATGCTGGCCTTCGCCGCTGCGATGGCGGTCGAGCAGGGCGGCGGCAATCGCGAACGCGGCGGTGACACCGGTGGACACATCACCGATGGCGGCAAGCGTGAGATCCGGCAGGCCATCCGGGTCGCCGACCATCGAGGTGATGCCGGAATAGGCCTGGGCGATGTAGTCATAGCCCGGCTTGTGGGCGAGCGTGCCGGTCTGGCCGAGCGCTGAAATCGAACACAGGATGATGTCCTCGCGCAGCGACTTCAGCACCTCGTAGCCGAGGCCCATGGTCTTGATCACGCCGGGCTTGAAATTCTCGACCACGATGTCGCAATGGGGCACCAGTTCCTTCAGCAGCGCAATGCTTTCCGGATTGCGCAGATCCATGCACAGGCTGCGTTTATTCAGGCACTGCTGGATGGTGTAGAGACTGCGGTCATTGCGGATGCGCGACATGGCGCGCGACATCTCGCCGTCGGGCGCCGACTCGACCTTGATCACGTCGGCGCCCATCTCGGCGAACATGCGCGTGCAGGTCGGGCCGGCGGCGGCACGGGTCAGATCGAGCACCCGGTAGCCGGACAACATGTGGGGCTTGCGATTGTTCATGGCATTACCTCAGGCGAGTCGAAAGACCGGCAGCTTCTGGCCAGCGGGCGTGGGTGTGAACGCCACGCGTCACGTCGGCATCGAAGGCGATGGCGGCCGGCTCACAGTCGACGAGATTGCTGATCATGCGCAGGTTCGGCTGCTCGGCGAGTTCCACTTCCACCACCACGTAGGGCACCCGCGCCACCGCGGCCGGATGCACGGCATGGGTGATGACCGTCCAACTGTACACGCGCCCGCGGCCCGACAGCGGCGCCCAGTCGTAAGCGTCGTCGGCGCAGAACGTACAGAGCGGCGCCGGATGCCAGCGGAACTTGCCGCAAGACTTGCAGCGCTGCATCACCAGGCGCTCTTCGTTGCAGGCGGCCCAGTAGGGTTCGGTGCCGTACTCGGGAATGGGGTAGGGAAACGACAGTTCACTCACAGCTCGTTCCTCAAGATCATGGCCGAGGTCGGCACCGCGTTGCCGGCCGACACGAACGCATGGCGCGCACCTTTGACCTGGCAACGCGCCACGCCGCGCAACTGGCGCACCGCTTCGATGACGTTCTGCATGCCGTGCATGTAGCCTTCCGAGAGATTGCCGCCGCTGGTGTTCATGGGTAGTTCGCCATCGGGCCAGCGCAGGCGGCCGTTGGACACGAAGTCCTTGCCCTCACCGCGTTTGCAGAAGCCGAAATCCTCGATGGCCATCATCACCAACGGCGTGAAGTGATCGTAGATGAACAGTACATCGATATCCGCATGCTTGATGCCGGCATCGCGGAACACGTGCTTGGCGATGACGGTCGATTCGCTTTCGACGCTGTCCATGTCCTTCAGGATCGAGCGATGGTTCCAATGCCCCGCGCCCAGCCCGCCGCCGGCGATGAACACGCGGGGATGACGCAGGTCGCGGGCACGGTCGGCACGCGTGATGACCACGGCCGCGCCGCCGTCAGTCTCGAGACAACAGTCGAGCAGACGCAAAGGGTCGGCAATCATGCGCGAGGCCTGGTGATCCTCGATGCTCATCGGCCGGCCATGCATCATGGCGTCGGGATTCATGTTGGCATGGTGACGACACGTCACCGCAATTTCACCGAAGTGGCGCGACTCGGTGCCATACAGATGCATGTGACGCCGTGCCGCGATGGCGACCATCTGCGCGGGACTGAACAGGCCATAGGGTGAGAGATAACTGGCGACACCGGCCGCGCCGGGCGCGGTGGCGGCCTGACCGAAACGCGGCGTGCCGCGCCCCGAGCGTTCGTTCATGGCGCGGAACGCCACCACCGCCTTGGCCTGGCCGGTGGCCACCGCCATCGCCGCCAGCATGATGGTGCCCACCGGTCCACCGCCGCCACCATAGTTGACTTCACCGAAGTAACGCAGCTCTGGCATGCCGAGGTTGCGCGCGATGTCGATGGGGTCGTTGTTGTCCATCGTGTACTTGGCGATGCCGTCGATGTCGGCGGGCGTCAGGCCGGCATCGGCGATGGCGGCGCCGATGGCTTCACAGGCCAGCTTCATCTCACTGCGGCCGGAATCGCGCGAGTACTCGGTGTGGCCGATGCCGACGATGCAGGTCTGGTTGCTGATGGAGTCCATGGGGCTGTGCCGCCCCGGGCGGGGCCGGCGCAACCGCACGACGTCATCGCCGCCAATACCAGGCCCTGCATCACGCCGATGCGTTCGAAGTGGTAGCTGTCTTCCATGAGGCCGGTGGAGAGGAAGGCGAAACTCAAGTCGCGTTCCGGATCGATCGTGAAGCCGGTGGAGCCGGCGCCGAAGCCACCGAAAGTGCGCGGTGAATTCATCGGGCTGAACAAGCCTGGCAGGTTGCCTTCGCCGCGCAGGAAGAAGCCGCAGCCGATGTTGGCCGGGTACTCAAGCCAGCCGCGCACGCCGAACCACATATCGAACAGCACGTTGCGCAGATTGCCGGTGTGGTTGCGCGTGCAGAAGTCGATCATGGCCGGCGACAACAGGCGATTGCCATCGAGTTCGCCGCCCCGGCGCAGCATCTCGGCGAAGCGGTGCACGTCCTGCACGGTGGTCATGCAGCCGCCACCGGGGATCTCGCAGCCCGGCGTCGCGAGCAGCGTGCCTATGCCTTCCACCGCGGCGGGCGGCAGCAGCGCGGGCAGATTCTCGTAGGAGACCTTCACCGGGCACAGGCGTTTCATGAGATCGGCGCGCGGCCCGAGGCTGGTGTCCTTCATGCCGAGCGGCGCGAACACGTCGTCCTTCAACATCTGGGCATAGCTGCGGCCGCGACCGTCGGCGCGCAGGCACAGGGCCGCGATGATCGAATGGCCGAGCAGGATGGAATAGTTCACGCGCTCGCCGGGCTGCGACTCGAGCGGCAGGCCGCAGGCAAAGGCCGTGAGCTTGTCGATGTTCATCAGCACGTCGGCCGGCACCGGCGGAATGGCCGACAGCACGCCGCTGGTATGGGTCAGCAGATGAAAGAGATTGACCTTCTCCTTGCCGAGCGTCGCGAATTCCGGAATGAGTTCGGCGACCGGCGCATGCAGTTTCAAAAGGCCGCGCTCGACCAGCGACAGCGCCAGCACGTTGGTGAACTGCTTGGCGACCGACATGGTGGCGAACACCGAATCGTTCTTGAGCGGATTGTTGGCCGCGCGCTCGGCATAGCCCTCGCACAGGTCGAGCACCACTTCACCGCGGCGCGCAACCAGCATGCGCACGCCATGGCAGCGGCCGGCGTCGATGTCGGCCTTGACGGCGTCGCGCACGCGCCCCAGGCGCGCGACGTCGAAGCCGAGCTTGGCGAGATTGTTCTTGGGCGCCTTGACGGCGGCGAGCTTGGTGGCCATGGGCAAATCCCCTCGAGTGACTGGTGGACTACTTCTTCATGTGCGCGCCGACGATGGCGCCGATCACGCGGCACGGTACGTCGAACGGATTCTTCCAGCGGTGCATGGTGCCGCTCTGCACGACCACGTCACCGGCGGCGACGGTCGTCGCCGAGCCGTCGTCGAGTTCCAGCACGCAGCGCCCGGAGATGATGTAGAGCATGTCGCAGGTCTCCGAGCGGTGCATGCCCGGCGCGTCCGCGGTGAAATGGGACAGGAGGCCCGGCGCGGCCTGTTCAGCCGCGGCCATGTCGCCGCTCGCATCGGCGTTCTTCTCCGGATCGCTGCCGGCCGGCAGCACGAACTCGGCGAAGCGCACGCCACCGATGGGCGGGAACCAGGTGGAGGGCGGCGCAGGGCAGCCAGCGTCGGGATAGTCGAAGGTGCGGTCGGAGGCCCACAGCGTGCCGAGTTCGATGCCGCCGAGACCCGGCACCTCGGCGCTCTTGACGGTGGCGTCGCTCGCGACGATGGATTTGCCGTCGGCGCGGTGGCCGGTGACGACGCGGCGGAATGTGCCCATGCTCTTGGCTCCTGAAGAACAGGCTCAGACTATGGGTGGGCCGCGGGCGGGGCGTCAATTGCGCAGGTTGGGGGGGCCGGGCGCGACCCGCGCCAAGGCATGGTGGTGGCTGGCGCATGGCGCTATCTTCAACGCTCTCGCAACGAGGGGAGAGCGTTTCATGAAAACCCTTTTGAAGGCGGTACTTTCTTCGAAGGCCCGCGCTGGCACGACGGCGCCTGGTACGTGGCCGACATGTATGGACCCAAGGTATTGCGCATCACGCCGGACGGCGCGGCCACGCCGGTCGCCGAACTGCCGCAGCGCCCATCCGGCATCGGTTGGCTGCCGGATGGTTCGATGCTGGTGGTGTCGATGCTCGACCGCCGCCTGATGCGTTACACCGCCGACGGCCGCGCGGAATGCTATGCCGATCTCGCGCCGCACACACCATGGTTCTGCAACGACATGGTGGTCGACCGACAAGGCCGCGCCTGGGTCGGCAACTTCGGCTTCGATCTCTTCGACCACGGGGCGACGCCGGCAGAGACCAACTTGTTGCGGGTCGATCCCGACAGGCGCGTCAGCGTCGCCGCCGAAGGACTGCGCTTTCCCAACGGCACGGTGGTGACCGGCGACGGCCGGATGCTGATCGTCGCCGAGAGTTTCGGCGCCTGCCTCACCGCCTTCGACATCGCCGCCGACGGCGCGCTGACCAATCGTCGTCGACACGCATTGCTCGGACGCGTGCCGGCCTATGATTCCTTCGAGCACATGCTGGACACCGATTTCATTCCCGACGGCTGCGGTATCGATGCCGAGGATCACGTGTGGGTGGCGGATGCGAAGGGCGCGCGCGCCTGTCGCGTCGCGCCCGACGGGCGCGTGGTGGAGACGGTCCATTCACCCAATGGCTTCGGCGTCTACGCCTGCGTGCTGGGCGGCGTGGCGGGCAACGAACTCATGCTGTGCACCGCGCCGGACTTCGATTCGGCCAAGCGCAGCGCGAGCCGCGAAGCGGTGTTGTTCGTGGAGAAGGTGAAGGTGCCGCGCGGGGCGGGCTTGCCGTGACGCGCCGCAATCCAAGTGCGATTACTGGGGCAGACTTCGCACATTCAGGGCAGACGACAGCGCCGGGTGCGCCTTGAAGCGACTGAAGTCGCCCCACAGGAAAGGTGATCAGCCGGCGAAGCGCGCCAGGCGCTCGCGAATGATGGCATTCGCTTCGCTCATGATGCGATCGATGAGTTCCTTGCAGGTCGGGATGTCATGAATGAGTCCCGCCACCAGGCCGCAGGACCACGCACCGGCGTCCATCTCGCCCTGCTGCATGATCTTCGGATACACGCCCACCACTTCCTCGGCGATGTCATTGAAGCTGATTTTCGAACCGAGCTCCTTTTCCTTACGCATCACGCGTTCGACCGCGGCGTTCTTCAACACGCGCTCGGTGTTGCGCAGCGGGCGCATGACCAGCGTCATGTCGAGTTCGGTCGCCTTCAGGATGGCCTGCTTGACGTTCTCGTGAATGGGCGCTTCCTGGGTGGCCATGAAGCGCGTGCCCATGTTGATGCCTTCGGCGCCGAGCGACAGCGCCGCCACCAGCGAGCGGCCATCGGCCATGCCGCCCGAGGCCACGAACGGGATCTTGAGTTCATCGGCGGCGCGCGGCAGCAGGATGAAGTTCGGGATGTCGTCTTCACCGGGATGACCGGCGCATTCGAAACCGTCGACGCTGACCGCGTCGCAGCCGATGGACTGGGCTTTCAGCGAATGACGCACCGAGGTGCACTTGTGAATGACCTTGATGCCGGCGTCGTGCAGCATCGGCAGCCATTGCGCCGGGTTGTTGCCGGCCGTTTCCACCACTTTGACGCCGCCGTCGATGATGGCCTGGATGTAGCCCGGATAGTCGGGCGTGGTGACGGTCGGCAGGAAGGTCAGGTTCACGCCGATGGGTTTGGTGGTCATGTCCTTGCAGCGACGGATCTCGTTGGCGAGATCGGCCGGCGTGCGCTGGGTCAGGCCGGTGATGATGCCGAGGCCACCGGCATTGGATACCGCCGCCGCCATTTCGGCGTAGCCGACGAAATGCATGCCGCCCTGGATGATGGGATGTTCGATGCCGAACATTTCTGTGATCTTGGTTTTCACGGGTGACTGTCCTTAAGGGGAGTGGGTGAGGCCGACGCGCGGCGTAAAGGCCGCATTGTCCGAGATAGCGCGGCCGAGGACAATTCAGCACGGTATGGTGGTTGCCTGGGCCCAAAAAAATCGCCCCGCGGGGGCGCGGGGCGAATGAGCGGACACGCAGGACGGCGCCGAACAGTCTGGGAGGGGGAGTCGGCGCCGTCTGCTAGCGTAAACCGCCGCACCTTTGGGACACTGCCGCGAGGCACGGGAGGAGGTCGAATGAAGTCTCGCACCCACAGGAACGGAAATCAACGAATCACAGCAGGATGTGGCGAATATCCCCGAGCACGGTGGTGAGGTAGCGCGTGAACTGCGCGGCGGCCACGCCATCGATGACGCGATGGTCGTAGGACAGCGTGAAGGGCAGCATCAAGCGCGGCACGAACTCGTTGCCGCGCCACACCGGTTTCATGGCCGACGGCGAAACGCCGAGGATGCCGACCTCCGGCATGTTGATGATCGGCGTGAAGGCGGTGCCGCCGACCCCGCCCAGGCTCGAGATGGTGAAGCAGGCGCCCTGCATCTCGGCCGGCATGAGCTTGCGCTCGCGCGCCTTTTTCGAAAGATCGCGCACTTCGAGGGCCAGTTCATACAGGCCTTTCTTGTCGACGTCGCGGATCACCGGTACCACCAGGCCATTGTCGGTGTTGACGGCGATGCCGATGTGAAAATATTTCTTGTGGATGAGCGATTCGCCGTCGGGTGACAGCGAGGCGTTGAAGTCCGGGAATTTCTTCAGGCCCACCACCGCGGCCTTGACCAGGAAGGCGAGCAGGGTCAGCTTGGCGCCTTTCTGTTCGGCTTCATCGGCCTTGGATTTGCGAAACGCTTCGAGCTCGGTGATGTCCGCTTCGTCCATCTGGAACACGTGCGGCACGGTCACCCAGCTGCGATGCAGGTTCTGCCCTGTCAGGCGCCGTATCTTGTTGAGCGGCGTGGTTTCGATGTCGCCGAACTTGGTGAAATCGATGACCGGCGCCGCCGGCAGATTGAAGCCGCCGCTCGCCGCGCCCGCGCCGGCGTGGCCGCGCGTGCCGCGCATCACTTCCTTGACGTGCGCCTGTACGTCTTCTTTCAGGATGCGGCCCTTCGGCCCCTTGCCGTACACGAGCGCGATGTCGACGCCGAGTTCGCGCGCAAACTTGCGCACCGACGGACTGGCATGGGCTTTGGACGACGTCGGCGCATCCGTGGTGGCGGCGGGCGCCACGCGCGGCGCCGGCGTCTTGGGCAGGCTGACCGGCGGCGTCGGCACTGTGACCGGCGCGCTCGGTGTCGCGCCCGCCTGTTCGGTGACGCGCAGTACGACGATCACATCGCCTTCCGAGACCTTGTCGCCGACCGTGGCCGACACCGATTCCACCACGCCCGCGACCGGCGCGGGGATGTCCATGGTGGCTTTCTCGCTTTCGACCGTGAGCAACGGATCTTCGACGCGCACCGTGTCACCGGCCTTGACGATGATGTCGATGACGTCGACGTTGTCGAAGTCGCCGATGTCGGGCACGCGGATCTCGA